>NZ_JAFNON010000002.1:0-371189 GCF_026536245.1 Gilliamella sp. B2824 | reverse complement strand
TGACAGAGCAAGAAGCAGAGGTTGTTGATAATGCTGTTTTGAGTTTGAAAGAATATAATCCGGTGCAATGGACGGTGTTAGTGGCGTATTACTTAAAGAATGTGTCTTGTAATGCACAAGCGAAAGCGATAGGTAAAAGGCCTCACGACATTATCAATATTTTGAATCAGGCACAAAGTTTTGTGGGTGGAAATATTTATCCATTTTTCAATAAAAGTAGTAAAAATGTTAAACATTGCAGTGAAAATGCTTGACATTGCGCAAATAAGCATATATAATTAGTCCATAATCAAAATTTAAACGCATAAAAAAGCCCGCTAGCAATAGACGGGCTTTTTTGTTATGTGATTAAAATTGATATTACCTATCTAATTGCTTTAACATGAAGTTGTTTAATTTAAAATATTTTCATTATATATTTTGGCTGTCTTTAATTTTTTTATTAAAAGATAATATGCTTTGTTTATCATTTATTAGTTTAATGGCATGCCTAGTTTAATTATTCGTTATCTTTAATGACTACTTTCTGTTTTATTGCACCACCTTTTTAACACGAAAAATTGAATAAAAAACAATAAAAATATAATGTTAATATATTTGTTATTGGTTAGTATTTAAAATCGTCATTTTATTACACTCCAATATTGTGATAATGATCCTATCCTTTGAATTGTTTTAAACGATATTGTTTGATTTATAATTATTTATTTTATTTAGTAAATCTTATAATAAAATCATAAAGTAACATTTAACCAATTCCATCAAAATTAAAAATGTTTATACCTTTCTATTTGTACAAATTATCGTTCTTATTATCTCAATCAGATCGCGTAGATTGATTATAAAAAATAATTACTAGTTTATAGTTAGGATAAATAGGATTTTCCTGCTTAATATTATTTATCGATAAATAAGTTATTTTAGTATCAAACAATTGAGTACTAATCAAACCAATTTAACATTGGTGTTTTAGTTTATGTTTAAAAAAACTCACATTATACCTATTCGAACATCATTCATTTTAATTATCTAATTCAAAAACACTTATAAGGTTAAACATATGCCAATCAAAGATCCCGATAATATCCATTGGATAGTTGTTGTATATTTATTTTTTGTTACGTTACTTGGCTCATTAGCCAGTTATTGCTATCACTTACTTAATGGTCATAAGTTCTTTTTGTGGACGTTAATTGCTCAAATATTTATATCGATTTTTGCGGGTGCTTTGGTCATCCTTATTGCTAGTTATTTCAATTGGGCTTTTGAAATGGCTGGAGGAGTTGCAGGTTTGGCAGGCTGGTCAGGCGCTAATTTAATTAAAATCCTAGAAGAAAAATTACTTAAAAAAATGAAAGATAATGATTAATAAGTTATTTTTATAGATTATTGAAATAAATTAATCACATAATCAATGTAATAAATTATTCTAAAAATTATTGATTATTTTTTTACTATTTATTGATAGTTAATAATGTTCTTTTTTATTTCTTCTGATTCCCATCAATTATCTAAAAAATTTCAATGCAATATACAGATTTATAACACTAAACAATATTAGGACAATGTAATGATTATTAGTGAAAAAGGGTTAGAACTTATCAAAAGTTTTGAAAGTTTAGCGGTCAAAGCCTATAAATGTCCAGCTGGAATCTGGACCATTGGTTATGGTCACACCAAAAATGTGAAAGAGAATGACAGAATAAGTCAGGCACAAGCTGAATGTTTTTTAATGCAAGACTTATATCCAGTTGAGCAGTCGATTAATAAATTGGTGAAAGTTAAGTTAAATCAAAACCAATATGATGCGTTATGCTCATTTGTATTTAATGTCGGTGTATCAGCATTTAATCAATCGACTTTATTAGCAAAATTAAATATTGGTGACTACCTTGGTGCATCGAAAGAGTTTTGTCGTTGGAACAAAATAACTGTCAATGGTGTTAAACAATCATGCATTGGCTTAGCTAATCGTAGACAAGCTGAAGAAGATTTATTTAATCATTTCTAACTAATCTTTTAGGGAAATAAAAATGGCAAAAATTGCAGGTGTTTTTATGTTTCTATGTTTGATATTAATTTGTTTGTATATAAAACAAATCCAGGTATCTAAACAAAGGTTAGAACAAGTTCAAGAACTGACTAATAAGCTTTCTCAGCTTGAACAGAAAACGATAAAAGATAATCAAATTATTGCTAATAACGAAATTACAAAACGAAACCTTGAAAATCAATCCTTAGAATTGCAGGAAAAAATTGATGACTTACTTAAAAATAACCAATGTGCTAATGAGTATGTTCCTAGTGATATTACTAACAGCTTGTACGAAAGAGCAAAAAGTTTACATCAATCGACCAATATCCGAAAGCTTATTAACTGATTGCTTACCTGCTTTACCACCTAAACCATTAACCTTTGCGAGTAGTCTTAAATATAACGAACATTTGCTCAATGTTATTGAAAAGTGTAATCAAGATAAAAGGGCAATTCGAGCTTTAAACCAATAAGGTGGTTGATAGAAATTAGAATGATATATCAATAACTTATTAATCTAATTTCTGTTTTCTATAGCGGCGTAAGGTATCAAATAAAAATACCCAGTTTTTAATACATATTTTAACACCCTTTCATAGCGTGGTTTTAATGAGTTAATTGACTTAAATTTATACTAAATTAACTCGTTATATTAATGCTATCCCCCATTTTGGTTGGCAGTCAATGCAATAACCCATTCTTTTAATCAAAAAAATGAATAGTAGGTTGTTTAATAACAACTTCGCTATCTACCTATCGATATGACTGGCTATTATTTTACTAAATAGTGAGTCATTTTCGATTATTACCTTGTGTAATAACATTAGTAAAACCTTGCGAAATAAACTTTTATTCAAAGTTGAACGCAAATTTCTTTTTAACTTAAATAACAAATAATGGAGAATTTTATGTCAAATTTACAAGATCTAATTCAGAACAGTAACTTAATTTCAATGGCTGACATTGAAAAAATGATTAGTTTAGAAGCAGTTACCATTTATAAGAAATACATTGAAAAAACCGGCGATTTTAGTAATCAGCGAGAAGCTCGTCCAAACAATTTCGCTTTAGCACTGTTTATTAATAAGTTAGTTCAAGAAGGATTGCATAATAAATGTACTGGTTTGTTTTATTTAGCATCCCCTAACAATAACTTTGAGCATATTAAGTATAGTATAATCGGTGACAATGTTATAGATCGATATAGCGATTACCCAACAGTTCGATATGATGGAACAAAAATCGAAAGTCGTGCAGATCTTTATGATCATCAAATCATTGATGGTTCATTAGGCAAGGATTTATGTTTGGTATTTATGATGTCTAAACCTTCTACTTATGGATTTGATTGGGGCGGAGAAGACGAAGTAAACCACGTACATGCATTTTCTTCTGCTGGTAATGCAGATTTCTTCGACCAAGCTATCTTTAAATGGAATAATGGTAAAAATGCTGCTGTATCAAAATCTGAAGATCCACAAGATCCTGTCGGTGTTTATGTTATTCATGTTGATGGAACTTCATTAGATTACCGTCATCGTGCTGTTAATTTAACAAAATATGTTCCGCGTTCATGTGCTAAATTCTGCCCATCTTTATTAAATTATAACACTATTAAAAATCCAGGTAACGGTACAATGAAGATGTATGCTACATTTAGTAGTGGAATTGAAGGAAAAGGTTTAACTCCATCTGAAATTACTAAGATTCAACAAATTTTTACTGAATTCGAAGCATATCTATAATCATTAATTCATTTTTAAATTAAAAACCCACAATTATTGTGGGTTTTTTCTTGCTAATAAATGGCTAGAAAAAGATTTTAACTTTATGATTATAATTTAAATTATCAAATAACTTTTCATTTATTGCTTAATGCTAACTAATAAAGTGAAAAAGTGCATGTTTTAAAACGTGGTATAGAAGCTTTTAAGTGCAGCTACAAATAGGGTATAACCACCTATCTACCATAAATTTAAATGATTAATTCTAGTAATGATTGTTAAATATTTTAGGCAGTAATTACGATGTTTTTAAAAGTACAATTCACCCCTCAAGTGTAAAAATTTAAAAAAAGTATGCTTACATCACTATTTAATAGCTAAACATTAAATGAATTAAAGTATTACTTGTTTCAAACTAGGTATGCTTTATCGATAAGTTATCCTCAATAAAAATCGAAGTTTATAATCATTTTTTCGCGTTTTAGCAAATTAAATTAGGCTAATCAAAAAATCCAAGCTTTTTTTCAATTAGACGTAATTATATTGTCTTAAAAATAATTTATATATCAAAAACTATAAAACTCATATTTTCAAAAAGATAGAACAATACAAATTTGTATGGTGGAGGATGATATCTTCTTATTTATGAAAAGTAATATCAGATCTAATTTAATTATTTAGCTATATTTTTTATATGAATAACAAAGGTAAAAATAATATGACAAATTCAAATGAAACATTAAATGATATACCGTATCAAACAAACACGCTTCCACAAAATTTTTATGATGTAAAAGAGGATGGCTATTATATTTGTAATAGAAATGGTGAATATGTTTTAAAAATCGATAAAGACGGTAACTTTCACTTTATCAATAAAGAACCTTCAGCATTTACTAATACCCCGAATAATGGTTTTTCGATTATTGATAGGTTAGGTAATGTTGTTTTTAGAATTGATGAAAACGGATTTTCAGAATTTAAAATCAATCGCAAATTTGCTCTCGAATTGAGAAAGTTTTTAAATCAATTATAACAACATAGATCATCAACATCGATGTCTAAAAAATAACTTAAAAATGTTAAAAGCAAATCATATGGTTGTATCTGCTATTCATTTTAGGTTTTCTAAAACTAGAATCAAATAAAAGTAAAACAGGTTTATTTCGTTACTTGTTTGTTATAACAAACCTTGTTTAATTTGATAACTGTATTTTGCTTTTTATATATAACTAAGGACAAATAGCAATTATGGTAAATTTAAACGATTTATTGGATCCTGAAAAGTCAATACCAGAAAATTTTTCATTCAATAATACTCAAGAAAATGGTTTTACTATTGCTGATGAGCAAGGCAATATCTCTTTCAAAATTGATGAAGAGGGTAATACAAAATTTAATATTGATAATCAATTTGCTGCTAAATTAAAAACATTAATCTATCCACCTGATTCAGGGCTTGCTGATATTAATCATATTATTACTTATGGTCAATCTCTAGCAGAAGGTTCAAATTCTCTACCAATTCAGACACCAACTAGTTTTTCATCGTCAGCAAAAATGTTTAATCATGGTATCAAAACACGATACGCTTCGCAAAATAAATACCAGTTCTTAGACAATCATCGTGAGTGGCTGAATGAGGTGAATGGTGAAACACCTGCTGCAGGCACTGCAGATATGTTTCTTCGTGAGTTTGATAAAAAATCATTAAAAAATAAATGGATACTTTCTTCTTGCTGTGCAAGAGGTGGCAAGTCTATATCAGAGTTATCTAAAGGTACTGAGTACTATAATTATATCCTTGAAGATGTTAGAAATGGTATGCGTATGGCCTTTGAACAACGAAAATCATATAGGGTGATGGCAATTACTTGGACTCAAGGTGAGTACAATTATGGTACAGGTATTAATAAATATAAAAAAGCCTTGAAACAATTACGCACTGATCTTATCCAAGATATAGAGGCGATTACAGGTGATGATTATTCAGATTTACCATTTATTATGTATCAAGTGTCTTCCTCTTATTCTACTAAAAATTCAGAAGGTTATCCAGATGTTGCATTAGCAAAATTAGAATTAGCGCTTGAAAAAGGTAGTGGATTCTATCTGGCTACACCTATATATCAGTTGAGATATCATGATGAATGGCATTTATTAGGGCCAAGCTCTAAGTTATTAGGCGCCTATTACGGTTATGTTTTGAGTAAAGTTATATCGGGTGAAGATTGGCAACCATTACATCCAATTTCTCACACTATTAACGGTAAATTTTTAAACCTGAAATTTAATAAATCTGGTTTAACATTTGATAAACCTGAATATTTCGAAAATAAAAATTTAACTATCCCAAATAGAGGGTTTTCAATAAAAAATTCAGTGGGCAAAGAAATTATAACTAATGTTGAACGACTTAGTGATGATAATAATTGTGATACGCTTCGTATAGAGTGCAAAGAGAGCCCAAAAAATCTAATAATTACTTATGGTTTTTTCGATATAGAGAAACGGAATGCTGGTGAGTTGCATGATAATAATAACATTGTCTATCGTATAGGTAATGAAGATTACCATTTATATAACTGGTGCGTTATTTTTAGTTACCATTTAAGCGAGCAACAAAATTAATTTATTTTGATTAAATCCTAAAACTAAAATATCGATTTTAATCAAATTTTTTACACAACAAAAATAAGTGGAGAGTTTTTATGTCAGGTTTAGCAATTAAAGTTTCAAATGTCGATTGGAATAAAAATAATTTAGGTTCTGTTAATTACGGTAGTGATAATGGTAATAATATTAATAGAATTACTACAGTGAGTGAAAAGGCTTATGCAATTTATGAAGATTATATTACCAAGTCAGAAAGACCAGATAGTCAGTGTTTATTATTACTTATTAATGACTTAGTAAAGGAAGGATTAGATCAAAAATGTAAGGGATTATTTTATCTTGCATCAAAACATCAAAATACTAATCATATTAAGTATAGCATTATAGGTAGTAATCGATTAGATTTGACTTATGATCAACCTCAAATACTTATTAATGGTATACGCTCTAATGTGAAAAGTGTAGTTATCTTTGATCATAATAAGTATAACTTAGGTACGGTTGATTCTAATCTTTGTCTTGTTTTTGTGATGTCTGAAGCTTCAAGTAGTGGTATTGACTGGGGAGGAGAGGAGGCAATAAGCCATCCACATGCTTTTATTTCTTCTGGTCTTGGAAAGTACATGGAAGGTAGCCTTCTTAGGTGGGACAATGATTCTATTTCACGAGAGGAAGATAAACAAGAAAATGATGGTGTTTATGTTATTCATGTTAATAAGAAATCATTAGTATATAAACATAAAAATGTGACCATTAATAAACAACTATCAGCACAATCAATGGCTAAGTTTTGTCCACGTTTAATGGCTTACAGTACAATTGAAGATTCTCCTTCAGAGGGTGTTATGAAGTTATATGCTACATTTAGCCGAGAAGATTTAACTGCCGCTGATATCAATAAAATCCATGAAATTTTCACAAAATATGAACATTTACTTTAAACTATAAGTTTGTACTTACATTTAAAGTCCATACCTTGGTATGGGCTTTTCTTCTCTATAAGTTCACCATTTATTGTCATTATTAAAGGGATAATTTTATATCGTTATCCAAGCTCTTGCACTTCACAATTTTCTACTCCTCTCAACTAGGTTAACATTCTAATTGTTATTAATAATCATGATATTATTCTTTTCATAATCTCTTCACACAAATTTAGTGTTTAGCTTTTTGCTATATTACTAAGATTTCACTTGTTTTACTCATATTAGATAAAAAGTTTTCAGTGCCCCTTAATCTCTTTTATATTAAAATCTATATTTTTGGGTATCTTATTAATTTTTTAATCCTATCAAAACAATTAACTCACAATCATTGAGATATTTTTAGATAAGAGCAAAAAGTACCTACGAATGATTTGTTATATTTCAATTTAAACTGATTGCTATTGATTGCTTTAATACTGTTAATTGATATTTAGCTTAAATTTGATGAGTATGGTATAGCTATCCCAATGTTGGGACAGCCTAACTTATTTTTTATATTAAATTGAATCTATTTAAAATATTGATATTGTTTAACAAGTTAGCGATCATCGTACAATCGTTCAAATTCTTTAGTCGTTATCGATTCGCCGTAATGAGGAACTGTGTATTTCAACATGTGTTCTTGCTGAATTTTATCGAATGTACCTGTAGCATCACTAATGATGACTGGAAAATAGCCTTTGTCTTGAGCTTCACGAAAGGTCGATTCTACACAAACATTGGTCGCGTATCCTACTAAATAAAGTGTTTCAATACTATTGTTTCTAAGGTAAATGTCTAAATTAGAACCAGCAAAGCCACTTGATCCGGTTCTACCCATTACAATAAATTCTTCATTTTTTGGTGTTAATGTTTCATAAAATTGCGAATTAAAACTATCGACAGGAAATGTACCAAAGTGACTAATTGCATGCCTTAGGCCTGTTTTTCCATTGGCTAACTCTGGATAACCTTTTTGAAATCTCAAGCCACAATGGATAATTGGCATGTGAATTTGCCTTGCATAAAATAAGCTTGATTCAATATTTTTGATTGATTCTTCAAATAGATCTTTATCTTTAAAGCTTTGGTATAAATGCCCAGAAGGATGAAGCCATTCATTTTGGCATTCGATAAGAATTAAAGCAGATTTTTTAATATCTTCTGTTTTTGATTTTAACATAGGCACATTTGTATCCATAAAATATCCTTATAAAATATGTTGTTATGTTTAATTTAAACACCTCATCATTATTGATATTTGGTGTTTATTTTTATACAGGTATGCTATTTTACTGATATAAACATATTTTGCAATTTATTTACAATAATTGTAGTTAAATTACAATATAGGTAAATTGGTATGGTAATTGATTATCAATTTTTAAAAACATTATTTAGTGGTGTTGGGAAGGTATCTCAGATAACAGCAATACCAACACGGTAAATTCCTTATAGGGAAGGCAAAGGTTTTGTAAAAAGTCTTACTAAAAGAGAAGCGCAAAAATAGATAGGATAGCTATTTCAACATTAAAAAAAGTTTTTCATTAAATAGGCTACAGATGAAGGATCCATTTTAAAAACAACCAAACTAAAAGAAGTCAAAAGTACCGAAATGGTGAAATCCACATTAAAAAAGTTAAAAAAACAGAGCGTATTAATTAAAGTATCTACACTTTTTGATATAACAAAATCAGGTAGTAATATTGACTAAAATATACGGTGGTTTTCAACTTTATAACTCTGTTTTTTAGGTGCTTTACAATAAAAAGTGCTCTCATCCAGTTGAAAAAATCAAAAAAATACTATCATCAACCCACCAAGCAAAATGATTATGTTACCAGTTCAAAAAAAGCTGGTCCTTCCTTAATCATTGGACTGACCATTATATTATTGTGAAATTGTCGAAACGGGTAATAACTCTCACCGATTTAAACATCATTGTTAGTTGATATACAGTTAGAGCATCATCATTTGGTAATCTTCAACAATATTTCATATAACAACATATTTTTAACCTTTTTTCTAACATTATTGCTCTGCATCTGATAACTTTTTTAAGTTGGCTGGTTTTGAGAAAAGAATAATTGCTAACTGAATAAAAAAACCAATAAAAACAGCGACAATGCAATTAGTTACACCAAAATTTGCACTTATGTATATACCTAAAGCAGCGCCTAAAGGCCGGGCACCAAAAGTAACCGTCATGATCACTGAAGATATTTTCGCTATCATATTATTAGGCGTAACTAACTGCCTTAGCGAGACTGTAGATATGGTCCATATGATGGGTCCAAATCCAAAACAGAAAAAAGATATAAAAACCAATTCTTTGACAGGATATATGGTAGTTAAAAGCATTAATATTGAAGCTACAAAAGCTGATACAGGCCCTAAAGTCAGTTGGAATCCAAAATTTATTCTTGTAGATATAAACTTGTATAGAACGGATCCCAAAAACATTCCTAAACCGATTAGGCTTAATAACATTCCGACTTCAAATGAAGTAAAGGAGAGATTGTTGATAGTATAGTAAGCAAATATTGATAATAGCAAATTAAATGATAAATTAAAGACAAAAGCCGTTATCGTTATAGGTCTTAAATATTTATTTTTAAGTAAAAAAATAAAACCATCACATAGTTCTTGAATTATGTTTCTTCCTGATTTTTTTTGTACAGGCTCCTTGGGTAAACATATTAGAAAAAAGGCACTGATGATCGAAAGTAAAAAAGCCAATATGAATGCTAATCCTCCAGAATAAATGCCAGCAAGAATACCACCTAATGCTGGACCGGCAGTAAAAGCCACACTTTTGGCAATCTCTATTGATCTATTGGCATTAATTAACTGATCTTTTATGACAAAAGATGCGACTAAAGCGGGACTTGCTACACTGTAAATAACAGTACCAATTGCTATAAAAAAACCGAATAATGCAATTTTATTTATTGTCAGACTCCCTAAAAATGTCAAATAAAACAATATAAATATGGCTGCTGCACGAATAATTTCCATTATGATCATCAATTTCTTTCTAGATACTCTATCTGCAAGTACTCCCATTGGAATCGATAATAATAGAAAAGGTAACGTATTTATCATTTGTATAAATGCTGTTTCAGACGCTGAAGCATGTATAGATAGCACTGCTATAATCGGCAGCACAGCTATTATTATTTGTTCAGAGAATTGCGCACATAAATTGGAATAAGAAATCTTATGAATTAGTAATTTGTCCATGTTGTTATTTTCCTCATACTGACACTTTATGTTTATATTTGCATTTTCTCAATCTTACTAACAATCCGAATCTTGCTAAAATATTAACCTATTGTTTTATATGTGATAAATTTAGTTCTTTGACACTTTTTGAAAAAAGATTCTATAGTCGCTATTTTTTTTATGAATAATAGGAAATGTTAACCAAAGATAGTTATATGGATATTTATGTTCGATTTAGATTAGGACAATATATATGTTACATTGCTCGTGAATTAGATGTTTTACGCAACAGTGACAAGATGATTATCATTTAATTGTTAATAATTTTATAAAAAATTATTTTTTTCATGAGTATAGTGTCGCCATATGGTTTATGGTTTTTCTCGAAAATACGTCTCATATCTATTGTACTTTTCAGTCTTGCAATTTAGCTTTCCGTGGATTTTTTATATAACCATTAAACATTATTTGCCTGCCTTTATTCTTTTTGCTAATTCCCAACGATGCTCTTTTTGGTTATTCCCTCCGTTTAGGATCTATTTTAATACCTTCCCAACCGATCATGGCTGCTTTACGGTCACTACCCCAATGGTATTGCCCTAATAATCCTGTCGATTTTATAACTCTATGACAAGGAATTAAGAAGGCCACTGGGTTATCACCAATAGCAGAGCCAACCGCACGATTCGCTTTGGGATTATGTATCTTGTTTGCTATGTTGCTATAAGTTGATAGTTTTCCCATAGGAATGGATAACAAAGCCTGCCACACCTTAAGTTGAAAATCCGTACCTTTAATATGTAGCTTTATTTTAGCTAGTTTTGACCAGTCTTGCGTAAATACGAAGATTACATTTTGTTGAATCTGGTCAGTACATTGTCGATATTGCGCATTAGGATATAGCGCTTTCAATGATTGAAGTGATGACTGTTCATCCTCAACAAAAGCGAGATAACAAATTCCTTTTGTTGTTGATGCAATGATGGTTTCACCAAAAGGGCTATCTATAAAACTATAATTAATTGATAAGTTTTCTCCGTTATTTTTATATTCTCCCGGCGTCATACCTTCAATATCAATAAATAGATCATGCAACCTGCTGGTACTCGACAAGCCTAATTCATAGGTGGCATCCAATAATGAGGCGCTTTCTTCTTTTAGAAGGTTTTTAGCGTGAGTGATACTGATATATCTTAGAAATTGTTTAGGACTTACTCCAGCCCAATTAGAAAACATACGCTGGAAATGATAAGGACTTAAATGTACATGTTCTGCGGCCTGTTCGAGCGTCGGTTGAGATTGATAATTTTCACTCAAATATCCAATGGCTTTTTTTATTCGATCAAAATCTCTCTGTTTTTGTTTATTCACTTTGAATACTCCTTTTCAGCAAACCAATGAAGTTATGAGTGATAGGTACCCTACAGTATCATTAATAAATTGTGCCATATTTTTCTGAGACACAGTTTTAATAAACACTAAAGAAATATCAAACTTGATCAATTTCCAGACAAAAGTATTTTCTCGGTCGAGTCTTCAATGAAGAGAGATAAACGTTATATCTTTCTACTCATTGCCTATTTGAAAATTATCGAATTTGTCTTGGCTCTAGTAATAACGAGCGATGTTTAGTAAAGATAGGCGTATAAATCTTTATTTGCTCTAACTGCAATTACCATTCCTAAGTTATCTTTTATACATGTTGTTTGAATTTTTTTTAGTATTTGGCCGTTGATTAGTTTTATTAATCAATACAGTATATTTACTTGTTGATAGCTTATTTGTGTTTTTCTCTATAATACGTATTGATAATAAACAAAATCAGAACGATTAAAAACCCGAATCTTGCTATTAAAATAATTCATTTTGTAAAATAAGTAGCAATTGTGGGGCAAACCTTTAATCGTGTCTGTTTCAATCGGATAGCCTACCAATTGGGGTGAGAATTTATTATGTTGGCGTTTATTAGCGAGTATTCTTCTCTTTGATGTTATTGCATAACAGTATACAGATCCAAAAGAGCAGGTGTCATATCTGTCAATATCAATAGATTGTATACATTGGCAAGTTGATCGTTACTTATCATCTTGCTCAACCAATTATAAGCGCTCGGTTATCTTTTCTAGGTGTCCTTTATCAATACGAGATCCATAATATCTATATTGCAAGTTGATAAGTAATTCCTTAGCTCAATTAGAGGTATTTTAATCACTCCTTCTGTTTATTATTGAAACGCATTTTAATTTTGCAGTTAACCTCTAATTTTGAATGTTAGACGTAACTTAAGTAATAATATTCCAATATTTAAATCTTCGCTCAGTTAAAATACGAAGGTTTTAGCTGAACATAAATGCCTTGCGCAATTGACATGATTGTAAATATTAGCAAATCACGATAAGAATAATTGTGCTTGCATTAACGATTTAAATTTATGCATTTTCCTTTCCCTAAGCCTTGTTGGTTGACGTGAATTTTCAGCTCGATTATTTGCATATTGATGTGGAATATGGGGTGCGGTTGAAAGTAACGTTTTGATTGGTTTAATATGGTTTTTAAGTTTATCGATAACGATGTCGTTGATAGATTTTACTCGTTTTCATCTTGATAATTTTGCCCCAAATCAGTCAATTGGTAATGGTAAAGTAGTGGTTCATTACTCACTTGCTCACGGCTTAACAAACTCAATTCAGTAAGGGGACTGTTAAAAAACCGCCATAAAGCGGTTAATCAAAATGTAAAATAAATGACAATTAATCATCATTTATTTTATGAGCTTTTAAAAACGCCGGTCTACTCATCGCTTTTTGAAGATAGTTTTCAAGTTTTTTGTCCAACGTAATGCCAAATGCTTTTGCAAACATTAATCGATGAGATAAAAAGATATCTGCTAACGTAAAGGTATCACCAATGAGCCATGCATTTGTGTCTTTTAGTTCTATTCTAGACAAAACATCAATGGTTTGTTTTTTAAAGTAATTGATAAATTCTGGCGATTGCTGATCTTCAGGAGTAAACAGTATCTGTTTAGCAAGGCAAGAAAGTGGCGTTTCTAAGTCAGTAATCGAAAAACTGATTAAAGAATTGATAATAGCCTTTTCTTGTAAATTCGCAGGGTATAACGTATTTTGTTTTTTTTCACAAATATAAAGGCATATGGCCAACGTTTCACTTAATGAAAAACTCCCTTCCATTAAAAATGGTACTTTACCAAAAGGATGAGGTGATTTGACGGCCGCATCATCTGTGTGTATTTTAACCCGTATTGCTTCATAAGGAAGGCCTATTTCTTCCAAAGCCCAGATAACAGTTAAAGATCGTGATCCAGGTGCAGTGTATATTTTCAAGCTTCGTCTCCTATTAATAAATTAAATAATCGGTATTGCGTAAAAGTAAGCATTCATTTTTGGTTTAAGTGATCATTGCTTATCGGAACTTTAGATGATCACTTTATTTAAAAAATAGATTGTATAGTTGTTGCTGGATAAAACAAAATCTTTACTGTTACTTTATTTACTAGTTATCCAAAGACAGATGTAAAACTGAATAAATTTTGTCTTTATCGTCTATAGTTTTTTGGTTTATGCTCAAAAAAGAATGGAATGTGGTTAATTTCTATTTAGCTGGATTATGATTTATATTCGTTTTTATTTATAATAATCTAATATTTTGACGGAGTAATAAATTTAAGGGTTACAATATATCCTGAGGGATGTTTTTGAAGAAAAGCTGTTTATTAAAACTTGAATTGCGACTAATTGAACAATCTTTAGGAAAGATGGCGGAAGCGCAGAGATTCGAACTCTGGGAGGGTCGCCCCTCGCCGGTTTTCAAGACCGGTGCTTTCAACCGCTCAGCCACACTTCCGCAATGGCTGTGAATATTAAAGGAGACTTATGAATTTGTAAATAGCTATTTTCAATTTTTTCATCGTTTGCTTTAAATTTCATCAAATTTGAGGTGAATATTCGTGTCATGATGCTTTTACCATCAAAATAGTGCCATCATTTCTTTAAATGAGTATAATATGATTTAAATAAAACAGCGTGTTTATAAAAATGTTAAGTCAAATACCAACCGATGATAAAGGTTACCTAAAAAATTGGCAGGATTGGAGTGTTGATTTAGTCCCACTGTTGGCCGCTAAAGAGTCGATAGAATTAACCGATGCGCATTGGGAAGTGATATTATTTGTTCGTGATTTTTATTTAGAATATAAAACTTCACCAGCTATTCGAGCATTAGTTAAAGCTATGGAAAAAAAATTTGGCACAGAAAAAGGTAATAGTCGCTATTTGTATAAGTTATTTCCTGATGGCCCGGCAAAACAGGCAACTAAACTTGCAGGTTTACCGAAACCAGTTAAATGTATCTAAATTTAGTGAATAGATAAAACTCATGATTAGATGGAAAGTCCCATTAATTTTATTAGCTGTACTTAGCTATTTGCAATACTCACTGTGGTATGGCAAAAATAATGTTTATGATTATCAAGATAATGTTCAAATATTAGCAGATCTTCATGAACAAAATGCGCAATTGAAAGACCGTAATGAACAGATGTTTGCTGAAATTAATGATTTGCAGCGTGGTTCGGAAGCGATAGAAGAGCGAGCGCGTAGTCATTTAGGTATGGTCAAGCCCAATGAGTATTTTTATCGAATTATTGTTGATTCAAAAACACAACATCGTTAAGGCATAATGCAGTGAATAGGAATTGTAATATTACGGCCATTGTTCCGGCGGCAGGAATAGGTTGTCGAATGCGTAGCCAATTACCAAAACAATATTTAAAAATTGGCTCAATGACGGTTATCGAGCATACCTTAAATAAGTTATTATCACATCCTAAAATAGCACAGATTATCGTTGTTATTAGCCCTGAAGATGTGATGTTTAACACACTAGCTATTGCTGCGCATGATAAAATAAACGTTACGATAGGCGGTAAAACTCGTGCTGAATCTGTATTAGCAGGTTTACATTTGTTGCAAGATGATGATTGGGCTTTAGTGCACGATGCAGCTAGGCCTTGTGTTCATAATGACGATATTACGCGTTTAATTGATATTGTGTTAAATTCACAGCAAGGCGGCATTTTAGCCACTCGCGTCAGTGATACGATAAAGCGTGCCTATCAAGACAATGATAAAATAATTGAACGTTCAGAAGATAGAACGCATTTATGGGCAGCTGCAACCCCTCAATTATTTACAGCTAAAGTACTCAAATCATGTTTACTTAATGCGTTGAATAATCATATAACTATCACCGATGAAGCTTCTGCTATTGAGTATTGTGGAGGGCATCCTATATTAGTTGAATGTCGCCGAGACAATATAAAAATTACTCAACCTGAGGATTTAGCATTAGCTACTTTTTATTTAACTCATTCAACTTTAAAGTAGGTACCAGTATGAGAATAGGGCATGGATTTGATGTTCATAAATTTGGTGGTGATGGACCAATTACTCTCGCCGGCGTGAAAATTCCTTATCAATATGGTCTGATAGCGCATTCAGATGGCGATGTGGTATTACATGCTATTACCGATGCTTTAATCGGTGCATTAGCGTTAGGTGATATTGGAAAGTTTTTTCCTGATAACGATCCGCAATACTTAGGTATAGACAGTCGCATATTATTAAAAAAAGTTTATAGCACAATACAAGCTAAAGGGTATCAGCTGGTTAATTTAGATACCACAATAATTGCACAGGAACCAAAAATGCGCCCCCATATTGATCAAATGCGGATTAATATTGCCGAAGACCTGAATGTTCATTTTGATCAAATTAGTGTTAAAGCAACAACCACTGAACAATTAGGCTTTACTGGGCGTAAAGAAGGCATTGCTTGTGAAGCAGTAGTGTTATTAACTAAAATAGTTAAAGACAATTAAATTGAAAAAAATAGGTAGTATCTGTGTTAGCTGAACTAAATTATTTTTATGGAAAACCCACCACAATTGGCCAGTATAAACAAAAATTTGAAGATTTTGTTGTTACAGAAGATCTTGGTTTTGAGTTGACCAACGATGGTGAACATGTTTTTGTTTTTTTACAAAAACGTGATTGTAATACCATTTTTGTTGCCGAGCAGTTGGCAAAATATGTCGGTATTTCGGCTAAATTTGTGAGTTATGCAGGGTTAAAAGATCGTCAAGCTGTCACTCAACAGTGGTTTAGTTTACATATGCCAGGTCAAGCTACGCCTGATTTTTCGAATTTTAATTTAGATGGATGTAAAATACTAAAAGTAACTCGCCATAATAAGAAATTAAAAATAGGTGCATTAAAAGGCAATTATTTTAATATCAACCTAACATCATTAAGCGATAAATCCGAAATTGAATCAAAATTAGCTTTGATTATACAATTTGGTGTACCAAATTATTTTGGTGAACAACGTTTTGGTCGTGAGCAAAATAATGTTGTTCAAGCAATAAAATGGGCCAATGGTGAAATATCTGTTACTGATCGTAAAAAGCGTAGCTTTTATCTTTCCGCTGCTCGAAGTGCAATTTTTAATAATATTGTCAGCCAACGAATTGCACAGAATTTGCATCAAACTGTGCTTGATGGTGATATATTACAGCTTGCTGGTCGTGGCAGTTGGTTTGTTGCCCAAGCTGAAGAGTTACCCTCTTTACAACAACGTGTACATCAAGGTGAAATCAATATAACAGCACCTATGGTTGGTGATTCGCCATTAGGGACAACATCTGTCGCTTTTGAATTTGAGCAATCTTGTCTACAAAGTTGGTCTAATTTTAACTCATTATTTGCCAAAGAGCGCGTTGAAACAGCAAGACGTTCGATAGTCGTTTATCCATCACAATTGAGTTGGCAATGGTTAGATGATAATAATGTTAATTTGAAATTCTATTTACCATCAGGTTGTTATGCAACAAGCGTGATACGTGAATTGATAATAGGAAGTGAGTAAATACATGCAAAGTTTAAAAATGCAATCTTTAATTAAATTGTTGCGTCAGCAAGGAATCAAAGATGAGCGTGTCTTAACAGCGTTTGCTGCTATTCCTAGGGAGCATTTTGTTGATGAGGCACTTTCTCATCAGGCTTATGATAATCGGTCTTTACCTATTGGTAGTGGGCAAACTATTTCACAACCTTACATTGTCGCCAAAATGACAGAATTATTGAAACTAGAACCCCATTCAAAAGTACTTGAAATTGGAACTGGCTCGGGTTATCAAACGGCGATATTAGCTAAGTTAGTCGATCATGTTTGTTCTGTAGAAAGGATTAAAAGTTTGCAATGGAATACTAAACGGCGTTTAAAACAGTTAGATCTTCACAATATTTCAACGCGTCATGGAAATGGCTGGTTAGGTTGGCCTGAACGAGGTCCTTTTGATGGTATTATTGTTACGGCTGCTGCATCTGAAGTGCCTAGTAAATTACTCGAACAATTAGCCGATAAAGGTCGATTGGTTATACCGGTAGGTAATGAACATAAACAAATTTTGCAGGTTATTGAACGAAACGGTGATAATTTTATTGTCAATAATGTTGGTGATGTTAAGTTTGTTCCGTTAGTAAAAGGTGATATTGAATAACCAAAGCCATCAAATTGATTGATGGCTTTTATTTAATACATTTGGATTGTATTCTAGGCCTTTCTTATTTGTGGCGATCTCAAGTGAGTTTGGTAATTGTTATGTATTACGTTTTATACTAACTATATAATCTATATTTTATAGATTCTTATTTGGGCGTTTTACTTTCCTTTAGTATCCTTTTATTCTAAAACGCGAAATTGAACTTCTATACCTGACTCAAGCGTAACAATTTACTGTTTTTGTTCAGAATGTTTCCATTCACAAATTCCATAAATAGCATTGAACAAATAAATCAGGTATTGAGTTGCAATGATAATATTATTGGTATAAATATTTAAACCAATAACCAAGACATTTAAAATCACCCACAAATACCAATTGAATGAATATCTCATCATCAGTAAAAGTTGAGCCACCACACCTAATCCAAAAATAAAACAGTTTGTAATCAGTTGATATATTGTATTATCTACGCCAATAGCATTAGTTAAATAGACATTAAAAAAGACAGCTATAATCAGAAAAATAAGGGTATATAAAAAAGCTTGCTCACTAAGTGATCGAACTTTGACATGTTGATGACTATCCAGGTTTTTTTGCCAAGTGATTAATCCATAAACATGTGAGCCAAAATAGTAAAAAGTAGGCAAGCCTGCCCCAATATTGCCACCAAGAAAGTTAGCGCAACACTCAGCGACTACAGCTAGCATTCCTAGCACATTCCCTAAGTTTTTGCGTTTAGCTAATAAGATTACACATAACAATCCACAAAATGCACCAGCATACGACACGGCATAACGTAAATTGAAATTATTAAATGGATCTGTATATAAAAAAGCTAAGGTGACACAAAGTACACAGAAGTAAGGATAAAATCGATTACGTCCTATAGCGATAATAAAATTGGCTAATTTATTCATGATTAAGACTCTTCATCGTTAATAAGTTGATTGACTAGTTCAATACAGCGTAAATATCGTTCATCATAGTCAGGTGAATCGATTTGAACATAACTAATATGGTTTTTTTCTAATAATGAGATAAGTAGCTGCTGGAAGTCCTTTCGCTGTTTTGGGCTACCTAAACTACGTAATCCATCAGCAACCCAAGGGGTGTTATTACCCAATAAAATAACCAGATCAAATCGATAGTTGTTGATCATGGCTTGTAAAAATGGATGCTCTTTACCTTCATATTTTTTGCAAAATGCTTGTGTGGTAATAAAATCAGTATCAATGAACGACACTTTATTGGCATGTTTGATTGCAAAATCGATATATTGTGCATGTCCTAAAGCAATTTTATCGTAATCTGCATATTGCAATGCTCGTTCATCCCCACCAAGTTGAGAAAATACATAATCACGACCATATTCCCAAGCGCTAGTGGTATTAAACATATTGGCTAACTTATTGACTAATGTCGATTTACCACTTGATTCACCACCAAGAATAGCAATAGTTCGTACAAAAAACGGTCTAACTTCAGTTGGAATATATTGCCAATTTTTTAAAGGGGCTTGGCGAATTTGAGTGCCACTTACTTGCATAAATCGGCGTGTAGGATCAATAAGTACGGTATCTAAATCGAATAAATCTTTATACATCGCTACATCTTGTGGTTCACTGGAATAGACACAACTAGGATTAATGCCTTTTTCCTTAAATAACTTTTTAACGCGATCACTCCACTCATTCCAACCATTTGGATATGAAGGAATACCATCTTCTTCTAAAAGCTCAATATGGATATTTTTTTGATATTTAAACGTTTGTAATAACCAACGAATCCGATCGTTAATTGTTGGTTGGCGTGACATTGCACTTTGTTTAAATAGCGCCATATCTCGCATCGTATCGGAACAAAGAATCACATAAAGTTCGTCAACTTGGCTAATAGCTCGTTGAATAAGATAAATATGACCAGTATGTAGTGGATAAAACTTGCCAAAAATAACGCCTACTTTTTTATGTTTACAATTGGGATCAATTTGCAAATAGTGATGGAGTGATTGTAACTTTTGAGCACTAGGATTTTTGATTTTATCATTAATTAGTTGGCTCAAATAACCTTTGGTCATTTGGCAGGCATCAGCAACTGTTTGTAACGATAAATTTTTGCGTTTTATGGCTGTTTTTAAATAACTAAAACCATTCATATCGCCCCCTTATCTTTTGTTTTTTATCTGAAACAAAATTTACAATATTATAATTAAATGTTCAATATATTAAACAAAAATTTTTCTTGATTTAATGAATTGATTTTAATTTGATAGAAATTCAATCAAAAATAGTAAATACTAGTTAGTCAAATTGATTCATTAGACAATTTTGTTGGTATGGTTAACCGGCTTTATTCTCTTGTTTAGAAGATAAAAATATTGAATAAAAGGAGAAAAAATGAACATATACAAGCTTACTTTTTTTATTGCGTTAGCTTCAAGCAATGTTTTTGCCAATAATGTTTCGTTGAATAAAGTGACAGTTTTTTTACAAGGTGCTGAATTACAAGGTCAGTCAAATGTAACTTTAATAAAAGGTGAAAATGAGATTTTACTAACCAACATTGCTAATAGTGTTAATCCTCATTCCATTAATGTTGGGTTTAGTAATGATGCAAATATTAAAATATTGTCAATCGGCGTTAATAATCAAGATCCCGATAATAATGAAGATAGTGCAGAAATGAAATCTTTATTAGACAAATTACAACAATTACAAAATACCCATGATAGAACAGCAATTGAATTAAGTGCAGTTGACCAGCAAATTGCACTACTAAAAAATAATCGACTTGATCAATTAGTTAAAAGTGATCATGATGATCTTAACAACATGAAAAATGTGTTAGATTTTGTTAAAACCAATTTGGTAACCTTTCTCAATGAACAAAATAAATTACAAAAAGAACTTGCTCAGACAGATACACAAATCGCCGATACTCAAGAAAAAATCGATAACCTTAAAAATGAGTCAACCAATGGTTTAACAAATGTCATTAATGTAAAAGTCTACTCAGATAAAGCAATCACTTTACCAGTGACATTATCTTATGTCATTAATGATGCTGGTTGGTCTCCTGTATATGATATTCGTGTTGCCGATATTAATTCTAACTTGCAATTAACTTATAAAGCGGATATTTATCAAAATAGTGGTTTAGATTGGCAAAATGTCGATTTTAGTTTATCTACATCAAACCCTAAAGAAGGCATAACTGCACCTAAGTTAATGCCTTGGCAAATTGATGTATTTTCTGAAAAAAATGGCCCTTTTTTAGCTAGCAGTGAAAAAAGATATAATGATATTAGTACCACTGCTGTAAAAACCTTAGATGGTCTGGCTTTTGAAAGCGCTTCAGATAATGTGTTGATTGACAATTTGGGTATTAATACTCATTTTAATGTAAAATTACCTTATACGATAAAATCTAACAGTTACGGTAATATACTTACTTTACAAAATAAAGAAGTTCTGGCTCAATATCATTATATTGCTTCGCCAAAATTAAGTAGCAATGTATATTTAGAAGCGCAAATTTCTGATTGGGATAAATTGAATCTTTTACCTGGAAAATCGACAGTATTTTTTAATGGCGATTATCTAGGTGAAAGTTTTATTACAACCAAAGGCGTGAAAGATACACTGGATCTGTCCCTTGGACATGATAAAAATATTTTTATTTCACGCGATCGAAATTTAAATGAAACATCAAAGCCTTCCTTCTTTGGTGATGATATATCGCAAAAATATGCTTACACCATTGATGTTAAGAATAATAAATCGTTACCAATAGATATTGTTATTTACGATCAATTGCCTGTAATTTTAAATAAAATAGTCAAGCTTGAAGATGCAAAATATGACGACGCAATTTATGATAAAGAAAGTGGTTTATTGTCTTGGCAATTAAAATTAAACCCTAAAGAAACTAAAAATCTTAATTTGAGCTTTAAGCTAACTTATCCAAAGGATAAAGTGAGTGAAATTTCAGGGTTATAAACACGATCAGATAAAACGAATAACGTATGCTAACACAGTGGTTAAATCAGTTTAAACAAAATAGTCAAATTAATTTACTTGATATTCATTTAGCGCTGTTTTTATCAAAAAAATCACAGCTAACTGATGATATTGTCGTTAAACGTTTGGCTTTTTTGGTTTTATTGCTCAGTTTTGAGGTAAGAGCGGGGCATGTTTGTTTGGATATTTCCCAAATAAACGAGCAAAACTATGATCCGCAGCTTTGGCGTGATTTAGCTTCCCCCACTTTGCAAGATTGGTTAACCACTATTTTGCAAGCACAAAATAATCAGATAATCAGCGACGGCACGTTGCTTTCACCGCTTGTATTTATTGATAATAGACTCTATTTTCAACGTATGTACCTAGATGAAAAGCAAGTTGCATCTTATTTTAATCAACCCTCATCTGAACAACAATTAGCATCACAGGCTGATTTAATTACGATTTTAGATCAATTATTTACTCAACGATCGGCGTCCATCGATTGGCAAAAAATCGCTGTGGCAGTGGCGTTAACGCGTAAAGTGGCTATTATTTCTGGTGGACCAGGTACCGGTAAAACCACAACAGTGGCTAAAATATTAGCTGGCATTTTGTTAACCAATCCTAATTCTCGCATTGTTGCAACTGCTCCAACGGGGAAAGCTGCATCAAGGTTAACAGAATCACTTAGCCAAGCCATAGCACAATTGCCTGTTAATCAAAAAATTAATATTAAGGCAGAAGCCATTACTTTACATCGTTTATTGGGCGCTAAAGCAGATAATCGTTCTTTTCATTATAATAAACAAAATCCTCTTCACGTTGACGTATTGGTGATTGATGAAGCATCAATGGTTGATCTTAATATGATGTCGCGAGTGATTGATGCATTACCCGTTGCGGCACGTTTAATTCTATTAGGAGACAAAGACCAACTTTCATCGGTTGAGGCTGGCGCGGTATTTGGTGATCTTTGCGCTTTTATTGGTAAAGGCTATAGCCCTTCACGCGCCTTGGAGTTAACGCAATTAACCGGTTATGTTGTGCCGAGTGAGCAGAAAGTTGCAACAATTACCGATAGTATATGCTTATTACAAAAAAGTTACCGATTTGATCAAACGTCAGGTATTGGTGTATTGGCTAATGCGGTAAAAGAGGGCAGTGTTAGCAAGGTAAAAGCACTGCTCATGAATGCTGAATTTAATGACATTCATTTCTATAATTTAGCATCAAAACAGACCTATCAGTCTATTTTAAATGAAAGTGTTAAACATTATTCAGATTATTTAAAGGCAATAAAGTCTAGTGGTGATAATGATATTATGTCCATTTTAGCTAAGTTTGCCAACTATCGCCTGCTTTGTGCTTTGCGATCAGGAATGTTCGGTGTTAGCGGCTTAAACTCACAAATTGAATCTCTATTAGCTAACCATAAGTTAATTCAGATAAAGAATAAAGAGGCATGGTATATCGGCCGCCCTATTATGATTTTACGTAATAGTGCCGCATTAGGGTTATATAATGGTGATATTGGCATAGCCCTACCTGCTGAGCATGATAGTAGTAAATTACGTGTTTATTTTCCTTTTGCTGATGGTTCTATCAAAGGGTTTTCACCCTTCAGGTTACCTGAGCATGAAACGGCTTATGCAATGACTATTCATAAATCACAGGGTTCAGAATTTGATGATGTAAATATTATATTGCCAACTGATTATTCACCATTACTCAATCGCTCTTTACTTTATACTGCAATTACGCGAGCTAAAAAAACTGTATCGATTTATGCCGATACTCAAATTTTAGCGCTTTCCGTCAAAAGTCAAATACATCGTGAAAGTGGGTTAGCTCAACAAATAGAAAATACTTGCCCATAACATAGTGATGGTAACGTTTTTAGTCTAAAAAGTTTGCTAATTGTTTTAGTCAATAATAGCGCTAAGCTGTTTAAGTTCGTAAATATAATTAGCGGGTAGGATAATTTAGGTAGTCTAGACATAGCTTCTGGGATAATTTGTTATGCATTTTTAAAATACCAAATTGATGGTGCATAGTTTATTATTTTCTTAAATCAATCCTTATTTATTGTTAAGCTACTTAGATATATCTCATTACTGGCAATATTTGACTTGCAAAGATAACTCATCAATTTTAGTGAAGGTTTTTTGTCAAACTAACTAGATAAAAATAAACGTTGTTAATGCATCATGAAGAATGATTTATCTACATAATTTTTTTTATGTAGATGATAAGCAGTAATCTAGGTAAACAGCACTTGCTATATTAACCAAGTGCTGTTTATTTTTATGATGATAATTAATGAATAATCTTTGCTAAAAAGTCTTTAGCACGATCTGATTGTGGATTAGTAAAGAATTGCTCTTTTGAGGTGTCTTCGATGATCTCACCTGCATCCATAAAGATAACACGATGTGCAACTTTACGAGCAAAGCCCATTTCATGTGTCACTACCATCATAGTCATACCTTCATAAGCTAACTCTACCATAACGTCCAACACTTCATTAACCATTTCAGGATCGAGTGCAGATGTTGGTTCATCAAATAACATAACAATAGGATCCATACAAAGTGCACGGGCAATTGCTACTCGTTGCTGTTGTCCACCAGAAAGCTGAGCAGGGTATTTATCTGCATGCGCCAGTAAACCTACACGTTCTAATAGATTTAAAGCTTTTTCACGCGCCTCTTCATCTGCTCTTCCCAATACTTTGATTTGAGCAAGGGTTAAGTTTTTTAATATTGTTAAATGGGGAAATAATTCAAAATGCTGAAACACCATGCCTACTTTAGATCGAAGTTTAGCTAGGTTGGTCGATTTATCCGTGATTTCTGTGCCATCTATAATAATTTTACCCTTTTGTACAGGTTCTAAACCATTTACAGTTTTAATTAGTGTTGATTTTCCTGAGCCAGATGGGCCACAAACAACGACTACTTCGCCTTTTCCCACTTTTGTTGAGCAGTTCTTTAATACTTGAAATTGTCCATACCATTTTGATACATTTTCTAAGGAGATCATCGATTTATCCCTTTTTTGAAATAATTAACTAAACGTGAAGCAGTAAAACAAATTATAAAATAACTTGCTGCTGCAAAAATAATCATAGAATATTTTACCGTGCCACCTTGCACGTTGCCGATTTGTGTCACACTTGCGCCAAATAAATCAATCAAGCTCATGACATAAACTAAAGATGTATCTTGGAATAAGATAATACCTTGAGTGAGTAATAGCGGTACCATTGATCTAAATGCTTGCGGTAAAATGATTAATCGCATCGCTTGCGCTTTGGTCATACCGAGTGCGTAAGCAGCGTGATATTGGCCTTTAGCGACAGCGTTAATACCTGCGCGAATAATTTCAGAATAGTAAGCTGCTTCAAATAAAGCAAAGGCAATCATTGCTGATACAACGCGAACATCGGCATAAGGTGGTAAGTTAAATACATATTTAATAACTTGCGGAAGCGCTAAATAGAACCATAACAGTACTAAAAGTAGTGGGATGGAACGAAATAAATTCACATAGCATTTAGCAAATATGTTAAGTATTTTGTTATTTGATAAACGCATTAATGCAAGCACTGTTCCCCAAACAATGCCAAAAACGACCGCATTGAGTGTAATTCTTGTGGTCAACCATAAACCACTTAATAAAAGATGATAGTTGTCTGATACTAATGAAGGTATATTAGCAATCCAATCGAATAACTGCATTTTATCCTCCATGATTCATGTTAGGTAAGCGCGTATGTTTTTCAACAATTCGCATAATAGTCAGTACTGCATAATTGATTAACATAAATGCAATAGTGACGCCACAAAGTATCTCCACAATACTATTAGTCGATTCATTAATGCGATCAATTTGACCAATGAGATCGATTAGCCCAATAGTTGACGCCACAGATGAATTTTTAATGATATTCGTCATTTCTGAGGTTAATGGTGGAATTATACGTCTATAAGCATTAGGTAATAGAATGTATATGTATGCTTGACGATTCGTTAATCCAAGTGCGATAGCCGCATAACGTTGACCTTTAGGTAAAGTTTGAATACCTGTTCTTACTTGTTCTGCGATACGTGCTGAAGTAAATAATCCTAAAGCAATTGCTGCTGTGATAAAAGAGCTGACATTTGGCGATAAGCCAGATATAAACCATGTTTTTAAGCTACCTGTTAAAATTTCTGGAAATAACATATACCATAAAAACATTTGTACAAGTAATGGAATATTACGAAACAGCTGAATATAACTTGCCGCAAAGTTATTAAGAAACTTATTGTCAAGTGTTCGGCATATCCCGACCAAAGATCCTAACACAAAGGCAATGATCCAAGCGGTCACAGCTAACGACACTGTCACAAAGATGCCATCTAATAGCCAGTTTAAGTAAATCCCATCACCATAAGGGGTGGGTTCAAAAAATAGTGTCCAATTAAAACTCATAATATATTTAATTCACTAATTTAGGTTATGTACTAAATGTTAATACATTTAGTACATGGATTAGAAAGATAAGAATAGTATTAATCTAATGCTTTATCATTAGGATTTGCAAACAGCTCAACCATTTTTGGTGAAATTTCAAGTGCCATGTTGGCGCCTTTTGGTGGAACAGGTTGAGTGAACCATTTGTTGTAAGATTCAAGTGCTTTTCCTGATTTTTGTGCGTCAGAAATAGTTTTGTCCATTAATTGTTTAAATTGAACATCACCTTTTCTTAACATACAGCCATAAGATTCATAAGATAATGGCTCGCCAACAATTTTCCAATCATTTGGTTTTATTGCACGCGAACGTTCCCCAGCAAGTAACGCATCATCCATTAAAAATGCTTCAGCACGTCCTGTTTCAAGCGCATTAAATGCATCACCATGATCTTTAGGGGTAATAATACGAATACCTAGGTTTTCTTTAGCATTGATTTGATTTAAACGAATTTCAGACGTAGTGCCGGCAGTGGTAACCACATTTTTGCCTTTAAGATCTTCAATACTTTTAATATTACTGTCCGCTTTTACTAAAAAGCGCGTACCAACAATAAAAATACTATCTGAAAAATCGACAGTTTTTTGACGTTCAAGATTATTCGTTGTCGAACCGCATTCAAAATCATAAGTGTAGTTATTTAGTAGTTGAATACGTGTTTTAGACGTAACTGGTAAATATTTTACTTTAAGATTTGGTAAATTAAGTTCTTTTTTAACTGCATCGACAATTAAATTAGAATAATCTTGCGAATAACCAATAACTTCTTGATTATCACCGTAGTAGGAAAACGGAATTGACGATTCGCGATGACCAACAACAATCACACCACTTTCTTTGATTTTAGCTAATGTACCATTGAGTTCTTCTGCAACTGCAGTTCCAGCCATTAGACCTAACATTGCAAATGATAAAACTAATTTGGTTAATTTTGTTTTTTTGTTCATAGTCATCTCCTACTGTTTATTTTGTATCATATTAAATTTATTTAATATTTTTACAAAGGGCGTATATTATAACTTATTTTTTAGCATAAAAGTACTTTTTACTGTTTATTTATAGATTATTGGAGCTAGATACATTAATTGATATTTTGCATTTTTAGCAATTAATGAAGCCTCAGGTTTTAGTTGGAACTCAATTTAATTTAAGCAATAATTATGCCAGTATCTTAAATTATGAACGTTTTTTTATAAAAGTGATAATACACATGAATAGGATAAGAACATAATAAGGTAGATTTCCCCATCTTGCATAAGGGGTTAAACCAGTGGTTGGGGATAATGTTGCATTTAACACACCTTCAGTAAATGCAGGTATTTGCTGAATAATATAGCCTTTTTTATCAATAATTGCAGTTATGCCATTATTGGTACTACGGATTAAGGGTCTGCCAAACTCTAATGCTCTTGCTTGTGCCATTTGTAGATGTTGTTTTGGCCCAATACTATCACCAAACCAAGCATCATTTGAAACAGTCAGTAAAAAGTCAGTATCCTGTTGAAAGTTATGCCATATGTAATTAGATAAAATCACTTCGTAACAGATTGCCGTTGTAAATTTAAATCCTTGCATTGTTAATTGGGGTTGCTTTTTATCGCCTTGTTTCATTGATGACATAGGAATGTCTAGCAATGCGGCAATCGGTTCAAGTACAGATTCTAACGGAATAAATTCACCAAAAGGGACTAAATGATGTTTTTGATAACGATTGGTTGTTGGATACTGATAAGCTTCTTTACCTCCTAACACTAAGAGCGTATTGTAAATATCACCGTTAGCTTGGTCTTCAGCGTTTTTTAAACGGTAATCAATAATACCCACCGCTATTTCGGAACCTTTAGCTCTCGCTTGGTTATCTAAATAATATAAAAATGGTTGTTGATTTATCTCGAAGTCAGTAATGCTCGCTTCTGACCAGATAATGATTTTATCTTTGCCTAATGATTGTTGTGTGAGTTGATAATAAGTTTTTAACGTGCTTTCCAATTGTTCACTATTCCAACGTAATGATTGTGGAATATTGCCTTGGATTAACGAAAAGTTGGCTGTACGTTGCTGATCTACGGTTGTCCAATCAATATCTTTGAATGAAATTGGTGCAATAAAGATCGCTATTAGTGCAAATATCGCACCAAGCACGTGCTTTTTATGAACCTTGGAACGCAATTGGTGTAAAATATAAAGTATTAATCCACAGATAATACTAGTAATTAAGTTAACCCCTTCTATACCAATAATAGGAAAATATGCACGCAAAGGGCTATCTAGTTGGCTATATCCAAGCTCTAGCCAAGCAAATCCTGTTAAAATATAGCCACGTAGAAATTCGCTAAATTGCCAAATTACAGGTGCAGTAATAACAAGTTGTTTAAAAGAAAAGGCAGGGGCATAGCGATCCAGCATTCTTAATAACAGTGCAAATAGCATTGGATAAAGCGATAAATAGACAATTAATAATCCCAATATGACAATAGCAATCGCGGTGGGTAATTCACCATATTGTTTGATACTGATATAAATCCAATGTACGCCACCAACAAAATAACCTATCCCCCAAGTTAACCCTATCAATAAGGCCTGTTTTTTGGATTTGTCAGCAATTAACCATAATAGACCAATAAATGAGATAAAAGCTAAAGGCCAAATATGAAAAGGCGCATAACTAAAAACAGCTATGCCCCCCAAAATTAAACTTAGGAAAAGGTGTTTAAGCATTTTCTGGTAGCTCTAAATTAGGTATAGTTGCACCTTCAGGAATTGTTACATGTAATTGAATGATACGCCGGCGATCGACTATCGTCACTTTAAATTGATAGCCATCAATCAAGATACTTTCGCCGCGTAACGGTAAACGACCGAAGTGTTGCATAACCAGTCCACCAATGGTATCCATTTCATCATCACTAAATGAAGTAGCAAAAATTTCATTGAAGTCCTCAACAGGTGTAAGCGCTCGGACGGTATAAACGGATTGAGATAAACGACGAATATTACGATCTTCGACTTCATCGTATTCATCTTCGATATCACCAACAATCAGTTCTAGAATATCTTCGATAGTAACCAGTCCTGATATACCACCAAATTCATCAATGGCCATTGCCATATGGTAACGCTGCATACGAAACTCTTTCAACATATGGTCAACACGTTTACTTTCGGGCACAATGACCGTTGGTCGTAGGATTTTTTTTAAATCAAAATCAGCAACACCTTGGCGAATAAAAATCAGTAAATCTTTGGCAAGTAGCACACCTTCGATGTGATCTCTATCTTCACTGATCACAGGATAACGGGAATGCCCATGTTCAGAAATGATATCTAAACATTGATCAAGCGTGTAATTGTCTTTGATTGTGATTATTTGAGAGCGGGGAATCATAATGTCACGAACGCGTTGTTCTGCAATATCCATCACACCTTCAATCATATCAAGCGTATCAGGATCGATGAGTTCGTTTTCTTCTGCTTCGCGGATAACTTCGATCAGTTCTTCTTTATCTTTTGGTTCTGAATTAAATAACTGACTTAACCATAGTGTAAACCCTTTTTTGGTTCTCCGGTGATTATCATCACTCATTTGCTCTCTTCCTTTGTTTTGATTTATTGTTTAATTAGTTGTGGTAGATAGTTATATTAACTAAATGCTTACATTAGTCAATTGCTTGATAAGGATTATCAAAGCCTAATTGCCGCATAATGTCTATTTCAATATTTTCCATTTCTTCGGCTTCTTCGTCAAGGATATGATCATAACCTAATAGGTGTAAGCAACCATGAACAATCATATGCGCCCAATGTGAAGTTAGTGATTTATGTTGCTCTTGCGCTTCAGCTTCTACCACTTGTTTACATATGATTAAATCGCCTAATAGTGGCACATCAATTTCAATCGGTGATTCAAATGGAAAAGATAATACATTAGTCGGTTTATCTTTATGGCGATAAGTATTGTTTAGCTGTTGGCTTTCAGCTTGGTCAACAATGCGGATGGTAATTTCTGCTTGATCCATAAATTGTGGTAAAATCACATCTAACCACTGCATTATTTGTGTTTCGCTTGGTAGGTTGTCAGTTTCTTCACTTGCGATTTGCAAATCTAAAATAATTTCGCTCATTTTATTTTCCTAATGACGATTATTCACGATGATAAGGGTGATTGGTGGTCAAGCTCCAAGCGCGATATAAACTTTCGGCAACAATTACCCGTACCAGTGGATGGGGCAAAGTAAGTGGAGAAAGTGACCAACTCTGTTCAGCTGCAATTTTACATGCAGGAGAAAGACCTTCAGGACCACCAATCAGTAAGCTCACATCGCGACCATCGGTTTTCCAGCGCTCTAATTGTTGAGCTAAATTGTGTGTTGTATATGCTTTACCAGGAATATCGAGTGTGACAATGCGATTACCTTTACCGCAAGCATTTAACATCATTTCACCCTCTTTATCTAAAATGCGGACAATATCCGCATTTTTGGTGCGCTTACCGGCAGGAATTTCAATTAGTTCTAAAGGCATATCTTTAGGAAAGCGGGAACAATAATCATCAAAAGCTGTTGTAACCCAATGAGGCATTTTGTTGCCAACAGCAATAAGTTGAATCTTCACTAGATTAACTCCACAGTTTTTCCAGTTCGTATAGTTGTCGGCTTTGTTCCTGCATAATATGTACGATAACTGAATCCATATCAACCACTACCCAATCTGCATCATTTTGACCTTCACTACCTAAGACCAAATATCCTTGTTTTTTTGCTTCATCGAGTAAATGTCCAGCTATTGAGGCAACGTGACGATTAGACGTACCAGTACAGATAATCATATAATCTGTAATACTTGATTTGCCTCGCACATCTAGGGTAACAATGTCTTTGCCTTTTAGATCATCAATTTTATCAATAATAAAATCTTGTAACGATTGTTGCAAAATAATCTCTCTACTGTTAAATATAAAGCGTCATTATAGCATATTTTTTAAATAGAATGGTGGTGATAATACGCCGAACTTTTGGTAGCAAAATTAATTTAGCCGTTTACTCACTTAACAATCATTAGCTATCCCCAATAAACGTTGTGATCATTGGGGAGTAGGGAAATGTAACTATAACTTAAAGTGTAATAACCCGATCAAATAACGGATTATTGGTTAAACGATGAGTAACCATAAGTAACGTTTTTCCAGCACATGTCTGTTTAATTAATTGAATTATCTGTTGTTCAGTTTGTTGATCAAGGCTTTCAGTTGGTTCATCCATCAAGATCAAAGGCGAGTTGTGGAGTAAAGCTCTTGCGATACCTATTCGTCGAATTTCGCCTCCCGATAATGTTCGTCCACCTTGTCCAAGGGGTAAATCTAATCCTTGTTCGGTTGCAAGTAGTTTGTCCAGTTCGACTTGATGTAATACCTCTTTTAATTGCTTATCTGATGCTTGGTCATTACCAATAAGTAGATTTTGACGAAGGCTATCACTAAAAATAGTGATAACTTGGGGTACAACGGCAATAACTTTGCGCAAAGTTGGCTCATCGAGTTGTTCGATAGGCGTGTTATTAATAAAAATAGTACCAGAATTGGGTTGCCAGCTACGCGTGACTAAACTTAGTAATGTTGATTTGCCGCAACCGGTTTTACCCACTAATGCTATATGTGCACCAGCTTCAACCGTTAATGAAAAATGGGTTAATATCGCAAAAGGTTGATTTGGATAACAAAAATTTATGTGATCAAATTGTAATTTTGCTGAATTTAAATCAATTGTCTTGCCATGTTCAACAAAATGTATATCGGGTGTTTGGTTGAAAATATTTGTTGTACGTTTAGCCGAGGCAATGACTTGACCTAAAAAGATAAATGCCGCAGGAATTGGCATTAAAATTTCGTTACTGGCAAGGCAAACAAATACAAATAATGCAACAAGTGGTGATAAGGTATATTGGGTTATAAGCCAAAGCACCAGTAATGTTAAAAAGCCTGCAATTAGTATAACCAGTGCGGTTGATAATGCCACTAAGGTTGATTGGCGTTGTTGATTGTAAAGCCAGTTAGATTCAAGTTCATCTAGTTTAACTCGGTAACGGCACTGTGCGTTAAATAAAATGAGCTCAGCTTGCCCTTGTAAATAATTGATTAACAGCGATCGATACTCACTTTGTTGCTGAGCTAGCTGTTCACCCAATTGCTTACCAGCATAATAAAAAATAATGGGCACAGCAAGTAGGGTTACCGTAAGTATAATACAAATGATTAATGCAATGGGTAGATTAATGGTACTTAATCCAATAAATAGCAGCACAATCATGACTAATGCCGTTACAATTGGTGAAAATAATTTTAAATAAAGATGATCTAGTGCATCAATATCAACAATAAAACGATTAAGTAAGTCAGCTTTTTGATAATGCGCTAATTGATTAGCACTTAGCGGCAATATTTTTTTAAAGGCCAACGTTCTTAAATACGCTAAAATTTTAAAGGTCGTGTTATGATCCACTAATCGTTGCATATAGCGTGAAGCTGTTCGTGTAATTGCTGCCGCACGTACACCTGCCGCCGGTAACATATAATTAAACGTATACAAACCTGCAACACCAACTACCGCTGTTGAGGCTAAAAACCAACCGGATAAAGATAATAAAAAAACACTGGCAAATAACGTCAGTATAGACAGTGATAATCCCAAAATAATTTGCCAAAAATAGTGTTTATACAGTGCAATATAGGGGCGTAAAATGGCTAACATGCATGCTCCTTGCCGTTAATACTCTGTAGTTTTCCCTGTGACAATTGCCATATTTGATCATACTCTTGCATATCTTCATTTTGGTGAGTAATGGTAATCGTGTTGATCGCAATATGTTGTTGATCAATTTGCTGTACCGTTTGCTTATCTAAGCTGGCTGTGGGTTCGTCAAGAATCAATAATTGACACGGTTTTAACATTGCTCTAGCTAACGCTATACGTTGGGCTTGTCCAACTGATAGTCTCACTGCATCTTCTCCCACTTGTGTATCTATACCAGAGGGCAATTTGGCTATAACATCTAGTAATTGCGCTTTTTTTATGACGGTTTCGAGTTCTTGGTCTGATGCATTTTGTTTACCCAGTAAAATGTTTTCGCGCACAGTGCCATTAATTAAGTAAGGATTTTGACCAATCCAACTAATTTGTTGTTGCCATGTTTTGATCTCTATTTGGCTAAATTCAATATCATTAATGGTTAGCGATCCTTGGTAGGGTAAAAAGCCCAATAATACATTCATTAATGACGTTTTGCCTTCACCACTGGTGCCTATCAAAGCTAGATTGAACGGTGCCTTTAGCGTGAAAGTTAAAGGCCCTACAATAGGCAAGCCTTCGCTAGACATGACGATTAAATTAGTTGCTTTAATCGTCTGTAATGTTTGCTTAAATTCAATATTGGTTTGTAAGTTATGACTTGCTTGTTTTGGTTGCTGTTGGCTTAAAAATGTTTCGATATTATCGGCTGCTGCAATCGCTTCTGCTTTGGCGTGATAATATGTGCCAAGATCGCGTAGTGGTTGAAAATATTCAGGCGCTAAGATAAGCGCAAAAAAGCCTGCAAATAACGTCACTGTGCTATTGTATGAACCAAAATTAAATTCACCTAGATAAGAAAAACCAAAATAGACTGCAACAATTGCAATTGATATTGAAGTGAAAAATTCTAATACCGCAGAGGATAAGAATGCTACTTTTAATACTTGCATGGTTTTGATGCGAAAATCTTCAGATGCTTGGGTTATTTGTTTGGCTTGTTTATCACCTTGATTGAATAACCGAATGGTTGCTAGTCCTTTTAGGCGATCTAAAAAATGCCCACTAAGGTAAGCGAGTGCTTTAAAATGGCGACGATTAATATCGGCAGCCCCCATTCCAACTAAAATCATGAAGATAGGAATAAGTGGGGCTGTACATAGTAATATACCTGCCGCAGCCCAGTTGAACGGTAAAATAGCAAAGAAAATTAATATAGGAACCATACTCGCTAGCCGCATTTGAGGCAGATAACGAGCAAAAAAATCGTGCAGCTTGTCAACTTGTTCAATGAGTAAAGTGCTCCAAGCACCTGTAGTGCTCTGATTTAAATAAGCCGGGCCTAGTAATTCAAGTTGATTGATAAGCTGGTGTCGAATGTTTTTGCGAATTTTTGTAGCCAATGAAAAGTTGATTTTTTCACGAAAATAAATCAATGCAGCACGCGCTAGAAAGGTAATGACGAGCGCTAAAAAATAGGGCAGTACTTTATTTAAATTACGTTGTTCAATAATTAATTTTTGCAAAATAATAGCCAATAGCGCTGCTTGAACAATGATCAAAATAGTGAGTAAAAGGCCAGTTAATAGTGAAGCACGCAAATCAGCTTTATGTAGTTTTGCGTGCTGTTTTAACCAACTAAGTAGATAGGTTTGACGTTGTTTATCTAAAGACATGAAATTTTATTTTTATTTTAAATTATCCAAATAATGCTCGGCATCTAACGCCGCCATACAACCTGTTCCCGCGGATGTAATCGCTTGTCGATAAACATGATCCATCACATCACCTGCAGCAAAAATACCTTCAACACTCGTTTGCGTTGCATTACCTTGTGTGCCTGATTGTACTTTGATATAACCACCATTAAGTTCAAGCTGTCCTTCGAATATTGCGGTATTGGGTTTGTGACCAATAGCGATAAATACGCCCATCACAGAAAGTTGCTCGGTGAGATTGCTATCTTGTGTGCTACGCATTCTAACACCTGTTACCCCCATATTGTCACCCAGTATTTCATCCACGACTTGATGAGTATGCAATATTACTTTACCTTCTTTTACTTTTTCATTTAGTCGATCCATTAATATTTTTTCTGCTCGAAAACTATCGCGTCGGTGTATTAAGTGTACCTCACTCGCAATATTGGCAAGATAAAGTGTTTCTTCTACAGCAGTGTTACCACCCCCTACGACTGCAACTTTTTGATTTCGATAGAAGAATCCATCACAAGTGGCGCAAGCCGAAACGCCTTTACTTTTGAAAGCTTGTTCTGATGGTAATCCTAAGTATTGTGCTGATGCTCCGGTAGCAACAATTAATGCATCACAGCTATATTCAGTTTCACTACCGTAAAGTTTGTAAGGTTTCTTGCTAAAATCAACACGATCAATTTGGTCGATAATAATTTCTGTATTAAATCTTTCTGCATGTTCTTTCATTTTGACCATTAATTCAGGACCGGTTAGTTCCGGTGCCCCAGCTGGCCAATTTTCAATTTCGGTAGTGGTTGTTAGTTGTCCACCTTCTTGTGTGCCAGTAATCAATACTGGTGATAAATTTGCTCTTGCAGCATAAACGGCTGCCGTGTAACCGGCAGGGCCAGAACCAAGTATTAATAAACGAGCATGTTTAGTTTTCATATTACTATCCTTATTATTTAAATATTCTGGCTATTAGCAACCAAAGCTGTGCAATTTATAACTGATAAGTTTAACATTATCAATCCATGTCATGAAAAAAATTGATTATTGCAGTAATAGGTTATCGCAATAATTTTTTATTGTTGTAATTTTCAAAGTTTATCTTTATATTTTCATTTTTTTTAAACTATTTTCTTATTTTTAAAACTATATTTTGTTTAATTTCTTTTTTTAAGTGATTAAAATTAATCTTTTAAATTTTTTGTGACTTTATTCCGGTTATCTGTTTAGATTACCCGTATAAACTAAAAGGATATAAGATGAATAATACTACTATAGAAAAAGTCGAGTCAGTGCTTTCAAAAATTAGTTGGGCACAACAAATGTTAAATTCGGTGCAACAACAGGTTAATGATCCTCAACTTGGTAATATTTTATCAGGCATTGAGTTTATAATAGATTGCGCTTCTTCTGATGCAGAAGCGCTATATAATTTAGTGAAATAAAGGGTAGTGTGATGTTAGTTGGCTTACCCTTCATCTCGCCGAGTGACGAGTGAAGGCAATTACTGCCTTATTTGTCATTAGGTAAATAAGTTGTCATATCGGTAAGTGGCCAGCGAATATGTGGTGAACTAGGTTCATCAGCCCGATATCCAAAGGCGATACAAAGTCCAACACCAAATACTTGGCCGCTGAATTGAGGAATTGTATTTTCAAAAATTTTGATGACTTTATCACTCTCAAACCCACCTATTGCACAGGAATCGATGCCTTTGAAAGCAGCAGCCGTCATCATATTTGCGCTTGCTATATAGATTTGCATTTCTGACCAGTGATTGAGGGTTAAACCGTCAGCGAGTCCATGTTTACAAAAATTGATAAAAGATTGGCAAGCAATGTCGATAGCGGTTTTATCCTCTGGATTCGGTAAGGTTCGAGCAATGGTTCGACGTAAATAATCACTTTGTAATGTAAAATTATTAGCCTTACGATAAAGGGCAACAACGTAATGCGAGCAGCTAGTTACTTGTTCTTGATCATAACAAATTGCACGTAATTGCTTTTTAATTTTATCATTGCTCACCACAACAAAATGCCAAGGCTCCATGCCAAATGATGATGGAGATTGACGTGCTGCTTCTAGAATATATTCCATATCGATATCATTGATTTTTTTATTGATGTCGAATTTTTTACATGCATGTCTAAATTCAAAGGCCTGATTTAATTGATCCATATTCTCTCCTAATGTTGTGTATTCCATGGTGCAACTTTAATTAATAATAGCATACCTGGTAAGGCTAAAATCGTACATAAAGCAAAAAAGGTTGTCCAACCTAGATGTTCGACCATCACGCCAGTCGTTGCATTTATCAATGTTCTGGGAATTGATGCGATACTTGTAAATAAAGCAAACTGTGTTGCTGTATAAAGTGGATTAGTAGTTTTCGCAATAAACGCGACAAATGCGGCAGAACCTAATCCCACCCCTAATGCTTCAAATCCTATAACAATGGCTAACATAATTTGTTGATAACCGGTAATGGTTGTAAATGGCCCTTCAATCGATAACCAAGCAAAGCCTAAAATAGAAATAACCTGTACAAAGCCAAAAGCCCAAAGCGCTCGATTAATCCCAATTTTGATCATCAATATTCCACCAACTAACGCACCAAAAACACTCGGCCATAAAGATGCATTTTTAGCAATCCAACCAATATCTAATCGACTATAACCCATTTGTAAATAAAAAGGTGTAGCTAAAGAGGTTGCCATACTATCGCCCAATTTATAAAGAAATATGAAGGCTAAAATAATGATTGCATTTTTAACACCTTGACGAGTGATGAACTCACTAAATGGTTTTATGATGATCGCTTCAAGATTATGATTTTTGACTGATTGGTTAAGTGGTTCTTTGACCCATAACGTCATAATGATAGCTGGAATCATAAATAGTGCAGTAATAATAAAAACACTATGCCAAGCTAAATAACTAGACAATATAAGCGATAATGATCCAGGTACGAGTCCTGCAATTCGATAGGCATTGGTGTGAATACTATTCCCTAGACCCAGTTCATTATCAAGTAAAAGCTCTCTTCTAAATGCATCTAAAGCAATGTCTTGCGTCGCCGAGAATAGCGCGATAATAAAACAAAGTGTGGCAATGAGCCAAATATTGAGTGAAGGCGATAAAAAACCTAATAAACTAATGGATAAAACTAATATGATTTGCGATATGAGCATCCAGCCTCGGCGTCTGCCTAAATGGAATAATGAGGTATTATCCATAAAGGGGGCCCAAACAAATTTAAAAATATAAGGCATTTGCGTTAAAGAAAATGCACCAATTGTTTTAATATTTATTCCTTCGCTTTCTAACCACGCAGGTAAAAGTTGTAGTAATAAATAAAATGGCAAACCAGATGCAAAACCTGTAAAAATACAGATGAGCATTTTAGTTGTAAAAATGGTTTTAAAGATGGTGTTTTGCGTATTATTCATTATTTAACATTAATGGTTAGTTTTTTTGCAAAGTGTTATCATAGCACATTAATAACAAATAATTGTTAAAGCCAATAAAAAGCGTTTTACTCTGACTAGATTGACTAAACGTAAAAATTTTAACTCGTTTTGACTTATTTTAATAACAATCTTAATCTAGGTAGTTAAACTCTTTTTGGACAGACTTAAAGTAAAAACATTCAAAACAAATAATCACGATATTCATTGCATAAATTTGAAAGAGGTTAATTAGTATGAAAGGTAAAATCAAAATAGCGGTTTTTAGTAGTAAACATTATGATAAAGAACATTTAGAGATTGCTAATAAAAAATATGGCTTTGAGATTGAATACTATGAACATAAACTTAGTCATAAAACAGCAGTTACAGCCCAAGGTTATGATGCCGTATGTGTATTTGTTAATGATGAAGTCGATAAGCAAGTTTTACAAAAATTAGCCCATTATGGCATTAAAATACTCGCATTACGCTGTGCTGGGTTTGATAATGTGGATTTAGCTGAAGCTAAAAAATTGGGTATTACCGTCGTGCGAGTACCGGCTTATTCACCTGAAGCAGTTGCTGAGCATGCTGTTGCGTTAATGATGACACTCAATCGTCGAACTCATAAAGCTTATCAGCGTACCCGTGATGCTAATTTTTCACTGGAAGGTTTAACTGGTTTTAACATGCACAACCGCACCGCAGGGGTGATAGGTACAGGTAAAATTGGTCAAGCAGTTATCCGCATCTTAAAAGGGTTTGGCATGAATATTCTTGCTTATGATCCCTATCCAAATGATATCGTTGTCGAATTAGGTGCTCAGTATGTTCAATTAGACGAACTTTATGCAAAATCAGATGTCATCACGTTGCATTGTCCAATGTCACCGGAAAATTATCATTTATTAAATAAAGATTCATTTAACAAAATGAAAAACGGCGTAATGATTATCAACACCAGCCGTGGTGGCTTATTGGATGCTACTGCTGCAATCGAAGCGTTAAAGCAGACCAAAATCGGTGCGCTAGGTATGGATGTTTACGAAAACGAACGAGATCTCTTTTTTGAAGATAAATCTAATGATGTCATTTTAGATGACGTATTTCGACGTTTATCATCATGCCATAATGTGATTTTTACAGGGCATCAAGCTTTTTTAACTCAAGAAGCATTATTAAATATATCTGACACAACTTTAAATAACATACAACAGATATCAGAAGGAAAAGCAAATCCTAATATTGTTGAGTAACGCCAATAATTTTAGGATATTGCTTATTGTTTTAAATAACAAAATATGGATGAATTATGCAACGTATTGTTATCGTAGCTTCTATGCTTTTATTGCTTGCTGCTTGCACAAGTAACAAGCAATCTTCACCCACACCGATGCAAGAACATCGAGGACATGCGAATGTTAAAGGCGGTGTTTACCTAGAACAAAAACATAATCAACCGCTAACCAATAGCGGTCCGTTAGAAATTACTAAAGAAAAATTTATCGACCGAATGGTCAATAAATATCGTTTTGATCGCCAACAATTGCGAAATGTACTTGCTCAAACAAATAAACTTGATTGGGTGATTAACTTGATGGATAAACAAGCACCAAAAACAGGTGTATCAACGATACCAAATGGCGCCTGGATTCGGTATAAAAATAAATTCATCACTGATAGCAATATACCTAAAGGTGTTGATTTTTGGAATAAGTATGAACCCGATTTGAAACGCGCTTACCAAGAATATGGTGTGCCACCCGAAATTATTGTTGGGATTATTGGTGTTGAGACTGGTTGGGGGCGAGTAATGGGTAAAACAACTATTATTGACGCTTTATCTACACTCGCCTTTTATTATCCAAGACGCGCACAATATTTTTCTGAAGAGCTGGAAGATTTCTTGTTAATGTGTCGTGATGAAGGTGTCGATCCCTTTGACTTGAAAGGATCGTTTGCAGGTGCGATGGGATATGGTCAATTTATGCCATCAGCTTTCCGAAATTATGCTGTAGATTTTGATCGTGACGGTCATACCGATCTTTGGAATCCTGTCGATGCGATTGGTAGTGTGGCTAACTATTTTAAAGCTCATGGCTGGAAACGTGACAAAAAAGTGGCAGTTATGGCGAATGGTCAAGCGCCTTTATCACTTGATACTGGGTTTAGTACTAAATATTCAATTGAAACCTTAGCTAATGCTGGTTTGAAACCTCAAAGTTCTTTAGAGGGTTACAAAGAAGCAAGTTTACTACGCTTGGATATGGGGGATCGTTATCAATTTTGGTATGGTTTACCTAACTTTTATGCCATAACACGTTATAATCACAGTACCCATTATGCGATGGCAGTATGGCAATTAGGATTAGCTGTTAAAGAGGCAAGATAGCGTTAAATAGATAATTTATTAAAAAGGTCGCTTTAGCGACCTTATTTTTAAGAAGGAATTAATCTTATCTTTATCCATCCTCGTTATTCGTTACTATTAATAAGTGCTATATTTTCATTACAGAGAAGATACCAATAATTTTAATGCTAACAGTAATAAAAAAATGCCGAAATACTTGATTAATTTATTAATTGATAATTTTTGTGCTATTTGAACACCAACTTTAGCCATGGGTATACTGGCTAGCATAATTGAAAATACAGCTGGTAGATACACAAATCCAAGACTGTATTGAGGAAGCTCTGGAATGTTCCAGCCAGCAATGATATACCCAATTGTTCCACCTATTGCAACTGGCAGAGTAAATGCCGCTGATGTGCCAATGGCTTTACGCATATCGATACCACATTTTTTCAAGAATGGTACCACTAATACACCACCACCTACGCCGACTAATGCCGCAAAAACACCAATAAATGCACCAACAAGCACAAAAACACTATTCCCTGTACTCATTGTTTGAGTGGTTTGATTGTGATTAACTTTACTGGTCTTAAAAATAAATTTTCCGCCAATGTAGAACAGAAAAGCTATAAAGATCCACCTAAGATAGACACCGGGAATATAAGGGGTCATATACGATCCAATTATTGTACCGACAATGCAACCCAATACCATTTTCTTTAACACAGACCATTGAATATTATGGTTTTTATTTTGCAACCAACTCGATGATAAACTCGTACCAATGATTGTTGCTAATGATGAAGCAACTGCAATATGGTTGATCCAGTTGTTACCAAAATTGAAATGGTCAAGTGTAAAAATCAAAGCAGGAACGATTAATGCACCACCACCAATACCGAACATGCCAGCCAGCAAACCGGCAAATGCGCCAATACAGATGAAAATAACAAATTCAACAAGCATTTTAAGTCCTTATAGTGATTAACGTAAAACTAATCACTTTTCCATTTGTTAATTAGATAAATTGATCACTGGGTTAATTATTTTAACAACAGTGTCGATTATTTTTCTCATTGGCTGGTTATTGTACCTGACATATTTGAATGGTAGCAATCTATCAAAGAGTAAATAATCAAATATTAGCAATGAGTTTAATCACAATCTAATACGCTAAAAGATGACATAATGATCAAAAAAGCTTATGTTATTGAGTAATTCAAAAGAAGTCACAAAATATTATGACAATTTTATATTGAAAGGAGTGAAATAATGAAAGATCGTTTAAAGTGGATTGATGATTTTGGTTTTTTAGGTGAAACCGCAAGTGGCCACTCATTGGTCATGGATGGAGGCATTGAGCACGGAGGTCGTAATCGTGGCGCTCGTCCAATGGAACTTTTACTGCACGGTGCTGCTGGCTGTATGGCTTATGATATTATCGCTATCTTAAAAAATAATAAAAAAGATGTGCGTGATCTTTGGATTGATATTGATAAAACGCAGGCAGAATCTTCACCCAAGGTTTACACCTCAATTAATTTCCATATTGTGATTACCGGTGTAAATATTGACAATGAAAGCGTTGAAAAAGCGGTAAAGCTTGCGTCAGAAAAATATTGCAGTGCTTCAATTATGTTAGGTAAAACAGCCAAAATGTCTTATACCTATGAGATTAGAGAGCAACGTTAACTATTTTATATAACTTATAATTATAATCTAATAACTAGCTGATCTTAGTCTGTTTTGCATTAATCGTATAACATTCTATTTTGTTGAATGAAATGTAATAAGAGTATGATTATGCAGCAATTAAAGAAAAATATGCGATTCCGAGATTTAGTGATTTTGGGATTGCTTTTTATTGGTCCAGCAGCACCAGTAGGATTATTTGGTGTGTTATACGCGATCAGTGATGGTGCCATTGCTTTAGTGTATATTGTCGCTACTTTCGTTATGGCTTTTACCGCGTATTCTTATGCTAGAATGGCTCGTGCTTTACCACATGCCGGCGCAGTTTATGCCTATTGTTCTGTTGGTATTCATCCCAATGCTGGTTTTTTAGTTGGCTGGTTATTGCTACTTGATTATATGTTTATTCCTGCTGTTGCTTATCTATTTAGTGGTATATCACTCAATGCATTGATTCCCGAAGTGCCTGTATGGATCTGGACTTGTTTAGCCGTCGTGATTACCACAACATTAAATTTAATTGGGGTTAAAAAATCAGCAAAAATCACATTAATTATCTTAATTCTTGAAATTATTATCCTATTTGCTGTGTTATTGGTGGGTATTTGGATTATCGCAAATAGTGATATTAGCCGCAATTGGTTACATCCTTTTATTGGTGGTGAGTTATTTACTTGGGGCAAATTATTTAATGCGGTGTCTATCGCAGTTTTATCTTATTTAGGCTTTGATGCAATTGCTACTTTTTCTGAAGAAAATAGTGGTCAACGTAACATAGTGAGTAGAGCGATTATCTGCTGTTTAGTTTTAGCGGGTGCTTTATTTGTAGTACAAATTTATGTTGGTGCTTTACTTAATCCATATAGTGCAGATTATTTAAATAGTCATCCTGAACTAAAAGGTAAAGCTTATTATGACATTGTTAATCACGAAATTAATGTATGGTTAGGATGGTCGTTAAGTTTAATGAAAGCGATCGGTGCATCATTTGCGGCAATGGTTGGGCAGGCTGCGGCAAGTCGTTTATTATATAGTATGGGACGAGATAAACGTTTACCTTCATTTTTAGCCAAAGTTGGTCAAAAAAGTGGTGTGCCAACTGTTGCAATTTTATTTGCGGCGATCTTTAATTTAGTTTTAGTTGTTATTGCGGCAAATAATGATAAGGGGCTGCCTACTTTAGTCTCATTTGTTGATGTCGGTGCATTAACTGCCTTTATAATGTTACATGTTGCAGTAATTGGTTATTTCAAATTCAAAAAAGCTTCTAAAGGATGGCTTTCTTGGATTTTTGATATCTTAGTGCCTATTGCTGGTATTGTAGTATTATTACCGGTATTAATGCATATTGATAACGATGCAAAAATTGTTGGCGCAGTTTGGTTAGCTATTGGCACTGTCATGCTCTACTTGAATAAAAATCGCAATCAACCGCTTTGGTTAGAACAAAATAACCAAGACAGTTAATCGATTTTCTTCAACGGATATAACAACTTGATTGTAGCACATGATTATATAATAATACCTTCATTTTTAATTAGGTGTTATAACCATGCTTTCAGAAATAGTAAACGGTGCGTTAATTTCAGCCAGCTTAATTATTGCTATTGGCGCTCAAAATTTGTTTGTTTTAAAACAAGGATTATTAAAAAACCATATCTTTTATGTATCAGCCATTTGTTTTGTCTGTGATTTTGCCTTAATGTCTATTGGTATCTTAGGTCTTGGTACGTTTATTAGTCGTAATCCGTTAATTACCAATATATTGGCAATATTGGGCGCGCTTTTTCTTATTTGGTATGGTTTTGGTGCATTTAAAAGTGCGATTAATGGTACGAGTAGCATGCAAATAGAATCGCAAAGTACCGATAATACTAGCCGGGTAAAAGTTGTAATGGCAACTTTGGCCGTCACTTTACTTAATCCACATGTATACTTGGATACCGTTGTCATTGTTGGCGGTATTGCGGGCACGTTAAACAGTCAACAAAAATTGGCTTTTTTGATTGGTGCTGTTTGTGTTTCTTTTATCTGGTTTTTCAGCATTGGCTATGGGGCAAGATTACTTACCCCTTTATTTAAACAAAAAAGAATGTGGGTAATTTTGGACTGCATTGTCGGTGCTGTGATGTTTTATATTGCTTATCGATTAGTTACGTACGTGTTTTTTGCAAATTAGACCAACCAAATTCGATTGATGATTGATAATTCATCGTTTATTTGTTGATAACATTTATTTGAATTATTTAAAATAAATTTGCTAAGTCGTGCATTTAATCTTTCAAGATTAGCATGTAGTGTTGAAAAATTGATTCCAAACAGATTTGTCGACTGCGAGTGTATTCATGGTCACTCTATAGTTATTAAAATAAACTTGAATCGCAATGAAAAAAGATGGTGGGTCGTGAGCGATTCGAACGCTCGACAAACGGATTAAAAGTCCGCTGCTCTACCGACTGAGCTAACAACCCATATAGAAAACTGCTAAAAGTGGTGGGTGATACCGGGTTCGAACCAGTGACCCCCTCCTTGTAAGGGAGGTGCTCTCCCAACTGAGCTAATCACCCCAAATGTTTTATTTCTAAAACGTCACGGTAAAGATTGGTGGGTGATACCGGGTTCGAACCAGTGACCCCCTCCTTGTAAGGGAGGTGCTCTCCCAACTGAGCTAATCACCCTTACCGTGTGGATGTGCATTATAAGGCACGTCTTATTTCAGTCAACCTTTTTTTTTATATTTCTGCAAAAATAGCCTTGTTCGGTTTAAATTTAAACATTTTTTGGATGATACTTCACAAAAACACGTATTTGCGATTTTTATTTTGGCAATGATGCTTATGATTGAGTCATGAAAATTAAATTACATGAGCTGCTAATTGATGAAGATTATAAATAAATATCGAGTGGTTATGTTTGTTGAGCCATCAATCATACGATATAAAGTAATAAACAACCGGGATCGATTAACAGCTTCATTGTCTGAAGATTTAATGGAATATCCTTATCAGAATTTTGTTGATATTGACCTATTGCTCAGTGCATTACAAGAAAAGTTACCTACACTTGCTTCTTTTGAATTAAATTTGCATGAAGATTATATTCAATCCACTAAACTTGAACTTCCCCAAGTTAAATTAAATTTAAATGAAATACTTCTATATGTTGAAGCCTCTATCTATAAACTGTTTGAAATGCCAGCCAGTCACGCGTTTTTTGATTTTGTTTATTTGGCTAAATCACAAAAACAATTAATGGTTGCGATTTGTGATCGTAAATATGTGAATCAATGGGTTGAGCTATTTAAAAAACATCATTGTCGGTTGAGTTTTATCGGTTGTGTTTTTAAACAGTATAAATTCAATTTTTTACCTTGGAGACAGTCAAAACATAAATCACAAAAACTTTATTTAGCAATGACTACATTAAGTTTAATTGGAATTTTGAGCTGCCTATTTTGTTATTGGTGGTTGCAAGTTAGCAGCGAATTAAATTATTATTTAACACAATGTTCTAATCAACAAATAATTAAACAAAACTTAGCTCATCAGCTCTCAACATATAAGCCCGATCCTTCACCGAGTCAACAGCAAATCAAATGGTCATTATTATTGATTTCACAGATTTTACCACAAAATATTTGGTTGACCTCGTTTACTTATACCCCCAATAAAGTGAGTTTATTAGGACATAGCTTCAACTATAAAGATATTACAGACTTTAATTTAAATTTATTACAGCAAGACCTTATTGAACAAGGACACGTTAAAACGATCAGTAATGATAATCAAAGTTTATTGTTTGATATGGATTTAAAGCTACATGAATAATGATTTTTTTTATAGACCATTTTGGCAACAATATTTAATTTGCATTTTATTTCCCATTATTGCGTTTTTAATAGGCTATTTAGTTTTAATTGAGGATATACAAAATGAGTCAATAAAACAGCGTGCGTTATACCAAGAACAGTTGCAACAAATTGCATCATCGAAACTAAAAATTGCGCGTTATCAGGCAGGAAAACAACATGCATTACGCGTGATTAATCAAAATCAACTCGCATATTTTATCGAGAAAAATCAATTGGTATTAAACATGTTTAAATATCATCAAACGGATACGGGTGTTAGGTGGGAAGTTGGACTTAAAGGTAATTTTAGTCATTTTATTCATTTTCTATCCGAACTCAATAATGAATATTTTTATTTGGATTTTGAAAGTTTAACTATCACCAATCAAGAAACGTATCTTCAAATTATTTTTACGTTATTATTCAAAAAGGAGAACGAGTGAAAATCAACTTTGTTATAGCCCAATGTTTATTATTGATTAGTGCTTTTTCTCGCGCTGATAATGAAGTAAATCGTGATCCTTTTTTACCTTCTCAACAAGTGACGTGTAGTGAACAACAAGAGAGTTTACTAAAGCAGATCAAAGTCTGGCAATTTAAAGGGATAGTAGCTCAGGTGAATAATTCTTATCATCAAATTTGGCTTTATTCTGAAAATCAGTGGTTATCAATCACCGATGATATTGTGCCACATGTGTTATTTCCTTGGTTTATCCAATCTTTGCAAAATAATCAAATGATATGGCAGGCAAATCTTACGAACTATTGTCATGACACAGTGCAATGGATGATGCAATTAAATGAATAGTACACAAATGATGTGTTTTTTTCATCAAATTTTAAATGAAGTGAAATTAAAATTAAAGGTTGTCGGTTTGGGTCTGTTGATAATGATAGTCGTGACTACCAAGATTGATGCCAATCAAATCACGGCTGATCGATCATCTGATTTGAGCATCTCAAACAAGGTTTCAATTAATTTTTATCAAACTGATATTGCAATCATTTTACAGGCTTTGGCTGACTGTAAAGCATTAAATTTAGTTATGGCTGATGATTTGTCTGTGAAGCAAACTATTAAATTACGTGATGTGGAATGGCAAAAAGCTTTAGATATCACTCTTCGATCAGCAAATTTACAGGCAAAAATAGAGGAGAATATTTTATTCATTTCTAAAGCTGACGATCCTGAACAGTTAAGACAAAAACGGCAAGCTGAGATGAAGCAACAAGAGCAAACACAAGCACTAAAAGCACTTTCTATTGCCGTTAACCATGCCGATTTGACTACATTAATCGATGCCATTAAGCTGCAGGGCTTATTATCGGAACGAGGTAGTGTTGTGATGGATAAACGGACAAACTCATTAGTCATCACCGACATTTCAAAGCAATTGGATCTGATTAAAAAACTGGTTGAAGTTATTGATAAACCTATGCCACAAGTCCACATATCAGCACATATTGTCACAATGAGTGATGAAAGTATGGATGAGCTTGGTATTAAATGGGGATATGCGGGGGGATCCTCACAATTACTAGATAAGTTTGATGTTGGGCTTGGTGTGATTAATTCAACTTCAACGTTAGGATTTAACTTAGCAAAACGTTCTGGGAGTTTACTTAATTTAGAACTGTCAGCATTAGAATCGGAAAATCAACTTGAAATTATTGCTAGCCCTAATTTATTAACTGCCAATCAAAATACGGCGTCTATTAAACAAGGAACAGATGTGCCTTACGAAGTATCAAGTGGTAATAATGGTGCAACGACAATAGAATTTAAACAAGCTGTTTTAGGTTTAGAAGTCACACCTAAAATACTTGACGATAAAAAAATGATTTTGGACTTGTATATTACACAAAACACTACTGGTCGTTCTATTAAACGCCGTGATGGTGGGGAAGCATTAGCGATTGATACGCAAGAAATTAAAACACAAGTTATGGTGAAAAGTGGTGAGACTGTTGTACTAGGGGGGATTTTTCAACAGTTAAATGATAAAACTAAACGTGATGTGCCCGGTGTTAGTGAAATTCCTTTGTTCGGTAACTTATTTAAATATAAAGGTAAAAAACAACAAAAAAGAGAATTAGTTATTTTTATAACCCCACAATTAGTTGAGTAAATGCCAACAGCGTTGTATTATACAAGGTCTTATTTTTGATGGTTTACTTTTCTTATAATTTATTATATTCAAATTATAAGGTTTTTATTCATCATAATTACAACTTATTATTACTATAGAGAATATTATGTTTCGTGTTGTTGCTTCTGATCTGGATGGTACTTTATTAACGCCTGAGCATAGCTTGTCACCTTATACAAAAAAAGTGCTTCAAGCTTTACGTCAAAAAGATATTCATTTTGTTTTTGCAACTGGGCGTCATCACATAGATGTCGCGCAAATGCGTGAAAATATGGAAATTGATGCTTTTATGATTACATCTAATGGTGCTCGGGTACATGACAGTGCAGGTAATTTAGTTTTTAGTCAAAGCATTAAACCAAGTTTAGCCAGCGAACTTGCTAAAGAATGTATTGATGATCCACTAGTTTATACCCATGTTTATCGAGGGGATAATTGGCTTATCAATAAAGAAGATACTTATTCTCTTAGCTTTTTTCGTGATACTGATTTTACTTATCAGTTTTTTAATCCACTTGATTTTGCAACTGATGATATTGCTAAGATCTACTACACAACAAGTGGCGATGAACTCCACCCACACTTAGTAAAAATCAAAGAAAGACTTGATGCAAAATATGGCGATAAAGTAAGTATCACATTTTCGTCATTGAATTGCCTTGAAGTTATGGCGGAAAATGTATCAAAAGGTAGTGCACTTAAAAAAGTCGTTGAAAAGTTGGGACTCGAATTAAAAGATAGTATCGCTTTTGGTGATGGCATGAATGATGTTGAGATGTTATCTTTGGCAGGTAAAGGTTGTATCATGGAAAATGCTAGTGCTGATTTAAAGCAACGATTACCTAACTTAGAAGTCATTGGATCAAATGTTGATGACGCTGTTCCTCATTATTTGAGTCATTTATTTCTTTAAAAAATCTGAATAATTTTATGGATCTTAATTTTGATAAAGAACTTAATACGTTAGGATTACGATGTCCTGAGCCTATTATGTTAATTCGAAAAACGATTAGAGAACTTGAGATAGGTCAAGTTCTTCATATTGTAGCTGATGATTTTGCCACAACGCGTGATGTGCCAAGTTTTTGTAGGCATATGGATCATGAGCTATTAGCATCTCAAATAGAATCGGAACCTTATCACTATTGGATAAGAAAATCGCATTAATATTTGTTAACAATTTAATGAATACGATTCATATTAATCAATCAATTCAATTTGAAACAAATAATAACGTAGCGTTCGCCAATCGTTAGGTATTAGATGATCTGTCATCAATAATAATGTACATCGTTTACCATTATGACGTGATTGTAAATTAAGAATTATCATATAGCGAAGCAATAAAGGTTTGCGTAATAAATACCAACGTTGCTTATGCCAATATATCTGGTTGATATGGTGAAATAAAGCAAATTCTCCTTTTATTGTTTTGCAATAGCGTAGCGCTCGAAACCATTCGATAACCAAGATTAATGTCACAATAAAGGTATAACTATTTAATGTGGTATAAGCAAATTGTAATAAACACAATATGACTAACATCAAATAAAAAATTGAAAAAATAGCAATTTGTTGATAAGAATTCGTTAGTTTTGTGCTCCACATATTAATACCTCGATCTTGATAAAACAGGATTATTACATGGTATTGTTAAAAATTGCTTAAAATTAAGCTTAATATGGGAGATAATATCCAGAATTATGTTATTTTTATCATATAGATGTGTAATTACCAAAAGCGCTGGATGACTAAATTTATGATATATTTATTCACAACTATATGAATTAAAACATTTTAGGGTAACAAATATAGCATTTGTTGCCCATATTTTATTTAAAAATTAAATTAGGAATAATTTGTGATATTAATTAGAGTGTTGAAATTTATTCTAAAACTTTTAATCGGCTGCTTTCTTTGTGGTTTAATTATTGGAATCGCTGGATATGCCTATTATTCAAAGGATTTACCCGATGTTGCGACATTGAAAGATGTGCGCTTACAAACACCAATGCAAGTATTAAGTAAAGATGGTGAATTGATTGCTATTTTTGGTGAACGTCGACGCACTCCATTGAAGTATGATGAAATTCCGCCCATTGTGGTTAATGCCGTGATTGCCACCGAAGATGCGCGTTTTAATGAACATTTTGGTATCGATCCTATTGGTATTGTCAGAGCAATGTATATCGGCGTGAAACAGAAAGGCTTTTCACAAGGTGGTAGTACTATCACTCAACAAGTGGCAAAAAACTTTTTTTTAACGCCAGAAAAAAGTATCTCACGTAAAGTAAAAGAGATGATTTTAGCGATTCGTATGGAAAAAGAGTTATCAAAAGAAGAGATCATGGCGCTCTATCTTAATATGATTAACTTTGGTTCCCGCGCATACGGCGTTGCTGCTGCTGCCTATACCTTTTTTGGTAAAACCCCTGATCAGTTAACTATCGATGAAGCTGCATTATTGGCCGGTTTACCTAATGCACCTTCGGCTTTTAATCCAATATCTCATCCTGATCGCGCTTTGACAAGGCGTAATTGGGTTTTAAGTCGTATGCTTGATCAATCCTATATTACCCAAGCTCAATTTGATGAAGCGATAAAAAAACCATTAAGCGTGAGTTATCATTCACCACAGATAGAATTTTCAGCCCCTTATGTTGCTGAAATGGCACGACAATTTATGTATGATAAATTTGGTGAAAATGCTTATACTGACGGTTATAAAGTCTATACAACTATTTCCAAAACAGACCAAATAGCCGCAACTGAGGCCGTCCAAAAAAATATTATTGATTACGATATAAGACATGGTTATCGTGGTGCTGAAAAAATATTGTGGAAAAGTAACGAACCCCCATTGAATGCAGAACAAATTCAGCAAGCGTTAGATAAATATATTTGTTACAACCAAATGTGTCCAGGGGTTGTTATGCAATCTTCCGACACTGAAGCCAAAGTTGTTTTATCCGATAAAAGTGATATTAAAATATTATTTGCTGGTATGAAGTGGGCTCGTCCATTTATTAGTGATAACCAACAAGGTGCGTTTCCCAAAAAAGTATCGGATACACTAAAACCAGGTCAATTAATTTGGGTGAAAAAATCAGGTGACAATTGGGATTTAGCACAAATTCCTGCGGTAAATGCGGCACTAGTCTCTTTAGATTCTGATAATGGTGCTATAAAAGCAATTGTCGGTGGTTATGATTATAATTTAAGTAAATTTAATCGGGCAACACAAGCGCTACGTCAATTAGGTTCAAACATCAAACCCTTTATTTATACAGCCACGTTAGAACAAGGTTTGACTATGGCTACCTTGCTTAATGATGCGCCTATTGTGCGTACCAGCGGTAGTCAAATATGGCAACCTAAGAATTCCCCTCCAAATTACGCAGGACCACTTCGTTTAAGAATTGGTTTAGGGATGTCTAAAAACGTGATGATGGTTAGAGCGTTAAGGGCCATCGGTATTGATTACGCAGCAAGTTATTTGGAGCGTTTTGGTTTTCCGAAAGAAAACATTTCACATAATGAATCTTTAGCACTTGGATCAGCATCATTTACGCCGTTACAAGTGGCAAGAGCTTATTCGGTTATTGTTAATGGTGGTTATTTGATTTCGCCTTATTTAATTGAAAAAATTGAAGAAAATAATGGTGACAGCGTGATATATCAGCATCAACCTTTAATTGCTTGTCACAATTGTCAGGATGATGAAGTCTCTAATGACTCAAAACATCTATCCCTTAATAATGTTGAAGATGTCGCTAATGAGTCAGGTAATGAAGAGCCCGAACAAGCCAATCTTAAATCTGATGATAAATTGATATTACCAGACATTAATGATGCTAATAAAACAAATGATAATACACCTAAATATGCGCCTCATACTATAAATAGTGGTATTGCATTTATTATGAAAGATGGCCTACGCTCTATCGTCTTTGGCGGCTCAGATTGGCAAGGTACGGCTTGGCGTGTTAAAGCTCTAGGTCGAAAAGATGTGGGAGGAAAAACAGGTACGACCAATCAGTCCAAAGATGTTTGGTTCTCAGGATTTGGTGGGAATATTGTTACAACTGTTTGGATGGGATTTGATGATCATCGCAGGGAATTAGGACGCACTTTCCGAGCCGAAGCGGGCGCTGTGACAGCAAATCCGGTGTGGGTTGATTATATGAAAGTAGCATTAAAAGATGTGCCAGTACAGGAAGATGTACAACCTGAAAATGTTATCTCTGTCACGATCGATCAGAAAACAGGATTACTCCCTAACCCTGGTGCGAAAACCATGTCAGAGTATTTTATTAAGGGAACTGAACCTACAACATATGCGACACAAGAAGTCGGTACCAGTGTGACTGATTCACAAGGTAATACTTCAGAGCTATTCTAACTTAAGGATTTTAAATGAATGGTTCGATAAGAATTATTGGTGGCAAATGGCGTGGGCGTAAATTGCCAGTTCTAAATAAACAAGGCTTGCGCCCAACCACTGATAGAGTAAAAGAAACATTGTATAACTGGTTAATGCCAGTTATACATAGCAGCGAGTGTTTAGATTGTTTTTCGGGAAGCGGATCATTAGGTTTTGAAGCTGCATCGCGTGGTGCGCAGAGTGTTACTTTACTTGAGAAAGATAAACAAACCGCTCAACTATTAATCAAAAACACACAACTTTTAGCAAGCACAGCTATTGATGTTTGTCATACTGATACTTTACAGTGGCTTAATCGTTCAGCTTATAAACAATTTGATATAGTATTTATCGATCCGCCTTTTCATCAAGCTTTAGTGGCAAAAACCATTAGCCAGCTTGAAGAGAATGGTTGGTTTAAACCTTCTGCTTATATCTACATTGAAACTGAAATAAATTATAATGTCATGAATGATATTCCATGTAATTGGTATTTACATCGCGAAAAAACCGCAGGGCAGGTGCACAGCTACCTTTTTATACGAGAAGACGTTTAATGTTTATATTTATTGGTAAAGTTTTATATTCCTTAATTTGGTTGTTTTTTTTATTTAATCTTATCTATCCTTATCCAAGACCGGCAAACATTGTAGCCTATGTTGGATTAATCGCTTTTGCTATAACCCATGGTTTACAAGCATGGATGTTACAATCAACGATGACAAACCAAGAAAAAGAGCAGGACAAATATAAAGCACTTCGTCTTTTTATTTTTGGTGTTTTTGAATCACTTAGCTGGAAACAAAAAAAATAGAGAAAAAAGTGGTTGTCAGATACAAAAATTTTTGTATAATGCTCACCACTTCTTTAGAAGTCTCCAAATATGCGGGAATAGCTCAGTTGGTAGAGCGCAACCTTGCCAAGGTTGAGGTCGCGAGTTCGAACCTCGTTTCCCGCTCCAATTCATAATGTAGTACTAAAATGTACAAACTCATAAATATCAACAGTATCATTTATCATTATACCTAGTATAGGTTCTGAAGCTACAGTGTTGGTATGGCTTTAATGAGCACCATCATGATCAATCGCACACATTTTATAGTGTAACTTAAGTTAACATACTTATTACTGGTTTACCTATCCAATAAGAAGCTTGCATTTTTAGCGCTTATAATCCTCTACATGTTTAGTATCTTTTTTAAGAATTTAAATTTTTGAGCAATTTATTAACAATATAGGGGTGGATAATAGAAACGGGTAACATATACAGTTTTCCCCAAATATTATGATTCTTAACTGAAGTAATGATAAACAATTCTTCCTTAAAATCATTAGTTTCAATAATACGAATAGACACACAAACATCGAGATGAAAATCCCTTACAACTAATGTTAGTGTATCTCTTTTTTTCTCGATAATTGTGAAAAAATGAACTTTACTGCCTATATCAGGTTCCCCTTCTTCCAGAGTATCAAATCCATTTATAGATCTGATTCCAACTCTTTTCCCTAAAAAATCCCTAATTCTAAATAGTCTGCCCAACCATTTTGGCTGGTAGGACGTCATCATTTTATAAACTTCGTAAGCAGTAACATTTTTACAAACATTCAGGCACTGATAACTTAAATAATCACATTTTTCGTCTATTAATGCTATGTTATTTAATAAGCCTTTGAGTATTTTAATCGTAGCTTTTTGCTTTTTTTTCATTAATGAAATTAATATTGTTAATATTGTATGGAAATAATACCAATAAAATGGGAATTAAAAGATGACACTCTATAAATTAGATAAATGAAATGGTTCATCTTCTATATTGTTTAGTTTTTTTCAACTTATACTATAGATCAAATTGATAATTTAAAAGGTATGAATGGAAAATTATCACCATGATGCATTATTGACGAAAGCTCCAGCATAATACTAAACCTTTTAGTCACGTTTGGCATCATGTTAAAAATGGAATAGCGCTTATGCAAAAAGAGATAATAATATTTTTCCACATAGCGTGAATTCCGGTTAAAAAGATTAAAAACTATCTGTTGTTTTAAAACCGCCACCACCTGTTGATGAACTAGATGAAAACCCACTACCGCCGGAAGATGAACTGGAAGCGCCTGAAGAACTATTGCTGCTAGTAGATGATGACCTCGATGAAGAATTCCATGAAGTTTGTTTTGATGAACTTGTTGTAGAGAACATGCTGGTGCTTTTGGATGAAGACCAATTAATGGTTTTATTACTATTAGCTTGGGTTCGACATGAAATAAGTACATGGACTATTGTTTCAGGAAAAATATCTTTGTTTAGTAGATTGTTAAGTAACTCATCAAGTTTAGATGATGAGATATTATATTCATAAAAAGAACTAGGGATGTTATTTTGTATAAAAATAGATAGCGTTTGTTCAAAACGCATATAAGTATATTCTAGTGCTTCAACAGTGTGTTTTAGTGTGGGTAAACTTTGCTCTACTTGTTGTATTTTTCTATCTAAAATCGGAATTTGTTGTATTAGTTTATCATCTTCTAAACTATTGCTTTGCAAAGTTAATTGTACCACCTCGTTTATTGATTGTTGCTGTAATAACTTAGCTAGCTTATTTACCTGACTTAGATAAATTGTTTTTAATTTTTTAGTTATGTTATTTAATCTGTGTGTAAACGTCAAAAAGATAGATTGTAAATGATGTTTATTATTTTTTATTTAATAATTTTTCTATTTGTTTAAGTGTAATTCCCATTATTTTGGCGATAGCTTGCTTATCCATGCCTTTTTCTAATAAGGTTGTAACCATGATGATCTCTAATTTTTCCCGTCTAACTTTTTCTGATTTTGTTTTATGTTTTTCACATGCTAGTTTCTCTTTTGCTATGGCTTTTTCTTCTTTGCGGATTTGTTCCATAATTTGATAAGCAGGGACATATTTCAAGCTTTTTTCCAGTTCGTCCATTAATCCAATAGCTTTGAAACTAACATAAGTTTTGGTTGAAATAATTAGATGATCAACCAGTTCGATGTTAAGAATTCGTCCAACTTGAATTAGGCGATCGGTCATATCTTTATTACACACAGAGGGGGCTAAGCGTCCTGAAGGGTGATTGTGTACCGCAATCACACGTGATGCATTTTTCATTACAGCCACTCGAAAGACATTCATTGTTTCGATATTGACTGATTTGTAGGCGCCTAAAGCGATAAGTTCAATATGTACAATATAGCCAGCAGCGTTTAAACCGATAATCCAGAAATGTTCTTTTTCTTGATCTATTTTGTTATCACGTAGTAATACGTTTTTCATGATGTTATAAACATCATCAGTTCCTTCAATATAACGTTTATCATTTTTGCCCAGCTTAATATCCATTCGCAATTCGTATTTAGATAAAAAATGTACGAAATATAACATAAATCAGATGGTATTGTAAGCAATGGCTTTTGCGTCCCTTATTTATCAAGATTTATTGCTTATTTCGTAGTGATTTTAGGATAATAATAAACGGGATAAGTAAACGACATTGAATGTGCTTTTCGACAGTAAAAATATTTGAACGTGTTGAGAAAAACTTTACATTTAGACATGATTAATGCTCACGAGATCATTGATTGTTCAATGCCAAATTATAGACATGTTCGCGTAAATCGACTTTTTAAACCGCTTCAAACAATAGAATGAGGTAAAATAGGCACTTTTTTATATCGTACGATCGAGTAAAGATCGACAAATGGCATCGTGTTTGTGTTGCCATATTGATATAAAATAGACAAATTTATGTTACTTTTTATACTTAAATATCTATATTACCTTAAACATCTTTACATAAAATGTTATTTTTAGTAAGGTTACTTTACGTTGTTTGCACCATTTGATGGCATGATTTTTTCTCATTTTGGTGCAAAACTAGTCATCTTTTTGAACACTATAACTCAATTATTATCCGTTACTAAAACATTATAATTATTTTTTATTAGTTTTTTACTTTAAAAACAGTAATTATATTTATCCACTTTTATAAAGATGTTAAGAACTACTGGCATAGTAATTGCTTGTAATAATATTGAATATAATTAAGTCAATAATTATAGAAATAAGTTTAGAGGAAATATGCATATGGAAAATCATAGCAGTAGTACAGTTGCTTTTGTAAAAAAGCGGCGCTCTTCGTTAATAAGTGCCATTTTTCTAATGGCCACTTCGGCAATAGGTCCGGGATTTATTACTCAAACAGCCACCTTTACTGTTACTTTAGGTACCGCTTTTGCTTTTGGTATTTTAGCTTCTATTATTATCGATTTTGTAGTGCAACAAAATATTTGGCGCGTCGTTGCTTTAACCAAAATGAACTCTTCAGATATTGCTAATGCAACTATTCCTTTTAGTGGCTATGTTTTAGCTATGCTTATTATATTTGGTGGATTAGTTTTTAATATTGGTAATATTGCTGGAGCTGGATTAGGTTTAAACGCATTGGTTGGACTCGATCCTAAATGGGGAGGGGCAATCAGTGCGTTAATGTCAGTTTATATATTTTCATCCCGACAAGCCAGTCACTTTATTGATCGCTTAATGATCGGTTTTGGTTTATTAATGATTATTCTGACATTATTTGTGGTGTTTGCTTCACATCCACCAGTAGGTGAAGCGTTAAAAGAAACGGTTTTCCCTAGTAGCATTGATTTTGCTTCGATTACCACAATTGTAGGAGGTACGGTTGGTGGTTATATTTCTTATGCTGGTGCTCATCGATTACTAGACAAAGGAATGGTGGGCGTTGAACATATTGACTATGTTTCAGGTGCAGCAACTAAAGGCATAATGGTCGTTGGTTTAATGCGTTACATTTTGTTTTTAGCTATTTTAGGTGTTGTTGCAAGTGGTGTGACTATTGATATTTCAAGTTATGCGGCTAACCCTGCATCACAGGCGTTTCAAGCAGCGTTAGGGGAATTAGGACTACGCATTTTTGGCTTAATTTTATGGGCAGCTGCAATAACAAGTATTATTGGCGCTGCTTATACTTCTATGACATTTATAACGCCGTTCAAACGTAATATTACAGAAAGACAACGAAAAATTGCCACCATTATATTTATTGTTACTTCGCTTGCTGTTTATTTAATTATGGGAACAGCCCCAGTGTCATTGTTAGTCTTTGCTGGAGGCTTTAATGGTTTAGTATTACCACTGGGCTTAACTATTTTTGTTTATATTGGATGGCGACGATCTGATCTGATGTCTGGTTATCATTTTCCTCGATGGTTATTATGGTCCGGTGTCGTAGTCTGTGCTATTACTTGGTATATGGGAGCCATGTCAGTAGCGACTATCTTCAATTATTTAAAATAGAAGGGCAATATGATCATCGACAAATTGATTGATTTAAATAGTGACCTTGGCGAAAGTTTTGGTCAATGGAAAATGGGTAATGACGAAGCAATTCTAAAAATCGTAAGTAGTGCAAATATTGCCTGTGGTTTTCATGCTGGTTCCCCTGAGGGAATCTTAAAAACATTAAACGCTGCCAAATTAAATAATGTGGCCATTGGTGCGCATGTTGGTTATCCAGACTTAGTGGGTTTTGGTCGTCGAAATATGGACATTGCGACCGAAGAATTAATTGCCGATGTCATTTACCAGATTGGCGCTTTAAAAGGGTTAGCAACGTCAATTGGTAGTAAAGTGAGTTATGTTAAACCTCACGGTGCGTTATATAACACTATTGCACATGATAAACGTCAAGCAATGGCAGTGATTGAAGCAATTTGTCTAATTGACCCAGCATTGACATTGGTAGCACTTGCAGGTTCGCAGTTAATTAATTGGGCAAAAGATAAAGGCTTAAATGTTGTAGCTGAAGCTTTTGCTGATCGTGCTTATCATGCTGATGGGACATTAGTTTCTCGAAAACAAGAAGGTGCAGTATTGCATGATCCTGATTTAGTTGCTCAGCGAATGTTACAATTGGTCAATGAAGGCGGTGTTACCTCGATTGATGGTCAATTTGTTCGTATTGATGCTGGCTCAATTTGTGTGCATGGTGACAGTTCTGGGGCTTTAGCTATGGCGCAAAAAGTGAAAGAAAGATTACAACAAAATGGCATTACAATAACCTCATTTGCAAAGGTGAAAGATGTGTAAACTTGCCCACAACGTTGTACATTTAGACAAAATATCTCTATTTAGTCTTGAAGTATTTACCATTTACCGAGGTGTTTAATGCGTTTTTTACCTGTTAATATTGATGCACTGATTGTTGAGCTCGCTTCCCTTGAGCAAACAATGGCTCTGACGAATTCGCTGCAAAGCTTGTTAGCACAAGGAAATATAAAAGAGATTATTCCCGCAGCGCGCACCATTTTGATTCGTTATAATCCAATAACGATTGATGCGAATACTCTTGCTAACCACATTGTAAAACTCGATATAACATCGGATGTAATAAAATCAGGTGAACTAATAATCATTCCTGTTCGTTATAATGGTGAAGATTTAGATCAAGTTGCTCAATATTTGGGTATAACGGTTGATGAAGTTATTACGCGTCATACCAGTAATGAATACCAAGTTGCGTTTTGTGGATTTGCTCCAGGCTTTGCTTATATGGTATCGAAAACAGCTCAACTGGATGTACCACGTCGACAGTCACCTCGGGTTCGTATTCCAGCAGGTTCTGTTGCTTTAGCTGGCGAGTTTAGTAGTATTTATCCACAAGCAAGTCCCGGTGGTTGGCAATTAATAGGTATCACAGACGTCGCTGTATGGGATATTTATCGTGAGCAACCAGCTCTATTTAAGCCGGGCACTCGTGTTAATTTTGTAGATGCGAGTAAAACGGCAGTACAATATCATTTACCTACGACTAAAAGGCCAAATAGTGTTATTGAACCAACATCCGATATCAAAATATTATCGATCGGTTTACAAACGCTTTTGCAAGACAATGGTCGAATGGGGCAAGCAGCTTTAGGTATTTCAGAATCAGGAGCAATGGATAAAACGGCGCTACATAGTGCTAATCGTGTTTTAGGCAATCCAATTAATGAGGCCGCATTAGAAATTACTCAAGGTGGGTTTAGTGCTCAAATAAATAGCCCTATGCTAGTTGCGGTAACAGGTGCGGTCTGTGATATCACGATATCAACCTCAACAGGTGAAAGATATCAAGCCTCAATGTATCAACCTATTCAGTTAGAGCATGGTGATACGATTTATTTAGGCCACGTTAAAAGTGGTGTACGAAGTTATTTTGCGGTGAGAGGTGGGTTTGAAGTATTACCGATTTTAACTAGTTGTTCTTTTGATACTCTTGCACAAGTCGGGCCTGCACCGCTTAAAGTTGGTGATACGTTAGCAATTAAACATCAGCAAAAATTAAATCCTGTTTCTTTAACTCAAACACCGGCTTTACATTATCCGTCTTCTAATGATGTGGTTGAGTTAGATATTGTACTAGGACCGCGTACGGATTGGTTTACAAAGCAAGCAATATCGCTACTTACTTCACAATTATGGCAAGTTACACCAGCTTCTAATCGGATAGGACTGCGCTTATTAGGCGATACACCATTAGCACGTGAAAAGCATCAAGAACTACCTAGTGAAGGAACCGTTATTGGCGCTATACAGATTCCAGCAAATGGACAACCCGTGCTGTTTTTAAATGATCACCCTTTAACGGGCGGTTATCCAGTCATTGGTGCTGTTTGTAACTATCATTTAGATTTAGCAGGTCAAATTCCTGTCAACGCTAAAATAAAATTTAATCCTATTGGGATGTTTAAAGAATTCGAAGGGAGTCATGTTGATCATGTCTGAACATAATAAAAAAATAGTGCATAAAGTATTGATTGCTAACCGTGGCGAAATTGCTGTGCGTATAATACGTGCTTGTCGTGATATCGGATTTTTGTCGGTTGCGATATATGCTGATGCCGATCTTGAGTCGCTTCATACCCAAATGGCTGATGAGGCATATGGTTTATTTGGTAATAAACCAAGCGAAACTTACCTAGATATTGATAAAATTATTACCATCGCAAAAAAATCTGGTGCAACTATGGTTCATCCAGGTTATGGTTTTTTGTCTGAACGAGTAGAATTTGCTAAAGCAGTACAAGATGCGGGTTTAATTTGGATTGGGCCGAATCCAGAAACCATCGAAATATTAGGCGATAAAGTTGAAGCCAGAAAACTTGCTATTGAAGTCGGGGCACCGTTGGTGATGGGTACTAAAGAGCCCGTTAAAAACGCCAAAGAAGTGGTTGAGTTTGCACATATGCATGGCCTGCCGATTGCGATAAAAGCAGCTTTTGGTGGCGGTGGTCGAGGTTTAAAAGTTGCGTGGCAAATGGATGAAGTTGAAGAACTTTATCATTCTGCTGTGCGTGAAGCAGCCGCCGCATTTGGGCGGGGCGAGTGTTTTTTAGAACAATTTTTGCATAATCCACGTCATGTTGAAGCGCAAATTATTGCTGATAGCTTGGGTAATATTGTGGTGGTAGGGACTCGGGATTGTTCATTACAGCGCCGCAACCAAAAGTTAATTGAAGAATCGCCGGCGCCTTTTATTAGTGAGCAGTTAGAACAACAAATTATAAAGGCTTCGATTGATATCTGTGCTAAGGCAAACTATGTTGGTGTGGGTACAGTTGAGTTTTTATTAAGCCAAGATGGTAAATTATCTTTTCTTGAGGTCAATACACGTCTACAAGTTGAGCATCCTGTTACCGAAGAAACAACCGGCATTGATCTGGTTATTGAACAACTCCGCATTGCGCAAGGTTTACCACTTAGCATTGAGCAAATGCCAATTCCTCGTGCCCATGCTATTGAATTTCGTATCAATGCAGAGGATGTGGCAAATGGTTTTTTACCTGCTGCAGGGATGATTACTCGATTTGATGCCCCGTCTGGACCCGGTGTACGCTTAGATAGTGGAGTAAAAACAGGATCGACTATCCCAGCAACATTTGATTCCTTGATGGCTAAATTAATTATTGTCGGTAAAAATCGAGAACAAGCAATTGCTAGGGCTAAAAGAGCATTAGCTGAGTTTGTCATTGATGGCGTTGCATCCGTTCTACCATTTCATCGAGAAGTACTTGAAAGTCCTGATTTCACAACTGATTTCAAAGTACATACTCGTTGGATTGAAACAGAATTCTCTGCAACTTTACAACCTGCCAAAAGACAAATACCACATTTAGAACCAAGTATCACCCATACTTTTATTGAAATAGATGGTAAACGTTGCAAACTTGGTTTGCCTACAAATCTTTTTGCTGGATTATCAACATCAACTAAACTTTCTTTGGCAGAACCCTCTTCGACACTAGAGTCCAATTCCACTTTTAGTGTTGAGTCACCTGTATCGGGAAGTTTATTTAAATGGTTGATTGATGATCATCAAAGTGTCAATCAAGGTGAAGTGATAGCAGTTATGGAAGCCATGAAAATGGAGGTTCCTATCACAGCACATCGATCGGGCATTTTAACGCATGAACTCAAAGAAGGCGAATACATTAATGCAGGGACTAAAATCGCTGAAATAAGTTAAACCAATGTGAAGTTATTAATAAGCTTCTCCAAATTAATAATTTTATCAACACATAACATATATTGGTGAGTATATTAATGTGAAATACTTGCCAATATGTTTATATGTAATTTTAAAATCATTTCTAACTGTGTTGATTTGATGATTACTGTAATAGGTAAATTTGAATCAAATATATCAATATATTAAAAGCCAATATTAATCATTAATATACGTGATTTTGATTATTTTGTCTTAAAATTGATTTTACTCAATATTATGTAAATTTTTATAATTTGATTGCTGTTTTACTCTCCATGTGGTGAAATATAAATTGATAATTCGGTATGTATACAATTGATTGTAAAAAAGGTATCGAGTTACCAAAAGCTTTTCTTTTTTCCATCTTAAATTTTTAAAAATAGTTTTTAGCGTTATTTATTCAACAAGTCATTCTAGTTTTGAAGATTTATTGTGTTATTCAAATTACTTAGTCAATAAATAAACCAGTTTTTAAAATTTAAGTGCAACATTATAAAAATAACCAATTAATTAAGTTTTTCATGTTTTTCTATAAAAAAATTGGATGAAAGCCAATAATTGCTTTTGTGAGAGGAAATATGAACAAAGTATCTAAGTTAATTTGGAACACATCGCGTCAACATGATATTGACAGCTCAAGGAAGGCACAATCTAAACGTAAAACATTTTTGATTAATATCATTACAACTAGCATAACTGCGGCTATGATTTCGCCTAGTTATGCGAACTGTAGTAAGAATGATCAAATTAATCAGTCTTGTTCTACCACTCATTCTTCAACTTTATTTAACACTGATACTGCTAATTATATTCAGCGCTTTTCAAGCATTAGCACGCGTGGGCGTTCAATCCATTTGAGCCAAAATAGCGATGTTACAAATAATAGTGGCAATGGATATGAATATACTTCTGCGACTGATACAGACAGTTTAATCTTTGGACAAACAGCAGGTAAAATTACAGGCAGCACTAGTGGTCTAAACTTGGTACATCAAGGTACAAATACTTTATCAATAAATACTGCTGGAACCATACTGGGCGGTACAGATTATGGAATTGTGGCTGAAAATGCTGAAAACTCGACAGATATTATTATCACACAATTAACCAATGGCAGTATTACAGGTGGAAAAACTGGGATTTTAGTTGTTAATAATGGGAAAAGTACAACGAATGTTAATACTTCAGGTGCCGTTAATGGTAACCAAGAAGATGGGATATCGGTGATTAATGGTAATCAGGCAACCGACATTTCAATAAATAATGCTAAACCTGAAGGGGTTATTACGGGTGGTAATCGTGGTATAAATGTCGATAATCAAGGTATAGGTAATACCGAAATTCTGGTTTCAGGTTCGGTAAAAGGGGTCAATGGCGAAGGTATTTTTGTTAAAAATAGTAATAAAAGCAAAATAATTACCATAAACCAATTAGAAGAAAAAAGTATAATTTCTGGTAATACTTATGGTATTTCTGTTTATAATTCTGGTTCAGAGAAAACCAGTATTTTGTCAAAGGGAAAAGTAATAGGAAGTAATAGTGATGCAATTTACTCTGAAACAGCTGAAACAGGATCAGATGTATTTATCACTCAGTTCGAACAAAGTGAAATTACCGGTCATAATAATGGGATTACCGTTATTAATAAGGGTAGAGGAGAAAGTACTTTTAACCTTTCTGGTAAAATAATTGGTGAACAACAAGATGGGATTGTGGTTCAAAATTTAAACCCAGACTCAACTAAATTATCCATAACACAGGGGGGAGGAAGTATTTGGGGAAATGTTAATGGTTTAAATTTATTAAATAAAGGTAAAGGAGCGACAACCATTACAACCAGAAATGGTGTGGAAGGACAACAGAAAGATGGCATTATTGCGATAAATGAAACGGGTTCGGATCTTTTAAAATTAGATCAAACATCAGGTTCAATTAAGGGGCATAATAATGGGCTAAATTTTGTCAACAAAGGTAACAGCTCTATTATTATGAATATATCAGGTGATGTTACTGGTCAACAAGAAGATGGCATTAAGGCTATCAATCAAGAAGAAAGTGCTACAAATATCAATCTTACACAGTCTATAGGATATATCCGTGGTCACAATAACGGTATAAATGTCATAAATAATGGTCGAGGTTCTACTCAGATAGATTTGAGCAGTTATATTTTGAGTTATCAAAATGATGGTGTTTCAATCACTAATGGTAATACAGCCAATTCTCTTACGATAAATCAATATAATGGTACTATTACTGGTAACGGAAAGGGTATTAATCTCAATAATAATGGTAAAGGAACAACCAATATCGGTTTATCCGGTACTGTGTCATCTAATACTAATGAAGCGGTATTTGCAGAAAATGGTAATCAGACAGATGAATTAAATTTTATACAATCTGGTGGGAGCATAAATGGCAAGACAAATGGTGTTTATTTAATTAATAATGGATTGGCTTCGACCTATATTGAGACATCTAGTGTCATTGTGGGTGATTCTCAACATGCTCTATTGGTCGTTAATAACGATACAACTAATGATTTAAACATTAAACAGTCTGATGGCAGTATTACGGGTTTTTATAATGGTATTAATGCACTCAATAATGGTCAAGGGTTAACAGATATCGAAATTGCTGGTGAAGTAAATGGCTATAATGCTGAAGCGATTTTGATTAATAATGGTCTTAAAACCAGAGAGTTAAAATTTACAGTAACACAATCTGGTGATATAAAAGGTCATAGTAAAGGCGTGAATTTGATAAATAATGGCGAGGGATCATCTACTTTAGTTTTAAATGGTAAAATTAACTCGACGTTAGATGATGCGATAGATGTCTTTAACCAAAATAATACGACAGGCATAGATTTGACGCAATCGGCAGATAGTATTATCAAAGGTGCTAATAATGGTATTAAGTTAAATAATTCAGGTAAAGGCAATGTTGTCATCGTTACATCGGGGATTGTAGTAGGTGGAGCAAAAGCGGGTATTGAGGTTGATAATGGAACAACAAGCTCGGGTGTAAGTATCAAACAAAACCAAGGAACCATTCATGGACGAGATAATGGTATTTATGTAAATAATAACGGCACCGATAATACAGTTATTGATATAGCTAATAAAGTTTATGCTGATGGTAACGATCAAAATAATAACAAAGATGCCGGTATTTACACTACAGGTCAATCAGGTACGGCAACGTATATTAACCTTAATAATGGTGCTAATGTTTATTCTACACTTGGTACGGCTATCAGAAACGAAGTAACGAATTCAACTATCAATCTTAATGATGGTTCGAAGGTTAGTGGTAAAATTTTGCTTGGAACAGGCAATGATACGTTGAATATTAACCAAGGTGCTGATATTTCTGATATAACTGTACTTGATGGTGGGCATAAAGCTACCCGAGATGGAGACTTGTCAGAGAAAGACGTGCTTAATTTTAGTACGCATCTTACTGGTTCTTCTGACTCAACAGGCAGTATCAACAATGTCGCTATTTTAGATTGGGAAAATATTAATGTTGGTCAAACAGGCATTTTATCACTAACAGGTGATCTTAATACTGATAAATTAACCCTTAGCTCGGGATCGGTGTTAGATTTAGTGCCATCCTTGCATCAAGCTACAGTGCGAGGAAGTGTGTATAATGCTGGTACTATTACACTTAATAATGGTTATGCTGGAGATAATTTAACTATTACAGGGGATTATAATGGTGTAAATGGCAGATTGTTACTTGATACAGTCGTTCAAGATAGTAATAGTCCGACCGATAAATTGCTCATTGGTGGCAATGCTTCAGGCCATACATCAGTAAACATAAATAATGTCGGTGGATTAGGTGCTAACACCGGTATGACTAATGGTATTGAGATTGTTAATGTCAAGGGTATAAGTTCAAATGATGCGTTTAACTTAGAAGGTAATCATATAGATGTTGGTGCTTTTGAATATTATTTATATAAAGGCGGCCTTAATCAAGAAAACGAAAACTGGTATTTGCGCTCTTATAAACCAACGAACCCAACAGATCCCGATAAGCCGGTTAATCCAACAAACCCGGATAAACCGGTTAATCCGACTAACCCAGATAAGCCGGTTAATCCGACTAACCCAGATAAGCCGGTAAACCCAACAGACCCAGATAAACCGGTTAACCCAACAAATCCAGATAAGCCCGTTAATCCGACTAATCCCGATAAACCGGTTAATCATAAAGTATCTTATCGTAAAGAAGTGCCAATGTTTGCCGCAGTTGCTGCTCAATTACGTCAAGCAGACCTTATAATGCAAGGTAATATGCACCAACGTATAGGTAATACATTATTACCTGATGATTATACTAGTTGGGGAAGACTAATTGCTGCACGTTCAGATATTAAACAAGATGGTGACGTTGATGCACGTAGTAAAGGAAATTATACCGGTTTGCAAGTTGGAAGTGATGTTTGGTTAAGTGAAGATACTAATTGGCGAGCAGGGGGCTACTTTGGTTATTTATATGGACGGTTACATATGAATGGCTTTGCTAGTGGTGACTTTGGCCAAGTTGGTAAAAATAATCTCAACTCTTACTTTATTGGCGCTTATGGTAATTACATGCAAAACGATGGCACTTATTTAGATTTGGTTTTACAGGGTGGGCGTCATGAGGTGGATATTAAACCTGATGAAAATAAAAATAGTAGTCAAAAAGGTTATGGTATTAGCGCTTCAATCGAAGCGGGAAAACCATTTAATTTAAATTATTATGATTGGAAATTAGAACCTCAAGCACAAATTATTCATCAATGGTTAAATATCAATAACAGCCATATAAGTGGACAAACAACGGTTAAACAGGACGATAATGATTCTTGGTTATTCCGTGTTGGTGCACGATTAGAAAATGATTTTCAGACTGATTTAGGTACGTTACGACCTTATACCCGTGTCAATTTGTTCTATTCGCCAGATGGTGATGATAGCACTATTTTTGCAAGTCCAAGTGCTTCAACAAAAATTAAAAGTGGTGCGGGTTATACAAGTACAGAGCTTGCTATTGGTGGAAGTTACGAGATCAATAGTCAAATAAGTGCATACACTGAAATTGGTCATACTTGGTCTAACAGCGGTGATGCCAATGTCAAAGCACCTATTACGGGATCTTTAGGGCTTAGAGCTAATTGGTAGTTTGAGTTAGATCATAATTTTATTTTAGACAAACCGATATCTTATTTAAGTTGGGTATCGGTTTTTTTATTGAGTTCATTTAAAAAATGTAATTAACACTAAGGATATTAAGTTGATTGAAACCATTAAGTATTTATCAAACTTAGTTTTAGTAAGTAGGATTTATTTATCTTATTGTTAATAAATAAGGCATCAATATTGTGATTTTTTCTACGTTTAATTGTCTTTAAATATTCCAAGTATTATTAAACTATTATAGTCGTATGGTTTACTAAGTATATAATCTGGTTGCTTTTGTCTAACTGACTGCTTATTATTAAAGAACTAGAATTGTGTAAAAATCGAATAATCGTTATTTATATGCCATCTCAAACACTCTCAAAAAAAGGAAATGATACTAAAACAGCATTAATTCGTAGTGGTATGGAGTTAATGACAACATATGGTTATCTATCATCAAATATTGAAAGTATATTAAAGCAGGTCGGAGTGCCAAAAGGTTCTTTCTATTACTACTTTAAAAGTAAAGAGGATTTTGGTCATGCCATTATTACCTCATACAACAATTTTTTTATGTATAAATTAGATAAACATCTAACTAATAATGCAATTTCATCACCTTTAGCCAGAATACAAGCTTTTTATGAAGATGCGAAGCGAGGTATGGCAAAGTATGATTACAATCGAGGCTGTTTAATTGGTGAATTAATTCAAGAAGAATCGTTACTGCCAAAGGGGTATGCAACAGTTCTTGAACAAATTTTGCTAAATTGGCAAGCTAAACTTGAAAAATGTCTACTTCTTGCACAGCAATGTGGTGAACTAAAATCAAATAGTGACTGCAAGGCATTAGCTGAATTTTTCTGGATTGGTTGGGAAGGCGCGGTTACACGTAGCAAGTTAATTAAACGATCTGATCCGTTAGATTGTTTTATTCAACTGTTTCTCGATAAAATTGTCCACTAATACCGGCAAGATTATTTATAATAAGACAATAACAATTTGTAGACTATATTTATTTAGAAAATGATAGTATGACTAAATATTCCCCTTTTTTGAATCATCAAACATAATAAACCCGCTAAAACAAAAGCTATATGTAGAATAAAAGTATCTGATTGTCATCAGTTGCAATTAACTAGACGATCGGTCTATAATATTTAGACTATTTGTCTACAAACAGTAATTCAATAAGTTAACTTTATTACTAAGCTTTATTGTAGTGAATTACCCAATCCGATTTACAAAAATTTGATAAGGAATATGTATGTCATTTAACGCCATTATTTTAGAAAAAGATGAGATTAATGGGTTTTCACATTCATTAAAAACCATCACTAAACAACAGTTGTTGCAACAACAGGGTGATACTCTAGTTCAAATTCACTATTCAAGTATCAATTATAAAGATGCATTAGCGTTAACTCATAAAAGTCCTGTTGTTAGGCAATGGCCTATGGTGCCGGGTATTGATGGTGTGGGTACAGTTATTGAATCTAACAGTGATCGATATCATGCTGGTGATACTGTTATTTTAAATGGTTGGGGATGTGGTGAAACCCATTGGGGGTGTCTGGCGCAATATGCTTACTTAAAATCAGATTGGTTAATTCCATTACCCCAAAATATCACACCCTATCAATCGATGATTATTGGTACCGCTGGATATACCGCTGCATTGTGTGTAAAACGTATTGTTGATTTTGGGATAAAACCGCAAAGCGGAACTATACTTGTGACAGGGGCGAGTGGCGGAGTTGGCTCGGTTGCGGTAGCTTTATTAAGCAAATTGGGTTATCAAGTTACTGCATCAACAGGTAAATTAACTGACACAGAATATCTAAACAAACTTGGTGCAAGCAATATTATTGATAGTAAACAGTTGAAAGAGGCAGGTAAACCTCTACAAAAAGAACAGTGGTCAGCCGTTGTCGATGTGGTTGGTTCTCATACCTTAGCTAATGTATGCGCCCAAACTCAGTATGGTGGCATTGTAGCCTGTTGTGGTCTCGCTCAAGGCATGGATTTACCCGCAACGGTTGCTCCGTTTATTTTACGAGGCGTCACACTAGCAGGTGTAGATAGTGTGATGGCAAGCTATGATAAACGAATTGCTGCTTGGCAATTAATAGCAGAAAACATGGATGAAAAGCTGTATTATCATATAGCTCAGACTATTACATTAAATGAATGCTTTGAAGTGGCAAATAAGATGATCGCAAATAAAATTAAAGGTCGCTTTGTAGTTGATGTAAATAACTAAATCGATATTTAATAAAGTGGTGTAATTTTACACTGCTTTATTAATCCTGAAATTGATTTAGATAAAAATTAACCCAATTCATTGATTAATAATTCTTGTATTTCCTATAAAATCAGACTAAATTTAATCTTAACTGTTTTGAAAGTAGAGTTCGCAACAACCGTTTAGAATTATCCATATTGTATGATTAATTTATAGGGGAATGTGATATGCCTTATCAAACACGAGACGACCTACCTGAGTCTGTTCGACATGTTTTACCAGCACATGCTCAAGATATTTTTAAAGAAGCATTTAATAGTGCCATAAAAGAGTATCAAGATCCTAAAAAAAGACGAGATAATAGTTCACCTGAGCAAGTTGCTTTCCGTGTTGCCTGGTCGGCGGTTGAAAAGCTTTACCATAAAGATGAAAACGGCAAATGGGTCGCTAAATCGTAACGTTAATGCTGTACACTTGTTTTAACAAACCATAATGCTATATGATTGATGCTCAATTAAAAATAGTATAATCCAAGCCAACATGTATGGTTGGCTTATTTATATTCAAATTAAGAGATTAAAATGTTCATTTTTTCAATTACCTACCTCAAGCCGATTAGTGAAGTAGAAAAATACTTACCACAACATATCGATTATTTAGAACGTCATTATCAATCAGGACATTTTATTGCTTCAGGCCGAAAAGTGCCACGTATTGGGGGTGTGATACTTTGTCGTGCTAAGAATAAAGAACAAGCGCTAACTATAATGCAAAAAGATCCATTTTATATTTATCAAATTGCACAATATGAACTCTTAGAATTTATACCTACAAAGTTTGCGAAGGAATTTGAAGTGTTTATCTCATTATAGTCAAAAAATTTTAATGAATATTAATAAAATTTTATTAAAAAAATAGTTAGTCTAAGTCTCATTATAAAATGAACCGATTATCAATCCATTCATCTTTTAATATCACTATTTCAAAAAAGTGATAAAAACGTTGAGCTTTTTTGTTTTTTTCAAGTCCTATATAAGTCTGTTATTTGTTAAATAAAATTATTTAAATTCATTTAAGTCTATTTATTATGGATTGATTAATTATTAATGAAAAAATAGAGAATAACTAATCAAATCAGTATGTCAGGGTGATCAATAATCACTTAATAAATTAGGATCGATCTGTCGAACGGGTATTAAATTAGTCGTTATACAACCTAATCATTAACTTATCATTAGCTTAACCTTTTTTAAAAAAATGCGAGTTATTTAGTAAAAGATTATCTCACAAATTTGTACAAACACATTTTTTTATTATGTAAATTTTTATCGTAGTTGCTCAATGTCTTCGCTTTATCTAAAGGTTAGATAAATTTTCCTTATCATGTTCTCATTTTTTATTTTTCCTGATCAATACGGAAAAAGTTGGTTAGTAATTCAGCTTTTTTCCTTTTATACTGAATTCAATCTCTCATTTAATACAGGTATTTGATCATGAATAACAAAGGTTTAGCAAAAGGTTTTTTATGGGGTGGTGCTGTTGCTGCACATCAATTAGAAGGCGCATGGCAAGCTGGTGGTAAAGGGCCTAGTGTTGCGGATGTGATGACAGTTGGATCGACTAAAAGTTATCGTAAAATCACCGAAGGTATAATTCCCGGTGAGTATTATCCTAATCATGAAGCTATCGACTTTTATCATCATTATAAAGATGATATTAAACTCTTCGCTGAAATGGGGTTTAAATGTTTTCGAACTTCGATTGCATGGACTCGCATTTTTCCTAAAGGTGATGAACTGGCACCCAATGAAGAAGGCCTAAAATTTTATGATGACCTATTTGATGAATGTTTAAAATACAATATTGAACCAGTTGTTACCCTCTCACATTTTGAATTACCTTATTATTTAGTTACTGAATATGGTGGTTTTCGTAATCGTAAATTAATTGATTTCTTTGTGCGCTTTGCAGAGGTCTGCTTTGATCGTTACAAAAATAAAGTCAAATATTGGATGACCTTTAATGAGATCAATAACCAAGCCAATTTTAATGAAGATTTTGCGCCTTTTACAAATTCAGGTATCTACTATAAAGCTGGCGATGATCGCGAACAAATTATGTATCAAGCGGCACACTATGAGTTGGTTGCTAGTGCAAAAGCGGTTCAAATTGGTCATGCTATCAATCCTGATTTCCAAATCGGTTGTATGATTGCATTCGTACCAATCTATCCGGAAACCTGTAAACCTGGTGATATCTTAATGGCGCAAAAAGTCATGGAACGTAAGTATTTCTTTACCGATGTTCATGTTCATGGTCAATATCCTAACCATATTATCAAATACTGGCAACGCAAAGGCTTTAAATTAGACGTGACAAGTCAAGATCTCGAAGTGTTAGTAAACGGCACTGTTGATTACATTGGTTTTAGTTATTACATGTCTAATGCGATTAGAAAAAAATCAGATAACTATGAATATAACGAAAAAACCGATTTAATTGGTAATCAATACGTTAAAAAATCTGATTGGGGTTGGCAGATCGATCCGGAAGGTTTGCGCTACACATTAAATTGGTTAACTGATATGTATCACTTACCGCTTTTCATCGTAGAAAATGGATTTGGTGCATATGATAAAGTTGAAGCTGATGGTAGTATTCATGACAGCTATCGTATTGAATATCTTCGAGAACATATTAAACAAATGAAGTTAGCGGTTGAAGAAGATGGCGTTAATTTGATGGGATATACCCCTTGGGGCTGTATTGATTTGGTGTCAGCGGGAACAGGTGAAATGGAAAAACGTTACGGCTTTATCTATGTTGATAAAGACAATAAAGGTAAAGGCACTTTAAAACGAAGTCGAAAAGATTCATTTGCTTGGTATAAAAAAGTCATTGAGTCAAATGGTGAAAATTTATAACGGATAAGTTTATAGGAGACACTATGAAAAAAGCATTAATTATTTGTGCTGCTGGTATGTCATCATCGTTAATGGCAAAAAAAGTCACGGAATTTTTTGCAAAAGAAGATAAAGCTATTACCGTTGATGCAGTTTCAGCCACTGAAGGCACTAACATGATCAAAAACAGTGACTTCGGACTTTTTTTAATTAGTCCACAAACCATGATGATGTTCGATAAATTCAAAAAATTAGGTGATGAAGTAGGTAAACCCGTGGTTAGTATCCCTTTTCAAGCCTATATCCCTATCCAATCAGGGATTGAACAATTAGCAAAGTTGATTGAGGATAATATTAACTAAGTTGAATTTGTATATACAGGTTGGCGCTGTCTTTGCTATGCCTTAAATAACAGCGCCTTATTACCTTGGTCGGTGAGTTTTTCGCGTAGATAAATTTAACCACGATATTTTGTATAGCGGTTTTAGTTGCCACAGGTAAGAATGATAATGATAAAAAACAAACAACGTGACCTTATTGCTTTAATGGTCTGTTCTAAAAATATATTCAAAAGTAGTGCCATGCTCGCAAAAGCATTGTCGTTATCCGATAGAACGGTACGTACTTATCTTCATGATCTCAAATCACTCATTGAAGAAAATGGTGCCATTATTGTGAGTAAGCAAGGTTATGGGTACCAACTACAAGTAAAAGATAGAACCGTATTTAATCAATTTTTAATTAAACATCATTTATTGGATCCCAATCAAGAACAAGTTAATTGTCGAGAACTTTGCCAAAGAAAACATCATATCCTAAATCTTTTATTACTTGAAAGCCAAACAATAGATATAGAAACATTATCAGAACAGTTATTTATTAGTACATCGCAATTATGCAAAGACATGCAAGATATCAAGCTTCAACTGCAACCTTTTGAACTCACTTTAAAAAAAAATCGCAGCTTGTTTTATGTTGATGGTGCAGAAAAAGCAAAGCGACATTTCATTATGAGCTATTTTTTTCATGAAGAAACACTCAATTTTTTACACCGTTTAAGTTATCTCAATAAATTTAGTGATGTAATAAGTTTTGATACTTTAACCATTATTATTTTAGATGAATGTCGTGAAGCAAAAATTAAACTATCTGATGTAATGATGCAAAATATTGTGTTGCATTTGGCATTAAGTATAAAACGTTTACAATCAGGATTATTAATTCAAAATCTTGATTTGCCCAGCTCAGCTAATCACGCTTTGGAGTACCAAGTTGCTCAAAAAATTATTAATCGAATTGAAGTCGTAATTGGATTTTCTTTCCCTAAAGAAGAGCAGATGTACTTAACTTTACATTTGATGAGTAAATCCAATGTTATTGAGCAGAATTTAGATAGCCAATTAAGCTTAATGTTGAACAATTTACTAGTCAAAATTCAACATGAAACAGGTTACCAATTTTTGAACGATGAGCAGTTAAAACATGGATTAGTACAGCATTTAAAACCGATGTTAGTACGCTTAGAACAAAATATAACTTTAGAAAATCCATTACTTAAAGAAATCAAAACCTGTTCGACTGAACTGTTTGAATTGGTTAAACATTATTTTAGCCAACTTCCAAACTTAAAAAACTATTCTATTCAAGATGATGAGTGGGGTTATTTAGCCCTCCACTTTTTAGCATCAATTGAAAAACTAAAAAATGAACAAAAAGCGAAAGTTTTAATTATTTGTGCTACAGGCTTAGGCAGTGCTCAACTATTAAAAAATCGGGTTGAACGTGAATTTCAAGAACGAATTAAAATTGTCGACACGCGAGGATATTATGAAATTGATCCCGAGATGTTAAATGAGGTGGATTTTATCATCTCTTCCGTCGATCTTTCATCAAAAGTGTTTAAAATTCCCGTTTTTCAGGTTTCTGTATTTTTTACTGAAGACGATGTGCAAAAAATTCGTTGTTATCTTGCTTCAAAAAAACATTTTAATTCTGTGAATCGTACCGCATTCAACAAAGTAATGCCCAGTGTTTCAGGTGAATTAACGCATATTGAGCAAGTTATTGATGATTTAAGTGCCGACTATTTTTATATCTGTCAACATCCTATATCAAAAGATGAATTGTTAGTTCGATTACTGGATCGATTATCGATAAATGAATCCTGCTGTTATACAAATAAAATGCTAAAACAGATAGATAAGCGTTCGTTACTAGGCGATATTTTTTTTAGTGATACCATTGCCGTCCCTCATCCGGCTGAACCTGTAGGCAAGCTGTCAAAAATAGGCATTGCTCTTATTCCTGAAGGGCTATTTTGGCAGCAAAATCACCCGAAAATACATTTTGTTTTTTTGATTTCACCGTCTATTTATCAAAATCCCAACTTAGCGATGATGACTAAAGCGATTGTCAATTTAATAGATAGCTTTGATATGCAAGCCAAATTACTCAAAACGCAAAATTTTAATCAATTTAGACAACTTTTTATTCAACTTATTGAAAAGGAGCATAGCCATGAATGATGAAATGAGTTCCGATGATCTTCAATTGATTGCTTTTAACATTATTTTACATAGTGGTAATGCCAAAACCAAAATTCATGATGCATTTAACGCTATGCGGCAAACTGATTTTAACTTAGCAAAACAACTCCTTGAACAAGCCAATGAACAGATTCTTCAAGCACACAAATCGCAAACTGGTTTACTGCAAAGTTATGCTAATGGCATCAAAATCAACATGGAAATTATTATGGTGCACGCACAAGATCATTTAATGACAACCATGACTATGCGAGAAATTGCCATTGAAATGGTCCATCTGTACGAACTCAATCATCAGCTTACCGAAAAATTACGAGGTTAAATCTAATCATGGACAAACAGTTAAAAATACATCAGAAAGCAAGTTTAACTAACCTTTATTTCAATCGCTTTTTAGCCGTCCGTTACAGCACCGCGTTATTCCTATTTTTAAATCTCTATTGGTTGGTATTTTTACTTGGTTCACTGTCATTTATGGCTATTTTACCAGCTATGATTTTTATTCTGGGCACATTAGCCAGCTTTGAACAAATTAAATTATATCGACAACATCAAAATAGATTACCGTTTGCCAAGTTATTTTATCAAACCATTTTTATCAGTTATTGCATGGTAACTATTACTGTTTATAGCTCTGTGTTTCATTTATTTTTTCCATTTTTAAAAGTAGCACCAACAACATTAACTACTATTTTTGTGCTCTTGTTGGGGTGTCTAACTATTTCGCTGTTAATGCTCTATAAATTGAAAAAGATTGAGCGTAACAAAGATAAACACTATCAAAGAATTCTAGCTTACCAAGCGATCATTAATTAGAAGAGGAAAACAAGATGAATACTGGATTTATGTTTTTACAAAAGTACTTGATGTCGCCTATGGCAAAAATATCACAATTTAAAATTGTACGAGCAGTGATGGCGGCAGGTATGGCATCAATTCCTTTTTGTATCGTAGGATCGATGTTTTTAGTCTTTAATACATTACCGATGACTTTTACTGGTTTAGAAAGTCTATTTGAGAATACGATTTTTCGAATAAGTGATCTTTATATGATTGCTAATACAGCAACCATGGGGATTTTAGCGATCTATTTTAATATTGTTGTTGGTTATGAACTAACTAAAATTGAACAAGAAGAGACGGGTTTAAAAGTTAGTCCACTCAATGGAGCCATGCTTTCCATATTTGCTTTTATGATGACTTTACCTGAGCTTGTTTTGAAAAATGGCTCTGTCGTTTTACTTAATGATACAACCGAATTGGTTTTTAATGGTTTACGCTTAAAACCTTTTATTTTTCGGTTAGGTACTTCGGGTATTTTTATTGCTATTGTCATGGCGATAGTTGCAACTCAACTTTATTTTGTTTGTGTTAGACGCAATTGGGTTGTCAAAATGCCCGAAACTGTTCCGTTAGGTGTTTCACGATCGTTCACTGCTTTAATTCCAACATTTGTCATCGCATTTACTATCATCATTCTTAATGGCATTTTAATTTACTTTGGTACCGATATTTTTGATATTATTGGTGTGCCATTTACTTTTGTGACCAATCTAACCAAAAGTTGGCTTGGTATCATGGTAATTCTATTTTTAATTCATGCACTTTGGGTTGTTGGTATTCATGGTGCTAGTATTATCGGTGCGTTTATAACGCCAATAATGTTAGCCAATATGGCTGAAAATGCTTCTGGTTCACATATTCCTTTTGCTGGTGAATTTAATAATTCATTAGTCATTTTAGGCGGATCTGGCTCAACGCTATTAATGACCTTTTTTATTGCTTTTTTTGCTAAATCTAGTCAATTAAAAATATTAGGTCGGGCTTCGGTTGTGCCTGCCATTTTCAATATTAATGAACCTGTTATCTTTGGTATGCCAATCGTTTATAACCCATATCTTGCCATACCATTCTTATTAGCGCCAATGGCTTGCGGTACGTTGGGTTATTTTGCTATAAGTAGTGGTTTTATGAATCCTATTATTGCGTTAGTGCCTTGGCCATCCCCAGCAGGATTAGGTGCTTTTATTGGAACAGGTGGAGATTATAAAGCAGCGATTGTTGCTATATTTTCGGCCATTTTGGCATTATTGATCTATTTACCTTTTGTAAAGTTATACGACAACAAACTTTTTAAAGGAGAACAACAAAAGGCAAATAGTTAAATACAGAACCTATACTCTGCCTTTGATTCTTGTTAGAGCGTTTAAATTTTTATTAAAATGATGACGCTCTTTCTATTTCTCTCTCAAATTCTCATATTTGACATATGCCTCAAATATTTTGGTTCACCTTAATTTGATATTGTTTAATATTTACTCAATTTTTTAAAATTATATGCTATATTGATAATTCCCCTTTATTCAACAGTATTATGATTTAATCATGTTTTGTTGGTACTTTGAGTAAAAGGGAAGGACGAAAATACAATATTGATGAGGAGGTACAAAATGTTAAATTGCAAAGGCCAGTTGATAAAGTATTGCTACCTTATCCTGTTTTTTATGTTTTGTCAGCCCATATATGCGGTTGAAAATGGTAAACAAAAATTTGAATCAGGCGCAATAGCGTCGCCTGATTATTATGGTGCGATTGCTGGGCAAGAAATGTTAACCAAAGGTGGTAATGCTGCTGATGCTGCTGTTGCTACCGCCTTTGCATTGGCTGTGACTTATCCTGAAGCAGGGAATATTGGTGGCGGTGGTTTTATGACGCTTTGGATGGAAGGAAAGCCCTATTTCATTGATTATCGAGAAACTGCCCCACAAAAAGCCGATAAAGATATGTTCCTTGATGAAAATAAGAATGTTATTACTGACTTAAGTTTGTATTCTCATAAAGCTTCGGGCGTACCTGGAACGGTTGCAGGCATGTGGGCAATCCATCAGCGATTCGGTAAATTAACCTGGAAAGAGGTATTAGCACCTGCAATTCGTTTTGCCAATGATGGGTTTACTGTCAATAAACAGTTGGTTGAACGTTATCAAGAAGTTGAAGCATCAGCCCCTACTAATGGTCACTTTAAACAATACTTTGGTTCAATGCAAGAAGGTAAAGTGTTCAAACAACCTGAACTTGGCAAAGTACTTGAAAGTATTGCTGAGCAGGGAAGTGATGGCTTTTATAAAGGAAAAACGGCAAAATTAATTGCACAGCAAATGATACAAAATGATGGCTTAATTAGTGAAAGTGATTTAGCTAATTATCAAGCTAAATGGCGAGATCCACTTGTTACAAATTGGCATGATATGCAGATTGTGACAGCGCCTCCACCAAGTTCAGGTGGTGTGGGCTTAATTCAATTACTTTTAATGAAACAAGATTTAGCAAATGATTTTGAAAATGTTTCCGTTAATTCTCCACAATATATCCATTTATTAGCTGAAATAGAAAAGCGAGTATTTGCCGATCGCGCTGAATATATGGGCGATCCCGATTTTGTTACTGTGCCCGTTGCGAAATTGATTGATGCTAAATATGTGGCAGAAAGAGCTAAACAAGTGAATCCAACAGCAATTTCTATCACCGAACAAGTTAAACCTGGTTTAACTAGTGAACCTGAAAAACTGCAAACAACGCATTTTTCAGTGGTAGATAAATGGGGTAATGCGGCTTCTAATACTTATACGCTTAATGGCTGGTTTGGATCAACGGTTGTGATTGAAGGCACAGGCATTATTTTAAATAATGAAATGGATGATTTTAGCAGTAAGCCAGGTGTTGCCAACCAATTTGGTGTAGTGGGTAAAGATGCTAACGCTATTGAACCTAACAAACGACCCTTATCGTCGATGACGCCAAGTATATTGATTAAAAATAATGATGTGGTTATGGTCATTGGTACGCCTGGTGGTTCAAGGATTTTTACTTCAATCTTCCAAGTGATAACAAATGTATTTGATAATCACATGTCATTGAAAACCGCTATGGATGCACCACGTTATCATCATCAATTATTACCTAAAAATGTGATTTTTACCGAACCTTATCAAAAGAAAGTCCCTGAGGATTTTAAACACAAACTAGAACAAATGGGCTATCGTTTTGAGCAACAGGATTTTAATGGTGATATTCAAGCGATTAAGGTAAATGATAAACAACCAGAGGCTGTTTCAGATAGTCGTGGAAGAGGAACATCCCTCGTCATTAACTAAAATAGTTGATTTAATGTAATAAATTGCTATTTAGTTAAATTTGCTTTGTAATGGTAATCGAGAAAATAAAAAAACCCGTACATAATTGACGGGTTTTTATCATTGTAGAATGATTATTCAGGAATAATATCAACAATAAGTTTAGCAAAAGCTTCACTATGAACTTGGAAGAATACTTCGTGTTCACCAGTGGTGCGCAATACACCATTTGGTAAGCGAACTTCGCTTTTTGATACATTAATACCACGAGCTTTAACTGCATCAGCGATATCACGAGTACCAATTGAACCGAACAATCTACCTTCATCACCTGCTTTAGATTGGATAGTAACTTTACCTAGAGCATTGATTTCAGCAACGCGTTGTTCTGCGGCTTTTAATGTTTCAGCAAGTTTAGCTTCTAATTCAGCACGACGTGCTTCAAAGAATTCAATATTCTTTTTAGTTGCAGGTACGGCTTTACCTTGTGGAATCAAAAAGTTACGTGCATAACCTGCTTTAACATTAACTTGATCACCTAAGCTGCCTAAATTAGCAACTTTATCGAGTAGAATAATTTGCATTATATGTTCCTCTGTTGCTAATTACTGATGGTTGTCAGTATATGGTAATAATGCCAAGTAACGAGCGCGTTTAATAGCGCGAGCTAATTGACGTTGATATTTTGCGCTAGTACCAGTAATACGGCTTGGTACAATTTTACCACTTTCTGTGATATAGCTTTTTAATAAAGAAACATCTTTATAATCAATTTCTTTAACGCCTTCTGCAGTAAAACGGCAGAATTTGCGACGACGGAAATAACGTGCCATTTGGCTATTCTCCTAATAGTTTAATTTGGTCAGCATGTAAAACTATTTGACTGGTTTTATCTCGTTTAGTATGTGTGCTGATAAAGCCACTTACTAATACTTTGCTGCCTTTTTTAATACTGTAACTTAACTCTTGTTGCCCGCTGACGATAACTGGTATTGTACACCATGCTTGTCTTGGGAGTCCTGCTTCGATTTGTTCAGAAACGTGTTCTAAATAAAACTGACAGTGCGAAATCCCACTCGGACTCATTCTTCGTATCGGCGTTTTAGTAACAATACCCGATAACTCTAAACGATTATTCTTCGGAATCATCATCCATGTTTACATCGCTAAAATCTTCTTCAGCGTTACGACGCTCGTCTTTAGCTTTTAACATAGGTGAAGTTTCAGTTACAGCGTGTTTTGTACGCATAATTAAACTGCGAATTACTGCATCATTAAAACGGAAGTTATCTTCAAGTTCATTTACTGCTTCTTGAGTAGCTTCTACATTCATTAACACATAGTGTGCTTTATGCAGTTTTTCGATAGGATAGGCTAATTGGCGACGACCCCAATCTTCTAAACGATGGATTTTTCCACCATCAGTGGTTAATGTACCAGTATAACGTTCAATCATACCAGGTACTTGTTCACTTTGATCTGGGTGAACCATAAATACAATTTCGTAATGACGCATTATCGCTCCCTACGGATTAATCAGCTTTCTGTCGGGGCAACCGCAACCCATTGAAAGCAAGGAACATGAAAAATAGGCGGTTGAAATCGACGGGGCATTATATATCAACACAATATAATTGACAAATGGTTGCATTAGATTTTTTACTTGCAAAGTACGGATAATTTTAAGTGTCATGGCAAATTTGATATTACACCTGTAAAATGTAACGATTTGTATACATTTTTCTCTTCAAAATATGCTATGCTTGCAATAATGAAGTTATGAAATCATAAATATTGATAAATGAAAAGGAGAAACACGATGGCTGAGGAAACCATTTTTAGTAAAATTATTCGGCATGAAATTCCAGCAGATATTGTTTTTCAAGATGAAAAAGTCACTGCATTTCGAGACATTTCTCCTCAAGCACCCACCCATATTTTAATTATACCTAATAAATTGATCCCAACGATTAACGATATTACCGAACAAGACGAATTAGTATTAGGTCATATGATGACTGTCGCTGCTAAAATAGCAAAACAAGAAGGCATAGATGAAAGTGGTTACCGCTTAATTATGAATTGTAATAAAGACGGCGGTCAAGAAGTGTTTCATATTCATATGCATTTACTTGGTGGTAAGAATTTAGGTCATTTAATAGGTTAATTATTATATGAAACAGATCAAGCATGTTGTCATTATTGGTGCATTAAGTTTTATCTTAGCTGGTTGTCAGATTTTTAGTCAAACTAAACCTATTGAAATAAAACCACCGGTTGAAGACTCGCAAGTAAATAATACTGATGTGATTGAGACGCCGCCATCAATTGTGAAATCAACTGATTGGAATAGTATATTGTCACCGTTTGTGCATAAAATATTGCAATCCTCATCTTCAATTGATGGTAATAAAGTTTTGCTGATTAGTGATATTCAGAATCGTAGTGGTGATTATTTAGCAAAAAATCAGATTGATGAAACATTGCACAGCTTAATGAATAAACAAAATCTTTTTGTTATTGCTGATAAGCAATCTATCATCCAAGCAAAACAAGCGTTGGGTATTTCTGCTGATGATAAACTGGTTTCACGTAGTAAAATGATTGGCTTAGCGAAATCTATCAATGCGGGTTATGTGTTATTTACAACGATTAATAAACTGCCGACAGACAACAATGATGCTAATCTTTCTATGGAGTTACTGTCAACGCAAACTGGTGAAATCTTAACTCGCGTAACATCAAAAGATTTCCCTCAACAACACAATTCGTCATCATCGGTTTCTTCAACCCAAGAGGAAACTAAATAATGGGGCCGTTGTTAATTGATGTTGAAGGTATATCATTAAGTGAAGATGATAAAAAACTTCTGCAAAATCCATTAGTTGCTGGAGTGATCTTATTTGGCCGTAATTATCAAGATCCAGCACAATTGAGTGATTTAATTAATCAGATTCGAGCTGTCTCATCAGAGCGTTTATTAATATCTGTTGATCATGAAGGTGGGCGAGTTCAACGTTTTAAACAGGGCTTTACTATTATTCCTCCTGCGCAATCTTTTGCCGCTCTAAATGCGTTACCTCAAGCTAAATCCTTGGCATTTGATGCCGGTTGGATGCTTGCTACAGAGCTTATGGCTTTCGATATCGACCTTAGCTATGCACCAGTATTAGATTTAGGTCATGATTGCTTAGCAATTGGAACACGCTCATTTCATGAAGATGTCAATATCGCTTATCAAATTGCTTCTGCAATGATTGATGGAATGCACAGTGCTGGTATGAAAACAACTGGCAAGCACTTTCCGGGGCATGGTCATGTGATTGCTGATTCACACAAAGAAACACCAATTGATCACCGTGACAAATCATCAATAGAGCAAGATATGCAGATTTTTGCCAAACTTATTGCCGATAACAAACTTGATGCAATTATGCCAGCACATGTAATTTATCCAGCTTTTGATGATAAACCTGCCAGTGGTTCTCCTTATTGGCTCAAAACAATCCTTCGCCAGCAACTGCATTTTAATGGTGTGATTTTTTCTGATGATTTATCGATGGAAGGTGCGTCCATCTTGGGTAACCATGCGCAGCGTGCTCAAGCAGCATTATTGGCCGGTTGTGATTTACTTTTAGCCTGTAATAATCGTCAAGGAACATTGTCTATTTTAGAGCAATTAGACGTTTTAAATAAAACACAGCCTTTAACTACAAGTAAAGCCAAACTGTTACTGGCTGACAGCAAAATTACTAATAAAGATTTGAAGACAAGCCATGATTGGCAACGTCGTCATGTAAATTTAATGAGACTAAACGAGAAGTGGGCAGATTATGCAAGCCGCCATCATTGAAATTAATCATAACCAGCAACTCATTGCATATAATGACAAGGCAATAGAGCTATTTGGTTCAACGTCGTTAATATTAAATCAACCATTTGATTATCAGATTATTTTTAATCTTAAACATCTCGATGAATTAGAACAACAAGACGACTTAATTATTGTTTTAAATTCTCAGTACTTTTTATTACAAAAAGTCGTGGAATCATCAAAAATCGTCTTTATTGTTCAGTCTATTGAATACTTAAAAAAACACTTGTCAAAAATTAAAGTAGTTAATCATCATGCGTTTGCTATTTTTGCCACTCAAAGTGTTGTAATGCAAAAACTTATTAAACAAGCAAAAGCTTTTTCAATGCAAAGAGAACCGCTTCTCATTTCTGGTGAAACGGGTACCGGAAAGGACCTGCTTGCCAACGCTTGTCACCAGTATAGTGCACGAGGTGATCAAACTTTTCTTGCATTAAACTGTGCAGCGATGCCCGATGAAGTGGTTGAAAGTGAATTGTATGGTCATGCAGCCGGTGCTTATCCAGGCGCAATTGAAAGTAAAAAAGGTTTTTTTGAGCAAGCGAATGGTGGCTCAGTTTTGCTTGATGGCATAGATGAAATGTCATTTCAAATGCAAACTAAATTACTACGTTTTATCAATGATGGCTATTTTCGTCGTGTAGGTGATGATAATGAAGTTTATGTTGATGTCCGTATTATTTGTGCAACAAAAGTAGATTTAGCCGATTTAGTTGAGCAAGGTAAATTTAGAAAAGATTTGTATTACCGGCTCAATGTCCTTTCATTGCACCTACCTTCATTGCAAGAGCGTAAAGAAGATATCGCTCCTTTAACCAAGATTTTTGTCAATGAATTTGCAGACAAGCAAGGAATCAATCCTCCTGAGATTGATAATGAAGTTTTTGATTATTTATCAAGTTACTCATGGCCTGGAAATGTTCGGCAACTCAAAAATATCTTATATTCTGCATTGTCTCAATTAGCGTGCTCTAAATTAACAATAAAAGATATTGAACTACCAATGCAAACTTCATCAAAATTGTCCAATTTCGATAATATCGAGAATAAGACACTCGATGAAATAACCAAACAATTTGAAAAAGAGATCTTATTGAAATTGTATGATCAATATCCAAGCTCAAGAAAATTGGCCAAACGATTAGGCGTATCACATACTGCGATTGCCAATAAGCTTAGGGATTATGGTATAGGGCGGTAGTTATTATAAAAAACATTAAAGTTAGAGCTCTAAATAAATTTTATTTAATTAACTTTTATTTATGCATTAAATTATAATATCATATTACAGTACAAATATTTTCACATAATCAATAATTGATGTATTAAGATACAAATCTTATAAATCTATTTAATTTTTAAGAATCACTTAGCCATTTAGTATTATAGATAATTGAACAGTAAATTTAAAAAATAATAGTTAATCTTATTATGAATTAATTATTTATTAGTTGTTGTCTTTGAATTGAGATAAATTTTATAGAGATCTATTATGACCTTACTTTCTGTTGTTTTACCTATGTACAACTCTGAGAAATATGCTCAGTCTTGTATTAATAATATTCTTAGTCAGACATTTACTGATTATGAATTAATTATTATTGATGATGGAAGTTCCGATGCGACGAAGGATATTTGCAATAAATTTAAATCAGATCCTAGAGTAAAATATTTTTATCAAACTAATAGCGGATCGCATAAAGCTAGAAATACAGGAATTGGAAAAGCAACAGGTAAACTAATCACATTTGTTGATTCTGATGATTCTATTCCTAATAACTATTTTGAAACATTAATTAGTACTTATGATGAAAGTGTTGATTGTGTTTTTTGTGATATTTATCATCAGAAGTATGAAGGATTAATCAAGAGCTTTTTTTTCAAAAAAGAAAAAGTGATATTGAATTCCGAAAGAAAAATTATATCTATGCTAAGTAATGATGCTTTTCCAGCACCATATGCTAAATTGTATAATTTAGATAGAATAAAGGCACTCGATCATAAATTCCTTGAAGATAAAAATTATTATGGATTTGCCGAGGATTTTTATTTTAATTCAATATATTTAATCAATTCCCTAAAAATAGTTTACACAAAGAAAACTTATTATGTTTATAATAAAATGAATCCTAATTCACAATGTAATGATCCCGATATTAAAATTCAGAGAAGAAATAATATAGATAGGGCTTTTGTGATCTATTCTATATTAAAATATATGTATAAACATAATTTAAATATAAATAAGTATAACCCAATATTTTTCATGATTAGAAGACATCTAGAATGGGGGGGAGATTTAACAAAACAAGTTTTACTAAACTTAATAAAACAGTCAAATTTACCAAACTCTTATACGAAAAAAATATTTTCTTTCTCATTAAGTATTTTCTTGATTAGTTATTTCAAAAAATAATGGAGATTTTTATTTATTATGATCCCTAAAATAATTCACTATTGTTGGTTTGGTAAAAATCCTAAATCAAAAAAGGTTTTGGACAATCTTGTAGATTGGAAAAATAAACTTCCAGATTATGAATTTGTTGAATGGAACGACAGTCATCTTACACTAACTAACAATTTATATGTGGCTGAAGCTTATCAAGTAAAAAAATATGCCTTTGTATCAGATTATTTCAGATTATATGCATTATATCATCACGGTGGAATCTATTTAGATACAGATATTACATTAACTCAAACATTTGATGATTTTTTAAATTTAGATTTTTTCTCATGTTATGAAAATTGGCGGGATATAATTCATCCTATTTCAACAGCAACTTTAGGTGCAGTGAAACATAATCGTTTTATTAAAGAAATTTTAGATTCTTATCAACATGATAAATTTCTTATTAATGGTGAACCGGATCTCACAACAAATGTTGAGCGTGTTACAACTATATTAAAACATAAACGTTTGGTTGATGAGCCATTTAATAAATTTGATACTTTATATGTTTCTGACAATGAGATTATTTTCCCATCTCATTATTTTTGTGAAAAGATAGACGGATATAATAATTATTGTGTTCACCAATTTTATGCATCTTGGAAAGATGAAGTTATAGAAAAAGTTATTCCGATTGAAGTTAAAAAAACATTCAAAAGAAAATGTAGAATATATAAAAGATTATATTTTGTAAGATTAAATCAAGAAAAAATATCAAATAAAATTTTGATGTCCTTTTCTCTAAAAAAAAGGAAATATGCTTTTATCATTATTTAAAAAGGATTATTCATTGTGCAACCTAAACTAACTATAATTGTAGCGGTCTATAATACGGAAAAATATTTAAAAAAATGCTTGGATAGTCTTGTTAATCAAACTTTAAAAAATATAGAAATCCTTTGTGTCAATGATGGCTCTGAAGATAATTCAGATGTTATTTTGAATGAATACACAAAGAAAGATTCTAGAATCAAGATTATTAATAAAAAGAATGGTGGGCTTTCTTCAGCAAGAAATATGGGAATAGAATATGCTCGTGGTGAATTTATAACTTTCCTTGATTCCGATGATTACGTTGATAGTAATGCTTATTTACTAGCTTTATCAAGATTTGTAAATGATAATGTTGACCTTGTGCATTTTTCAACTAATATCGTTATGGAAGATAATGAATGTGAGCGTTATAATGAAGAATATTTTCAACACAAATTTTGTGGATTAGTAAAATTAACTAGTTATGTTATTAATTATTTAGATGTTTGTGCATGGAATAAAATATATAAGCTTTCGATAATTAAAAAATATAATATCAGATTTCCTGAGGGTAAACTTTATGAAGACAACCCTTTTTTTTGGTCATATGCGTTAGTATGTGACTATGCCTATTTTATGCCTGAAAAGTTGCACTATTATTTAAGCAGAAAAAATTCAATCATGAATTTAACAATAAAAAAATATAAATCTAAACCTAATGAATTGTATCATGTTTTAGATCGTTTATTGTGTTTTGAAGAACTATTAGATTTTATATTTAAATGGAATTTATATTATAAAGTAGCTTTGTTGTTAGAAAAATATTTTGATAAAATTTTTTGGGATGAAATAAATCATTCCTCTGCAAAAAATATTCCCAAGGTTTTAGAAAAATCAACTAATATCATTGAAAAATTTTCTTTGACCAAATTGTTTCCATACAATCGCTTTATGAAAATTTTGTCGAAAAGAAAATATTATAAAATAAAATCGATTGAATATATAACTAGAAAACAAAGTTTGTTGGGATTTTATCGTTCTCCTAAACATTCAACTTTATGTCTTCTTGGTATCAAAATTAGAATAAAACTTCCTCAAAGTAAATTAAAAAAGGTTATAAAAGACTTCGACAATCAATTTAATTATTTACATGGTCAATTAACAGAATTAAAACACACTATTGCTTTAAATGTAGTAAATGAAAGAAAAGAAGAATTTTCATCAATAAGCAATCAGTTAATCTTTTATAACCAAATAAATCTAAATGATTTCAAATATTATTTTGAAAATATATCTTTTATTGTTAATTTAACTGATAATTTTGATGAGTCAAATTCAGTATTTGCATTTGAAAATCAAAATGTTGATGAAATATTGAAAATTTCTAAAGAAGAAAATAAATTTTTTTATTATGCTTTCACTGGTTTTATTAGCAATGTTATACCACCTTATGAAGCTGCAATGCCTGCGTTCTGTTCAAGTATCTCTTTCATTTTTGATGGCAAAGGTTACTTTAATGATGGAAATGTTTTAACAGATCTTGAAGATCTTCTAAATAAAATATCGGTTACTACTGAACAATTAACTAGAGCTCGAAATGTTATTGAAAAAATTGTAGCAGAAAAAATATCGAAATATAATAACTATGTAAGCAATCCTATTACTTATAGAGAAAATAATAAAAAAAATATACTAGTTGTACAATCTGATTGGGAAATTTATAAAAAATATTGCAAGGTAAATTATAGTTTTGAAGATATGTTAATTGAAGCTATTTGTAATAATCCAAATAGTAATATAATAATTAAATTTTCTCACAAATGTTCTTACAAAGAATTAAAACGCTATAAAAATATCTTATCAAATTTAGGTATTAATATATCAATAAAATATGTTAATGATATGATTAACCCATTTGACTTGATAAGTCAAATTGACGAAATTTATGTCCATAACGACTTGATTGGATTTGAAGCACTTCTATGTGGAAAAGTTGTAAATGTTTATGGGGTTCCATTTTATGCTGGTTGGGGATTAACATGTGACAAGCTTAGCTTCCATAGAAGGAATAAAAAACTCTCTATAGAGGAATTATTTTATATTTCTTATATTGTTTATTGTAAGTATGTTAATCCTAAAACTAAATCAATCTGCGATATAGAAGAGGCTATTGATTACTTAATTAATATTAAAAATTCGATGCATTAATTCCTTTTTTAATTAATGGAAATTTTAGTATTATGCCTATAACTAAGTTAATGCTTTGATTTATTAAAATTTAAGACTTGATGGTAAATAAACGCTAACCACTTTTTTACTGAAAGTTTATAGTATACAAATAGTAAGTATGATTATATTATTGGCAGAGTAATACACTTGATTTAAATTGAAGATAACATCGTATAAATTTATATCTTTTATTACTTATTTCAAACTATGATACCAAAGATTATTTAATAATATAAAATATGTCAAAACCCATTCTTTCTATTATTATTCCTGTTTATAACACAGAAAAATATTTAAATAAGTGTTTAAATAGTATTTTAAATCAAAACCTTGATAAGGTTGAAGTAATTTGTGTTAACGATGGTTCTACAGATAATTCATTAAATATTTTAAATGAGTGTAGTAAAATTAATCCTAGCATAAAAATTATTAGTAAAAAAAATGGTGGTTTGTCTTCTGCTAGAAATGTAGGTATTGATTATGCTCAAGGCGAGTATATTACTTTTATTGATTCTGATGATTTTATTGAACCAAATACTTATAGAAAAGTGTTACCATATTTTAAGATTTCTGAAGTAGATCTTGTATATTTTTCAACACGACTTGTTATTGAATCTGGAGTTAGTCGGATACAAGATGAAAAATATTTTGAGCATAAATATTCAGGTCTAGTTAAATTAACTCATGACGTAATAACAAAAATGGATGTTTGTGTATGGAATAAAATTTATAAGCTTTCATTGATAAAAAAATATAATATTAGATTTCCTGAAGGCCTCTGGTATGAAGATAATCCGTTTTTTTGGTCTTATGCTTTGATTTGTGATTCAACATATTTCGTAAATACTAAATTTTATAATTACCTAATAAGAACACAATCTATTATGGGTCAGTATAATAAGAAATGTAGAACTTTCCATGAACTAGATTCTTTGTTATGCTTTGAATATTTACTTTGTTTCGTTTTTAAATGGAATTTGATCGAGAAATTTAAACCAATTTTAATAGATCAACTGATGCAAAAATTATACGAATCTCTATATCGTTTACCTAAAAAGGAACGGATATATGCTTTAAATAAAGCTACAGAGATTGTTAATAGTTTTAATTTAACTTTTTATATTCCTAATAATAAATATTTAATTTCAATTGCAAATAAAAAATATCATAATATTCCCAAACTTAATCAATTCTTTTTAAGTAAACGCCTAAGATTATTAGGAATTTGGAATGCAGATAAATATTATATTATTTGTTTTCTAGGTATAAAAATAAAAATAAAAAAACGTTTTAGTTAAATGCGTTTTTGTTATATTTAATTATTTCGACGTACTTTCAATAAAATTAACGGGTAAATAACTATTTGTTGTATAATGAACACAAATTTTTTTTTTAATAATTTATTATGTCTCAACACTTAAATTCGATTTCTACTTTAAAAAAGATTTGGCCATATATAAGACCCTTTAAAAAAGCATTAATTGTAGCCGTATTGGGGCTCTTATTGAATGCAGCAACTGATGCCACATTAATATCACTTACTAAACCATTGCTTGATCATGGTTTAATGGATAAAAATCATTCTCTTTTGATTATCATTGCAATTACAATTATTGGATTGATTTTGCTTAGAGGATTGTCTAATTATATCTCAACATACTGCCTTTCTTGGTTGTCGGGAAAAGTGGTAACTAAATTTCGACAAATGATATTTAATCATTTGATTAAAAGCCCTATCAGTTTCCATGATAAGCAATCAATAGGTGATTTAGTTTCTGTTATTACTTTTAATACACAAATGTTATCGAAAGCCTCTTCTGACGCGTTAATAATACTAATTCGTGAAATAACTTATGCTATAGGCTTATGCATAGTTATGTTATATGGGAGTTGGAAGTTAGCTTCAGTACTTATAATTTTAGTTCCTCTAATTATTTTTATTGCTCAGTTTATTGCTAAAAAATTTAGGCAAACCATTGCTTCAATGCAGCAAGGAATGGGACAAATAGCTATAGCTAGTGATGAAATGTTAAAAGGGCATAAGGAAGTTTTGATTTTTAATGCAAAAGATTATGAAAAACGTAATTTTAATAATATATCTAATAATTTCCGAAAGGGAATGTTAAAATTAGAAATAGTTTCGAGGTTATCAACACCATTAATTCAGCTAATTGCAACAATAGGATTAGGATTCATTCTTTATTTAGTTGCTACTCAAAATTTAGATATTACGCCTGGATCCTTTACGGTTGTTTTTTCTGCAATGGTAGCTGTAATGCGTCCATTACGAGAATTAACAAGTCTACATGTTGAACTTCAAAAAGGTGCTGTTGCATGTGAATCACTATTTTCACTTTTAGATTCTCCCTTAGAGAATGATAATGGAACTATTGTTGCGGATCGAGTAAAAGGAAATATTGAATTTAAAAATGTTACTTATACTTATCCTACACGAAATACGCCAGCACTTAATAACTTCTGTTTAAAAATAGAGGCAGGTGAAACTATAGCTCTTGTTGGTCGTTCGGGAGCAGGTAAATCGACCATTGCAAGCTTACTTCCGCGTTTTTATGATGTATCTATAGGTGAAATTCTAATAGATTCTATAAATATTCAACAATATACATTAAGATCATTACGCAACCAAATTGGTTATGTTTCTCAAAATGTTCATTTATTTAATGGAACGATCGCTGAAAATATTGCTTATGGTGAAAAACACCTTTACAGTAAAGAAGATATAATTAGAGCAGCAAGACTAGCTAATGCAATTGAATTTATTGATAAATTGGATAAGGGAATTGATACCGAGATCGGTGATAACGGTATCTTGTTATCTGGTGGGCAACGACAACGAATTGCAATAGCACGTGTTTTATTACGAAATAATCCAATTTTAATTTTTGATGAAGCAACTTCAGCATTAGATAATGAATCTGAACGATTGGTTCAAGATGCTATAGATATTCTACAAAAAAATAGAACATCAATTATTATTGCTCATCGTTTATCTACTATTGAAAAAGCAGATAGAATCTTAGTTATCGATGATGGTAAGGTTGTAGAAGATGGAAACCATCAATCATTAATGTCCGCAAATGGAATTTATGCTCAAATGCATAAAATGCAATTTAATTCTTAAAATAAACAAAAGATAATATTGAATATGACACAACAAAATATAAATGAAATAGATAAAGATTCATCAACATTAAGAACTTTCTTAAAGTTATGGCCATTTATTGCAGAGCATAAATTTATCTTATTTTTATCCGTTATTTTGCTGATTGCTAGTGCTTTTGCTGATACTTCATTAATTGCATTATTACGACCATTACTTGATCGCGGTTTTTCTATGAATGATCAAGAATTTTTATTAATGGCGCCTTTTTATATTTTTGCTCTAGTTTTGTTGAGAGGGATTGCTAATTATGGTTATTCCATTTTTCTATCATTAGTTTCTGGTAAAATTGTGATGAAAATTCGGCAAAAATTATTTAGCCATTTTGTTGATGCACCAGTTAGTTATTTTGATCAAAATTCAACAGGTAGATTGTTGTCAAGAATTACTTATGATACTGACCAAGTCGCAGCGTCCTCATCAGATGCTTTAATTACAATAATTCGTGAATCAGCCTTTATTTGTGGGTTGTTTTATACAATGTTTTATAATAGTTGGCAGTTATCACTATCTTTGATTATCATTACCCCCATTGTAATTGCTTTAATCACTTATATCTCTGTTAGATTTCGGCGATTAGCCAAAAATATGCAAAATTCGATGGGTAATGTCACTATGTCTGTTGAGCAAATGCTAAAAGGGCATAGAGAAATTATAATATTTGGTGCACAGGACGAAGAATCAAAAAATTTTGAAAAAGTAAGTAATAAGTTTAGGCGTGATGGAATGCGTTTAGTTTCAATATCAGCATTATCAACACCGATTGTGCAGTTAGTAATCTCATTTGCTATTGCATTTGTTTTATTAACTGCGAGTAATCCAGATTTGAATATCACTCCAGGTGAGTTCACCGTCGTTTTTTCCTCATTGGTTGCTTTAATGCAACCAATAAAAAGCTTAACTAGTGTTAATGCAGGATTCCAAAAAGGTATGGCTGCGTGTCAAACGTTGTTTGCAATATTAGAGCAACCTGTAGAAAATGATCGCGGGACTTTAGATGTTGATAGAGTAGAAGGTAATATAGTTTTTGAAAACGTATCATTCGGTTATGAAACAAGAAATGAATTGGCTTTAAATGATATTAGTTTTACTGTCCCTGCTGGTAAAACTGTTGCTTTAGTGGGTCGTTCAGGATCAGGAAAAACTACAATAGCCAGTTTATTAACCCGTTTTTATGATGTATCTCAAGGAAATATTTTAATTGATGATATTAATATACAAAACTACACTCTTTACTCTTTAAGAAATCAGATTGGATTAGTGTCTCAAAACGTTCATTTATTTAACGATACAATTGCTAATAATATTGCTTATGGACGAGTAGGAATATATTCTCAAGAACAAATTAAAGAAGCAGCTAAGAAAGCCTATGCTTATGATTTTATTATGGGCCTTGAAAATGGCTTTGACACAAAGGTTGGTGAAAGTGGTGTTTTATTGTCAGGTGGTCAACGTCAACGTATTGCTATAGCAAGAGCATTATTACGGGATACGCCTATTTTAATTCTTGATGAAGCAACATCGGCTTTAGATTCTGAATCAGAACGTGCGATCCAAAAAGCTTTAGATGAACTGCAAAAAGGAAGAACATCTATTGTAATTGCCCATCGATTATCAACTATTGAAAATGCAGATGAGATATTGGTTATGAATGATGGAAAAATTATTGAAAAAGGTACTCATTCAGAGTTATTGAACCTTAATGGTACATATACAAGGTTGCATAAAAGTAATTTCAACGAGTAATGTACGTCTTTTTTGATCTTATTTTGTTGGTTTGAGCTTGCTTTTATTAAAATTTATCCAATGAACAATATTGTTTGTAGTTGTTTTTAATATCCGAACAGGGATGCTGTTTGGATATAGCACATTTCAATAATGCTATTTTTGTTGATATTGAACAATGGTGCTGTTTTAAAAATTTTGAGATAAAACAAATATTACCGATGATGTTAGACTTGTTGTTGATATAAATGCGTATGAGAAGTTTCAATAAACCTAATTCCTTAATCAAGTTATCTTTTTCGTCTTTGTTAAAAAATTTCTCTGATTTTAATATTGTTTCTAAATAAGTAGCATTCATAACTAATATATAGTTACGTGTAGCAATAGCAGATAAAGGTAATGTAGTAATTTTTTGTATACATTTATGTAAAACGCTTCTGAGAGTATTAGTATAAAGATTGTCTACACCTAGATTTGACAGTGAACAATGACCTATACGATGAAAATATGCCATCTTATTCTTTAGATAATGAGAAATTTTTGCTTTTGTTATAATCGAAAGAGAAAATAAATGATCTTCATGATTTCTTTCTATAAATTTTTCTGTAACTAATTGTCTTTTAAAAATATAACGCCATACAACGCCAGAGTAATTTTTTTTTTCTAAAAGATAATTTAACAAGCTAATACCTGATTCAAATGTTTTTGTTTCTATGCCTGTTATATGTTGTAACTTTAATATATTTTTATCTGTAAAAGCTGAGTAATCAAAATAAAATAACTCCAACTGTGGATTTGTTTTTAGTGATAATTCGAAATATTTCAGTAAATCGGGATTTAGGATGTCATCAGAGTCAATAAATAAGATATATTCACCTGTGGCTAATTCAATCCCTTTATTTCGAGCTGCACTTACCCCTTGATTTGTTTGTTTATAAATTTTGATAAACTCATAGCATGATGCATATTTTTCAAGAATTGAGATTGTATTGTCAGTAGAACCATCATCTATACAGATAACCTCTTTAGATACATAAGATTGGCTAATCAAAGAATCTAAGCAATCTTTAATGTAATTTTCAACATTATAACAAGGTATAATTATAGAAAGACAAATGGTTTTATTAATCATAAGATTCGGTCAGATAATTACTTTTTAAGAAATAATTTATATTTTAAATAGATAATATAATAATAAACAAATTTTGAATAGAATTTCTGTTTAAATAGATATTTAGCATAGTTTCTAATTGATGAACTATCACCACTTAAAGGTAATGGCTCATCTTTCCAGGGAGAGAGAGCTAAATAGTCGTTAAAAATTTCAGAAAGATAGACTTTATACCAAGGTTTATTTTGTGAAATATAGTGTAATATAACAGTATAGGGCCTTATCTCTTTTTCCTGATGGGCATCGATAGAAATTTTTATTTTAGTATTAAACTTTATTGGTAATAATAGTGTCTTATTTTCCAGTAAAATATTTAAAACATCTTGATCGGCAAACTTATAAATATTTCCATCATTTATCATAGTTAGTGCTTTTTCAGAAATATTTTCTTCACACCATTTCTTGGTATTTATTAACAAAACTCCAGCATTAAAGTATTTTGTTGAATCAATATTATACATTTTGCTAATAGTTTGCTGCATATCTTTAGTATCACTAATTACGCCTGCAATATAATTGTCAATATTGTATTCAGTTATTTTATTTAATGATTGTAAACAAATTATGTCACTATCAAGATAAATTAATTGATCCGTTACTGAAACGAGAAGTTTTGGCATAATAAAGCGAATACAAGTTGATACCGTTGGAATATGCAAAACTAATGTTTTGGGATTGATAATAAAATTATTATTTAAGTAATAAAGTGTAATTGATACATTATCAAATATTAACTCTTTAAATTTTAATATATTTGCATCAGAAACATTATCAATAAAAAGGTGAAAATTAAGATTATAATTTGGAGTATTTTTAATTACAGACAATATTGCAACTCCCGCTGGTAGTGCATAATTATTGTCAAAACCTAAGGCAATATGTAAAGTTGGATATTCTGGATTACAATTATTAATAAGTGGTTTTATTTCATCAATGAAGTCATTGGCATCAAGCATGTAATTTAATCTAGTAATAAAATATTTAATAATTATATAGTTAATTTTTCTTAAAATATAGGTATAAATTTTTTTATTAAGTAGTATAAATTTAAATATTGATAATATTAAATAAATTTACACATAGCTACATTTTATTTAAAATAAAACAAATCCTTCTCAAAAAAATAATAAATGTTTAATTCAGAAAAATATATTAGTGAAGTACAAGTTTTTTCGCAAACAAACAAAAAAAATTCAGAAGTCATTAATATTGCATTAGCTTTCGACAATAATTATGCAATGCCTGCGGGAGTAACCATTTCCTCTGTCATTTGTAATAACCCTGATGTTTGTTTATGTTTTCATCTATTTGTAAATACAATATCACCGGATAATATAGAAAGATTCAAGCGACTAGTTAGTGACACTTGTTGTATAAAAATATACTATTTGAATGATAATTTTCAAATTAATTCGGAAACATTGGTTTTAAATTATTTATCCATTATGTCATGTGTTAGATTTATCATTCCTGATATTTTAAAAGAACAAACTAAACAGTTTATCTATATGGATAGTGATATTTTATGTTTAAAATCAATGAATACATTGTTTCATATAGATCTTGCAAACAATATTGCTGGTGTTGTCTCTGATGATAGTGTAATGAAAAATGCGATTAAAGATTTATATTCCATCAACTCTGACAAATATTTTAACGCTGGAGTATTGGTTATTAATACCCAACTGTGGGCAATAAATAATCTTACTGAAAAATGTATGAAAATGATAAATGATGGAAATATCTATCGTTTTGCCGATCAAGATGTTTTAAACATTTTATTAGAAAATAAAACAACCCTCTTACCTATAAAATATAATACGAAAATTCACATAAGTGTTTCTTGTAAAGAAGAGCAATTAATCGCACCCTATACAGTTTTATTACATTATGTTACAGGGTATAAACCTTGGTACCAAACATTTGATTCTAATTTATTCAAAAAGTATTTTAATTTATCTCCATGGCGTGATACAAAACGCCCTTTGGCATTAAAAAGATCATGGCTACGCCATTTTGCTAAATATAATTTTAAGAAGGGTAAAATAGCAACGGCTTTAAAATTTTACTATCTTTATTTGACTAAAAAAAAATTTTTAATCTAATTGACTTACAGAAAGTTGAAAACCAATTACTAATTTTACTATCTAATAAATTCATTATAAAACAATACTAGGGTTGGTATTGTTTTATAATGTCGTTATATTCGTAAGATTTCCCATCTACTGATAATATTAGATCTTTGTTAATAAAGGATGGATCAATATTTACAGAATAACCAAGTAAATTACTTAATAAATAAACAAGATTAGATGTATTTATCGTTTTGTTTTCATTTCGGTAACTTTCGGTTTCCTGACAAGGATAATTATCATAAGATGAATATATCATTAGTGGAATTTCAAATTGGTTACTAAATTCTTTGGATTTTCTCAATAATCCATGTCCCAAGTTAACTATTTCGCCATGATCGGGTGTATAAATTAAAATAAAATCATCTAATTTTTCTTTTAAAATGGTATAAATTTCTTTTATGACTCGATCTGTATGGTGAATTGTTCGATCATAATCATCGCCATCAGGTAAACTTATCTTATCAACTTCATCATACCCAAGTTTGTAAGGTTTATGACTCCCAGCTAAGTGAACGACAATGAAATTTTTTTCATTATTTTGAAAATTGGTTTCAATTAATTGTTTAGGTAACTCTAGATCGTCTTTTAAATCTTCTACAAATATATTACTTAGTTTGGCAATAATTGAATATTTACTACTATGGGGTCCTGATTCACCATTTTTTGATATCCATGATGTTTTATAGCTTTGATTGTTCGCCATTTCTATTATATTTTTTTACTTCTAGTAATGGTTGTTCGTCATTTGGTTTGGCGAATGAGAATAACATAGGGATTGAATCTCAAGTGATAGAAGCAGGAGAATGAACTTCTGGTACTATGCAGCTATTTGATTGAGTAAAAATATTGTGCATTTCTGGTGTTGTATTTTTATTATATCCATAAATGCTATGTCGCCCTTTATAGGCTGATTCACCTAAAATGAAAATAATATTTTTATATTTGTTAAATGTATTTTCATTATGTAAATTTACGATTGAATGATTAAAGTTTTCGTGCTCAATGACGTTTGTATATTTTTCGCTAAAACCCAAATAATCAATGACTAAAATAATCGAATTACCAATTACTACTGGGTATTTTACACGTACAGATTTATTTATTGAAAAAAAAGGATCGACCTGAAATTCAACAACATGTCACTTATCTGATAAATAGTAGTATAGAGTGTTTTTAAACAAGAAAAAGCAACAGACACAAATTATTGATCAATATAATATTCTATTTTTTAAAGATATTTTTATTTTATTAAAAATAAAATAGGTATAAGTGAATGAAAAAATAAAAGCGGGTAGTATGATTGCAAAAATTCATGTTGAATCATTAAGTAACTTTGATTGGTATCATTTTCCAAAGCCGTTTTCAAAAGTGATTCAGTGATATGGCCATATCGAAAATTAAAAAATAGTTCAATGCCTAAAATAAAATTGAATAACCCAAATATCATTAATCTTATTAACTTAACTTTCGGGGAAATAAATAAAAACAGAAAATAAACTAGAAACGTATAACTAAAATTTTTTAATTTATCGACATTTATTATGTAATATGTGGCAAAAATAATTGCAAAGTATATAAAAATAAGAAAATTTTGTTTTGTTAGAATTATGATATTTAGACTCTTTATTTTGGGCATGAAATATAACCTTTTTACATTTTCCTTAATTTAATGACGATTTAATTTTTTATATAAATACATTATGTAACTTTTCACTCCCTTAACTATCGCCCCTTTTCGAAACAATTGTTTGGCATAAACTCTATAATCAACCGCTCTCATTTTATTTTTGTAAGATTTTAAGACATCATTACTCCATGGCGTGAAATGTTTATAGAATTGATATAAATTTTGTGACAAACCTTCATGCTCGATGTACCACATTTTTCTAGGGCCCGTGAAATGAATAAAGTAAGGTAATGTCTCTTTATTATCGAAAAAAGTCTCTTTTTGTTTATCTGTCATCCAAGTAAATAAATAATTCCATTTAGCGTCAATTATTTTTATGTGATCTTGTAACACAATATTTAAGGCATCTTGATCGGCATATTTTAAATCTTTATTTTTATACAATATCTCATTTGTTTTATCTTCGACATTAAATTTCATCCAATTTTCAATGTTAATGTAAAGTACGCCAGCATTAAAATAACTATTAGATTTTATATTTAATCGAATTGCATTAGGATCTTGTTTTTCTTGCATTGAGTCTAAACTTGCGGCACAAATAATATTGTTAATATTAATTTTATTAATAGTAGAGATATTTGAAAAACATAATACATCAGCATCAAGATATAGTAATTTATCGACTTTACCTGACAACAACCTAGGGACCATGAGACGAATGAAAGTTGAATTTGAGATGTGGCTTGTTGAAAATTTATGCTGATATTGATTCATTTCATCTTTTTTTATTTCATAAATAGTAATTAGAGAAGATGTTTTTTTTAGTTTTTCGATATCTTCATTTTTTACATCATATAAAAAAACATGAAATTGAAGTTTTTCAGTTAAATTATTTAAAATAATGGATTTTATTGAAACTGATACATGTTCCAAGTAGTTAGAATCTGTACAATAAGCAATGTTGATAATTTCTTTGTCCATATTGGATTTTACTTTATATAGTTCACTTCATTCAGTTATTAAATTATAAAATTAATTATATATTCATAGTTTAGATTAAGGTATGTTACAATATTTTTAGTTATTTCTCCATAACCTAAAAAACAGTATAAGATGAAAGAAAATCTTTTTGTCAGTAAAATGACAACATTATTCAACAATACCCTCGAATCTTTACCCACTTTGCACATCGCTTTTTGTTTTGATGATAACTATGCTATGCCGGCTGGCATTGCAATGTCATCAGTGATAGTAAATAACCCCGATAAAAATCTAGTTTTCCACTTATTTGGTAATCATGTTTCAAATGAAAAAATTCTAAAATTTAATGAATTAAAAAAAACAAATGTTTCTATCATTTATTACGAAATTAGTGATGATTTTTCAATTAATCCCGACACATTGGTTTTACATGTGTCAGCATCGACTTGTTTGCGCTTTGTTGTTCCTCAAATTTTGAACAAAGTGACTTCTCGAGTGTTATATTTAGATTGTGATGTGCTTTGCACTGATAATCTTAATGAATTAATCAATACAGATTTAAATAATAAATATTCAGCTGTGGTGCCTGATGTAGATAAGACTCAAGAAAAACAGAGCACTGCATGTAATATTACTTATGGCGAATATTTTAATGCGGGTATGATTTATATCAATACAGATATGTGGGTAGAAAACAACTTAACCGATAAAGCATTTACTATGATAAATAGCGGTAAAGTCTATAAGTTTGCTGATCAGGATGTATTGAACATTTTAATGAAAGGTAAAACAGTATTTTTACCTCGACGATTTAATAATATAACTGCACTCACTGTTGGTGGAAAAGAGGATGATTTAGTTGGACAACGTTCTGTTATTATTCATTATGTTACCGGCAATAAACCTTGGTATCGATTGTATCTAACGCCACTTTATCAACAGTATCTGTTATTATCACCTTGGGCAAATGATAAACTATTACTAGCCAATGAGAATGCACCGTCGACAACAAGGCGTTATGCCAAAATGCTTGCTAAGGAGCATAAATATTTTTCAGCTTTCAAATATTATTTATTGTATTTAAAACATAAAGCTTTTAAAAAACACTAAAGGTTTATTTTGTGATTGATGTTGATAAATTTATTACTACAAAAAATGAATTATTATCTAACTTTATTAACAATGAAGATGTATTACATATTCTTTTATGTTTTGATGATAATTATGCCTTACCTGCTGGTGTAAATATTATTTCAGTTATCGAAAATAATAAAAAATATCAGCTTCATTTTCATTTGTTTACACACAGTATTTCAGATGAAAATAGAAAAAAATTTGCTTCAATAAACTCTAATAACGTTAATATAACTGAATATGTTATCAATGATCATTTTCAAGTTGATCATAAAAATACAGAGCAATTTCCAATTTCTGCATGTGTTCGATTAATTGCCCCTATGATTTTGAAACATGTCACTGACAGATTACTTTATATTGATAGTGATACACTTTGTCTTAAGTCTTTGGAATTTATCAATGAAACTAATTTAGATTCGGCAATTATTGCTGCTGTTGCCGATGTCGCTTATATGCAAGAGTCTCAATGCGTTAAATATAATATTGCCTTTGGTTCTTATTTTAATTCAGGTGTTATGTTAATTAATATTCCGTTATGGTGTCAGGAAAATATTACCTCTAAAACATTACAATTATTAAATAGTGGTAAAAAATACCAATTTCCAGACCAAGATGTATTAAATATTGCTATAGGTGAACGAAGAGTGATATTAGAAAATAGATTTAATAATCTATTAGCATTATCAATTAATGGAAATGAAGATGCTATGGTGCCAGACAATACGGTAATAATTCATTACATTACTAAAAATAAACCTTGGCATGAACCTTATCGATCTAAATTATTTGATTATTATTTAGAAAAATCACCATGGAAAAATGCCTCTTTAATCCCCTATAACAATAAAAAGACCTCATCAATTCGGGCATACTCTCGGTTGATGTTCAAGCAAAAAAAATATTTGGCGGGAATTAAACATTATCTTATTTATTTAAAAACAAAATTAAAAAAATAATATGCTGTTTTTTTATTGGTTTTAACGGTAAATCAGGATTACAGTTTTAAAAGTTGATTTTTTTATGGTTATTCGATGAGTGAGTAATAGTTATATATTTTATTATATTAAAATAGCGTATCTATTACCGACCATGGTTAGATATATCTTTTTTCGGTGGTTACTGGTATAGTATACAACTTATTTTAGTCGTTAGTTGTTCAATTCAGTTACAATAAATCCATCATAATTTTGATGATGAAATCATTTTATTCTGACGTTATTCCTGAAATATTTTTCTTAATTTTATTGATGTGTTGAACTTATCTTATTCATTAGTAGGTGCATGTTAAGTGGTTGATGATTTTGCCGAGAATGGTTTACTGGCGAAAGCAATAGATGGTTTTGTGGCAAGAGAGCCGCAGCGCAATATGGCCAATAAAGTCTCGGAATCAATAAAAAAACAACGCTCTCTTGTAGTTGAAGCTGGCACAGGAACCGGTAAAACTTTTGCTTATCTTGTTCCCGCTCTTCGTAGTGATAAAAAAGTTATTCTATCTACTGGATCAAAAAATCTTCAAGAACAGTTATATAGTAAAGATTTGCCAATTATCAAAAAGGCGTTAAATTTTACAGGTAAAATAGCATTGCTTAAAGGTCGAGCTAATTATCTTTGTTTGGAACGTTTATATCATCAATATGCTGCCGCGGGGGACCTTGATAAAACGTTAAGGGTTGACTTAGCCCGTGTTAAAAATTGGTCGATTAAAACTAAAGATGGTGATATTAGCAAATGTACAACTGTAACTGAAGACAATCTGATTTGGCCATTATTAACCAGCACTAATGATAATTGCTTAGGAAGTGATTGTGAACATTATAATGATTGTTATGTTGTTAAAGCCCGTAAACGAGCGTTAAATGCTGATGTAGTTGTAGTTAATCATCATCTCTTTTTGGCTGATGTTGTTGTAAAAGACACGGGATTTGGCGAATTGATTCCTAAAGCCGATGTTATGATTTTTGATGAAGCTCATCAATTGCCGGATCTGGCTTGTCACTATTTTGGCCAACAATTGACTAGTCGTCAACTTTTTGATCTTGCTAAAGAAATTAACCTCACTTATCGCACTGAAGTAAAAGATATGTCGCAACTACAACAATGTGCAGATAAATTACAAAAATGTACTCAAGATTTACGTCTAGCAATTAATCAGCAATCGCCAAAAGGTAATTTGCGTTATTTATTTCATCAAGAAGACGTTAGAAAAGAATTATCTTATCTCATTGATGCGTTAACTTTTTGTCATGAAGTATTGCAATTAGCTGTTGGACGTTCTTCAACATTAGATAACTGTTTTGAAAGAGTCGGTCAATACAGCATGTTATTAAAGCGATTACAGCAAACCGATGTAACAGGATTCAGTTATTGGTATGAAAGTAGTTATAACTATTTTGTTTTTGCTTTAACGCCATTATCGGTGGCGGATAAATTTACAGAACTATTAGCAGAACGTAAAGGCAGTTGGATTTTTACTTCAGCAACGCTTTCTGTCAATAATCAATTAGATTATTTTACTAAACGTTTAGGTTTAACCGATGCCGATTCACTTATTTTAGAAAGTCCTTTTGATTATATACATCAAACGGTTTTATGTGTACCTCGTTATATTCCATCGCCAAATGAACAAGGAAATGCTGAAAAATTAGTTGATATCTTATTGCCAGTCATAGAAGCAAACAAAGGGCGTTGCTTCTTTTTATGCACTTCATATGCAATGATGCATGCTTTAGCTAAACAGTTTCGAGAATTGACAAAACTCCCCGTTTTAGTACAGGGTGAAACCAGTAAAATCAAATTGTTAGATCAATTTATCCACAGTGGTAATGCACTATTAATTGCAACAAGTAGTTTTTGGGAAGGAATTGATGTTAGGGGAGATACTTTGTCTTGTGTTATTATTGACAAACTCCCTTTTACATCACCTGATGATCCGTTAATTAAAGCCCGTATGGAAGATTGTCAAATGCAAGGTGGTGATGCCTTCAACGAAGTGCAGTTACCTGAAGCGGTGATTACTTTAAAACAGGGCGTAGGGCGATTAATTCGTCATCATAATGATCGCGGTGCAATTATAATCTGTGATAATCGTTTAGTTATGCGACCTTATGGTGCAACATTTATTAACAGTTTACCACCATCACCAAGAACACGTGATATAAACAAAGTTAAAGAATTTTTATTAAAAAAAGTTAACGGATAAAAAATTGGAAAAAACATGAGTACTATTTTAGCCATTGATACCTCAACAGAAGCTTGTTCAGTAGCTTTACTCTATTGTAATGAAATTACGCACGATTTTAAAATATCGGCCCGCGATCATACCAAACAAATTTTACCGATGATTGATAATATTCTTAAACAATCTAACTGTTCCCTGTCACAAATTGATGCAATTGCGTTTGGACAAGGGCCGGGTAGTTTTACGGGTGTACGTATTGGTATTGGTGTTGCTCAAGGGTTAGCATTAGGCATTAATAAACCCATGATAGGGGTATCAACGTTAATGACTTTAGCTCAAGGTGCTTATCGAACCAATCATGCAACGCACGTTTTAGCCGCCATTGATGCTAGAATGAGTGAGGTGTATTTAGGGCAATACCGTTATGAGCATAATCAATGGCAAGCTATGATTCCAGAATGCGTAATTGCACCTAAATGCGTTTTTGACAAAGTAGAAAATCTTAGTAGCGATACCTACAGTGCGGGAACCGGCTGGCAAACCTATCCTGATATGATAAACACTATCAAGCAAAGTGATATACTATTACCCCATGCTCAAGATTTGGTTGTTTTAGCTCAACAAAAATGGCAAAACAATGAATGGGTTTCGGTAGAGGATGTTGAACCGACCTATTTGCGCAATGAAGTCACTTGGAAAAAGCTTCCCGGTCGATAAAATAAAAGCCACAAACTGTGGCTTTTATTTTAGTAGATTACTTTTTATTCTTTAAAAAGTCCCAAATGTTCTTTTGCATAAGCTTCAAAATCTGTACAACCACCAATTGGTTTTTCATCAATGAAAATTTGTGGAACGGTTTCGACAGGTTTACCCACGCTTTTAGACAGATCTTCTTTAGTAATGCCTTCTTCGTTTATATCAACATAACGATAAGAAAAATCATCACGTTCTTGTGATAACTTTTCAGCTAATTCTTTAGCTCTTGAACAATATGGACAGCCCTGACGGCCAAAAATTACAGTATACATTTTTCACCTCTAATCATTTATTTAAGTTTATTTCACTATACTGAATTTTGATAGAAAAAAAAGCACTTAAACATAGTTAATTAAATAGATTATATCTATTGATAATAAATTTTGAAAGTAAATAGAACCTCAAATTTAATAATTAACATCAGATTGATTATTTATATGTCAATTTGAGCGTTATTGCGTTTAACGTGAATTTTATACTTTAGATGAAATAAGTTGCACTTAAATAAAACATCAACGCCACAAAATTAAAAATTATTCATGTAGTCGACAGTCATTTTGATTTTAGGCGAGATTTTTTAACATAAAAATAGATTAATATTTGTCTGTTTTGATCGGTTTCATTTTGCGAAAACTATCTATTAAAAATGATATTTCAAGTAGCTTAATATAAAATGGCATCTGGTTTATGCGTTTGTGTTCAATCTGTATCAAACGTAAAGTTTTTATTCAGTAAACTTATTAAATAGTGGGTATATATGTTAAAAAAATTATTGTTAATTCTATTAATATTCCCAGTTATCGCCGTAGCTAAACAAAAACAATGCGCTGTTAAACCCAGCTATGATATTACTATAACTGAAAAAAATGTGCGAATTTTCAATAAAAATAGTGATCTAACTATTTTATCTAATGGAAATGTCGAGCTCAATCAAAGCCCCGTTTTGCTAAATGCACAACAACAAAAACAGGCGTTAATGTTTCAAAAGAATATTAGGCAACAGCTACCACAACTTGAACAGCAGGCTTTAACTATGTTGTCTAGCGTTAAATTTAGTTTTGAAAATGCGATTAAAAATAAGCTTGGCAATGATAGTAAGTTACAAAGTGAATTAAATAAATTATACAAAAGATTAGTAAAATTGTTACACCAGTCGATTATTACGGAAAATGGTAGAACAGAATTTCACTATCAAAATTTTAATAATTTGAAAAAAGATGGCGAAGAGATAGGCCAACGAATTTTTTATAATGTTGTGGGGGGGAGTCTAGTCAATTTTAACTTCTTTCAAAATTATGCCACAATCAATGAAATTTCAAAAAATGAATGGAAAGCACAAAAGCCAAAACTTAAGGCTTTTGATGCCCATATTTGTTCAGTTATTACTGATATAAATAATCAATATCAGCAAATATTAAGCGAACTCGAGCATTGATAAATAAGTCAATAGACATTGATACAAACTTTTGCGAAAATAGCCTATCTTAAACGATAGAATGAAAGACATAGAGATTTATGACAGCACGTATAATTGATGGCAAACAGTTAGCTCAGCAAATTAGAAATGACATTGCAAATAAAGTAAAAGAACGCGTCGCTAAAGGATTATCTATTCCTGGACTTGCTGTTATCCAAGTTGGTTCGGATCCGGCTTCAAAAATTTATGTGCAAAATAAACAAAAAGCATGTGATGAAGTTGGTTTTGCATCATTTGCTTATGATTTTCCTCAATCAACGACCGAAGCTTTGTTAACACTGATTGACGAGCTCAATGAGCGTAAAGATGTTCATGGTATCTTAGTGCAACTTCCGTTACCTGATAATATCGATAAAACTAAAGTCCTTGAACGGATCCATCCAAGTAAAGATGTTGACGGTTTTCACCCATATAATATCGGACATTTACTACAAAGAGACCCAATTTTACGTCCTTGTACGCCTTATGGCGTCGTGAAAATGTTACAATCAACAGGCGTCAATTTATCTGGACTGAATGCTACGGTTGTAGGCGCGTCGAGTATTGTTGGGCGGCCAATGGCATTAGAACTGTTATTATTAGGTTGTACAACGACTATTACCCATAGCCGTACTATAGATTTAGCTAAACATGTAAGCAATGCTGATATTGTTGTTGCCGGTGTTGGAATAGCTAATTATGTAAAAGGTGAGTGGATAAAACCAGGTGCAATAGTGATTGATGTTGGTATTAATCGATTACCAAATGGTAAGCTTGCTGGTGATGTAGAGTTTGAAACTGCCGTTGAGCGAGCTGGATGGATAACGCCAGTTCCAGGCGGTGTTGGCCCTATGACTGTCGCTATGCTTATGAGTAACACCCTTGAAGCATGTGAAAAATTTAGTCATTGATTTGATAGATTCGATGAATTTTGGATTGGTAGATGTACATTAAAAAAATGGAAATAAGGAACATTTTATGATTATATTTCACACTTCTTTAGGTGATATTAAAATTAAAACCTTCGATAATGAAGCGCCAGAAACGGTTAAAAATTTTGTTGAATATTGCAAAGAGGGTTTTTACAACAACACTGTATTTCATCGTGTGATTAATAATTTTATGATTCAAGGTGGTGGTTTTGAACCTGGTATGAAACAGAAAAAAACCAAAGCACCTATTAAAAATGAAGCTGATAATGGTCTGAAAAATGATCGGGGTACTTTAGCGATGGCTCGCACCTCTGATCCTCATTCAGCGACTGCACAGTTTTTTATTAATGTAGTGGATAATGATTATTTGAATTATCGATCACCTGATGTAAATGGTTATGGTTATTGTGTATTTGCGCAGGTTGTTGATGGTATGGATGTGGTAGATAAAATTAAAGCAGTCAAAACAGGTCGAAGTGGCATGCATTCCGATGTACCTGTTGAAGATGTGATTATCAAGAGTGTAACGGTTGAATAATCCTACTCGTTATTTTATTGCAGATATTCATCTTACTGATAATGAACCTGCTCACGATCATTTTGATATAACAGCAGGTTTTTTATCTTTCTTAGACAGTTTACCCGATCACTGTGAACTTTATATTTTAGGTGATCTTTTTGACTATTGGATTGGAGACGATGTCAATTCAATCTTACATAGTAAAATTGCCGATGCGCTAAATGAACTTTCTAACCGACATATAAAAAAATATTTTGTACATGGTAATCGTGATTTTTTATTAGGTAAAAAATATGCTAATGCCTGTGATATGACAATATTGCCAGAGATTAATTGTTTACCTAATCAAGATAGCAATATTGTATTTTTGCATGGTGATGTGTTATGTCTTGATGATCCACAATATCAAAAATTCCGTAAAGTAATGCATAAAAAATGGTTACAAACCCTTTTTTTATTATTGCCACTTCGTATTCGTTTAAAAATAGCAGGTAAACTACGTCAAGAAAGCAGTGCACATAATCAAATCAAGTCAGAAAATATTATGGATGTTAATCAAGATGCCGTTGAAAATATGATGAGCAATTATAATGCTAACATAATGGTACATGGTCATACGCATAAACCGGCAACTCATCATTTTTTTATTAACAATCAGCCAGTAACTCGTCTGGTCCTTGGGGCTTGGCATGACGGTATATCTTTTATTAAGCAAGAAGCGAACAGTAATATTTTAAAACTTTATAACCACTCTTTTAAATAATCAGTTTGTAAAATGCTATCTTTTTCGCCAAAATCTCTTAATTTGCCTTGTTCTAAGATTAATACATAGTTGGCGATACGCTTAACTTCATTTATGTTATGGGTGACGTAAATGACGGGTATTTTTATTTCATTAATTAACTGGTCGATATAACTTAACAGCTCTTTTTTTCTCGGCATATCCAGGGCTGATAATGGTTCATCCATTAATAATAATTGTGGGTTAGTTAATAACGCTCGTCCAATAGCAACACGTTGTTTTTCTCCGCCAGATAGCATGGCAGGATAACGATTTAATAAATGACCAATATTAAGTACTTCAATCATTTCATCTAATTTTTGCGAACTAAGTTTTTTTATACCATAAGTTAAGTTTTTCAACACCTTATAGTGAGGAAACAACAAAGCATCTTGAAAGACGGTCGCAATGTTTCGTTTTTCAGGCGGAATAAAAATATTTTGAGTGGTGGCAACCAACGTCACTTGGTTAAGCGAGATATTGCCATGATCAGGTTTAATCAATCCATTAATAAGATTTATTAAAGTTGATTTTCCCGAGCCTGATACGCCTAAAATTGCTGTCACTCCTTGGCAAGGTATTGAGTGTTTAAATTCAAATGCAAAGGAAGATAGTTGTTTTTTTACATCTATTTCTAACATAACTCATTATCCAAATAATTTCTTCTTGTGCCAACGATTGAGCATTTCGGATAAAAATAGTGCCGCCAAAGACAACACAATGGATATTATACATAACCTCAATGCAGCATGTTCGCCATTAGGCATTTGTAACAGCGTATACATAGCAAGCGGTAGTGTTCGCGTTTCACCTTGGATATTAGAAACAAAAGTAATAGTTGCACCAAATTCACCTAAACATCTTGCAAAACCTAATACAATCCCCATTAAAATGCCAGGAAATGCTAATGGTAGCGTAATTGTTATAAATACTTTTAATGGATTTGCACCTAATGTTCGAGCAACACATTCTAAACGTAAATCGATGGATTCAATTGCTAGACGAATGGAGCGAACCATCAATGGAAATGCCACAACTGCCGATGCTAATGCGGCACCTTGCCAATTAAAACTAAAGCTTATCTGTAAATAATAACTTAACCACTCCCCTATAAAGCCATGTCGTCCCATGGTTATTAGCAGCAAATAACCTAAAACGACAGGGGGTAAAACTAGAGGCAAATGCACAATACTATCAAAAAGTGATTTACCTAAAAATTGGCATCTAGCTAAAATCCATGCAGTCAAAATACCAATTGGTAAACTGAATAAAATTGCAGCCCCCGCGATTTTTAAGCTCAGTAGCAATGTTTGCCATTCATATTCGGTCAATATCATGATTTTTATTATTTTGTTACAAAACCATATTTTTCAAATATGCGTTTAGCTTCAGGTGATTTTAAATATTGATAAAACTCTTTCGCTTCGGGTTTTAACAATGCTATTGGGTACTCAATAGGATCAAATGAGTTAGCAGGAAAAACACCAATGATTTTGACTTTATCACTAATTTTTGCATCTGTGCTATATACAATGCCTAATGCAGCTTCGTTACGTTCAACCAGCATTAACGCATCACGTACATTACTTGCTGGTGCAAATTGTGGAGCTAATTTATCAAATACACCTAAATAAGTTAAGGATTCTTTGGCATACAATCCAGCCGGAACATGATCAGGATCGCCAATCGCTAATCTTTCTGTTTTAGGTAAAATTGCATTCCAGTCAGTGCTACTATTAATATCGATTTTTTTTAATTTTGACTGTTGTGGTGCGATTAATACTAAAGAATTTTTAAGTAAATCTTCTTTGTTTTTAACTAAATTATGTTCTATTAAATAAGTCATCCATTTTTGATCTGCTGACATAAAAATATCAGCGGGCGCACCTTGTTCGATCTGTTTGGCTAATACCGATGACGAAGCGAACGAAAATATAATTTCCTGATTTTTGTGATTTGTTTTATATTCAGCTGCAATATCTTGCATCGCATTGGTTAATGATGCCGCTGCAAATAGGGTTACTTTTTCAATAGCTAAAGTGGAAAATGTGGTTAATAAGGTTGTTATCATTAAAAAAATGTTAATACGTGTTTTCATCATATCCCTCACGCTAAAAATAACTTATGTAATTTTGTAAATTGATGATGATGCGTAAAGCGGTAACTGAGATTTAACATAAAAATCGATAATTAAAACCGCTATTATATCGCTCACTCATCAGATGCATCATATTATAATAAACTTTCCGTTATATAAAATAAAATATATCGATAAATTGATAAACCTTTTCCAGATTTAATCATAAGTTAATGATTGTAAATTGGATTGTTCACAATAACTTAATTATATAATTGATCTAAGAGATCGTTGAAAAGAACATAATTCACTTGACGTAAGTTTTTTGAAGGTCGTTGAAAAAACGTCTACAATAATTGAAATTATCTGAATAAGATGTTTTTCAGTTTATCAAGGTGGTGTCATGAGCTTTTCTCCAGAAATTTTATTAACTATAAATTCAAATCAGCAATTATTTACTGATCCAAGGCGTATAGCATTACTTAAAGCCATTGACCAAACCGGTTCTTTAAGCCAAGCCGCCAAATCAATTGGCATAAGCTACAAAACAGCTTGGGATGCAATAAGCGAAATTAATCGTTTAGCGCCTACGCCATTTTTGATAACGATAACTGGAGGTAAAAATGGTGGGGGAACCAAACTCAGTGCTTATGCCGTCAGATTTATTCAACTTTATGATCTTTTGACTCACATACAGCATAACGCGTTTAATATTTTAAGTGATGATAACGTTCCCCTGGATGATATTTTAAAAGCTACGGCAAAATTATCATTACAAACCAGTGCACGTAATCAATTATATGGCAGTGTTAAACGGATTGAGACCAATAACATTGCCGGTTTTATTACGGTTTTGCTTGGCGATAATCAAACGGAATTAAAAGCTTATATAACTCACAAAAGTCTCGAAAGGTTAAAGTTAACTATGGACAAGACTGTGCTACTGTTAATTAAAGCTCCCTTGATTGAATTAAATGATTCGCTTGAAAATTGTTTATCAGTAACAGTTGAGAAAGTCACAACAGATGGTGAGTGGACTGAAATTGCCTTTTGTTTAGCATCAGGTATGATGCTTTATGCAAGTAAATTAACGAATACAGTTAAAGATTATGCATTAGTTGCAGGCAAAAAGCTGACAATATCAATTGATCCTCAGCATATTATTGTTGCTACATTAGTTTAATTTGAGGTATTTATGTTACATATTGAACACGCACACTATAAAATTAATGATCATAAAGTTTTTGTTATCGAATCATTAACCATCAATCAGGGGCATAGTGTTGCTTTTGTTGGACGTAATGGCAGCGGTAAATCAGTTCTAGCTAAAGCATTAGCCGGTGAACAACCGTTGCTATCGGGTAATGTGATTAATGAGTTTGAATCAATAGCGTATATTTCTTTTGAACAATTACAAAAGTTGGTCGATGAAGAATGGAAGCGCAATAATACTGATATGCTCAGTGAAGGCGAAAATGATACAGGATTAACGACATCGCAAATCATACAGGAATTTAAAACAGATGAAGAGCGATGCTTACAGTTGGCTAAACAGTTTGATATTAGTCAGCTGCTGACTAGAAAATTTAAATACTTGTCAACAGGTGAAACACGAAAAACGCTAATTTGCAAAGCGTTAATGTCAAATCCCGATTTATTAATTTTAGATGAACCTTTTGATGGTTTAGATGTTTTATCGCGTGAAAATTTAGCCGATAAGCTTGGTGAATTGTCTAAACAGGGGGTAACAATCGTATTAGTATTAAATCGTTTTAATGAAATTCCCATTTTTATTGAAGATATTGGTCTGCTTGTTGACTGTCAGCTCTTGAAATTTGGTAGCAAAGCAACAATATTAAATGACGAAACAGTTAAACAGCTAGCTGATCTAGAAAGCTTACCCAATGTACCTTTACCTGATGCAGATGTGCCTCCCGCTGCATTATCCAACGAAATCGATCGTGTGGTTTTAAATAATGGCTATGTCCATTACGATGATAAAGCTATTATCGATGGGTTAACTTGGCGGGTAAAAGCGGGTGAAAACTGGCAAATAGTTGGGCCTAATGGTGCAGGTAAATCAACGCTATTAAGTTTAATTACCGGTGATCATCCTCAAGGATACAGTAATGATCTAACATTATTTGGTCGTAAACGAGGTTCTGGTGAAACTATTTGGGACATTAAAAAGCATATTGGCTATGTTAGTAGTAGTTTACACCTTGATTATCGTGTCAGTTCCAGCGTTAAAACAGTACTCGTTTCGGGTTTTTTTGACTCAATTGGTGTCTATCAAGCCACAAGCGATAAACAAGCAAAGCTAGCCGATGAATGGCTTAAATTGTTAGGATTATACACACAAGCTGATAAGCCTTTTCAATCTCTATCGTGGGGGCAGCAACGATTAGTGCTAATAGCTCGTGCTTTAGTTAAACATCCAACCTTGCTGATTTTAGATGAACCATTGCAAGGATTAGATCATCTTAACCGAGAATTAGTCAAAGGTTGGATAGATCGATTAATCAAGGAAGGAAACACGCAATTATTGTTTGTGTCGCATCATGCCGAAGATGCGCCAAAATGTATCACTCATCGTTTAACTTTTGTTCCTAATTTCGATCTCAGCTATCAATACCAAATTGAGACACTTAAGTAATCATTAGTTAATAGCTATTAAAATCAGTATTAAAAATAGAAATAATCAATAAAAAAAACGTATTTTAATCATGAAATTTTTACTTGATTATTGAAAAAAGTTTATAACGGTTATACTTAGAGAGTTATCCCCGATGCCTGTGGATAACTCTGTGAATAGTTTATTGAAAAACGCTCAAACTTCAATAACCATCAGGTTTTAGCTTGGTTTGGTTACAAGTTAAGCATGAATTTGTATTTTATTATTAATCAATTAGTTATCTTAAATCAAGTTATCTTTTTAAGGTGTGTTTGGTGAGTTTTTAAGTTAACTGAACAAAAAATATAAGATTTTAAAAGGTCAAGTCTTTTTGGGGATAATTTTTATTAATAGGTAAAATATTAGGTCACAAGTAATGAAAAAATTTAAATTATGTTCTGAATTTAAACCTGCTGGCGATCAACCTGAAGCCATTAGACGAATAAGTCAAAATCTTGATGACGGTATTGCCCATCAAACATTATTAGGTGTAACGGGGTCGGGTAAAACCTTTACTATGGCAAATGTTATTGCTCAGCATAATCGTCCAACAATTATTTTGGCGCCAAATAAAACGTTAGCCGCCCAATTATATGGTGAAATGAAAGCGTTTTTTCCTGAAAACGCGGTTGAGTATTTTGTCTCTTATTATGATTATTATCAGCCTGAATCTTATGTGCCATCAACCGATACTTTTATCGAGAAGGATGCGTCGATCAATGAACATATTGAACAGATGCGCCTTTCGGCCACTAAATCACTATTGGAGCGTCGCGATGTTGTGATTGTTGCATCGGTATCAGCAATTTATGGTTTGGGAGCGCCCGAGACCTATATGGCGATGATTTTGCACCTGACTAAAGGCACCATTACCGATCAACGCTCAATCTTAACCAGATTGGCTGAACTACAATATACTCGCAATGAAATGGGTTTTAGTCGTGGTACGTTTAGAGTAAGAGGTGATGTGATTGATATTTTTCCTGCCGATTCAGACGAGTTAGCTGTACGAGTTGAACTGTTTGATGATGAAGTAGAACGCATTACTATGTTTGATCCTTTAACAGGCAGTAGTATTAATGATGTCTCGCGGATTACTATTTATCCAAAAACCCATTATGTTACACCAAGAAACATTATGGAAAACGCTATTGCTGAAATTAAGCAAGAACTTAAAGAACGGCAAAAAGTATTGTTAGAGAATAATCGCCTGTTAGAAGAGCAGCGCTTAACTCAGCGAACACTATTTGATATTGAAATGATGACTGAACTTGGGTACTGTTCAGGTATCGAAAACTATTCCCGCTTTTTATCTCAGCGTAAACCCGGTGATCCGCCTGCAACCTTATTCGATTACTTACCTGCTGATGGTTTACTGTTTATTGATGAATCACACGTTGCAATACCACAAATTGGTGCAATGTATAATGGCGACCGTTCACGTAAATTAAATTTAGTTGAGTATGGATTTCGTTTACCGTCAGCACTGGATAACCGTCCATTGAAATTCACGGAATTTGAAAACATTATGCCACAAACTATTTATGTTTCGGCAACGCCAGCTAAATACGAGATTGAAAAATCAGGTGGTGAAATTATTGAACAAGTAGTGAGACCGACTGGTTTATTAGATCCGATTATTGAAGTTCGCCCTGTCGCGACTCAAGTTGATGATCTTTTATCCGAAATTAAAATTCGAATGGAAAACGAAGAGCGGGTATTAGTAACAACACTAACCAAACGTATGGCTGAAAACTTAACAGATTATTTATCCGAGCATAATGTGAATGTGAAATATTTACATTCCGATATCAATACGGTTGAACGGATGGAAATTATTCGTGATTTACGCTTAGGTAAAGTTGATGTATTGGTTGGTATAAACTTATTACGTGAAGGATTAGATATTCCTGAGGTGTCGTTAATTGCTATTTTGGATGCGGACCGAGAAGGCTTTTTGCGTTCAGAAAGTTCACTCATTCAGACAGTTGGACGTGCAGCCCGAAATGTAAATGGTAAAGCCATATTGTATGCTGATAAAATCACGCCAGCTATGCAAAAAACCATTGATGAAACAGCCCGTCGTCGTAAAAAACAGGAAGATTTCAATCAAGCTCATGGTATAACACCAAAATCAGTACGCAAAGAGATTAAAGATATTTTAGATGCAGGATTAAGTACTAAAAAATCAACGGCTAAAGTACAAGCATTTGAACCGGGTAAACCTTATCATTATGTTTCTATAAAAGAAGTTCAAGCAAGGGTGAAAGAACTTGAAGCCATGATGTACGAAGCTGCTCAAAATCTTGAGTTTGAAAAAGCCGGTGTATTACGTGATGAAATAAAAAAATTACGTGCTGATTTTATTAAAGTCTCTTAAAAAACTCATCAAAAAAGGAAAACATGATGACAATTATTCGACTCGATCCACAAGACCGTTGGTCTGAAGCGGTTATTCACAATAATGTAATTTATTACACGAGTGTGCCAAGCAATTTAGTTAATAATGCCTATGAACAAACCAAAAGTGCTTTGGCTGAAATAGACAAAATTTTAGCTAGAGCAAACAGTGATAAAACCCGTATTTTAGATGCAACTCTATTTTTGGTAAACAAAAGCGATTTTGCTGCTATGAATAAAGCGTGGGACGAATGGGTTGCTCACGGCGATGCTCCCGTGCGCTGCACAGTCCATACCGGATTAATGAAAAGTGAGTATTTAGTCGAAATAAAAATCGTTGCAGCAGTGAAGGTTTAATGTTGTAAAATAAACAACTCAATAATAGTTGGTGAATAATTACTTGATTATTCTAGATAGACTAAAATGGTAATATTATTAGCTTATTTTAGTAATAATATTATCACTACTAGTTAGTTTTTCTTGTCATCTTACATATTGATTATTATCCCATTTGCTAAATTTTAGTGTATACTTTGAAAACTTTAAATTTCATCTATTGATATAATTTGCTATGCATACTCAAGCTAAAATTGCCATTGTAATGGGATCGAAAAGTGATTGGAGCACAATGCAACATGCTGCCGATATACTCGATACACTTACAGTTAGTTATCATGTTGAAATAGTTTCAGCCCATCGAACGCCTGATAAATTGTTTCAATTTGCTCAAGATGCTAAACGTCGAGGTTTTGATGTCATCATTGCTGGTGCTGGTGGTGCTGCTCATTTACCCGGTATGCTAGCGGCGAAAACACTGGTACCCGTATTAGGCGTACCCGTACAAAGTGCCACACTAAATGGTATTGACAGCTTATATTCCATTGTACAAATGCCTAAAGGTATTCCGGTTGGTACCTTAGCGATTGGTAAGGCTGGGGCTGCTAATGCTGCATTATTAGCTGTGCAAATTCTGGCTTTACATGATAAAGACATCTATCAACGATTATCAACTTGGCGTTTAAGTCAAACTGATGAAGTTTTAAATAACCCCGATCCAAGAGTCGATGCATAATATGATAACTAAATCAGTTTGTGTTTTAGGTAATGGTCAATTAGGCCGAATGTTAAAGCAAGCTGGCGAGCCATTAGGTATCCATGTTTTTCCTGTTGGTTTAGATGTCGATCCAGCAACGATTCCTTATCAAAATTCAGTCATTACTGCTGAAATTGAACGTTGGCCCGATACGCCTTTTACTCATATTTTAGCTCAGCATGGGCATTTTATTAATCGGGATGTGTTTCCGATTATTGCCGATCGTTTGAGTCAAAAACAACTATTAGATGAACTTAATTTACCCACAGCTAAATGGTTTTTGTTAAAAAATAGACAAGATTGGCCAACGCTCTTTCAACAGTTAGGTCAATTGTTAATTGTTAAACGTCGTACTGGTGGTTATGATGGTCGAGGTCAATGGCGTATAGCGATTGATGACGATATTGACGTACCTGAAGATATCTATGAACAAGCGATTGTAGAACAGGCAATTGCATTCGATAACGAATTATCATTGATTGGTGCTCGCAATGCGAAAGGTGAAACCGTTTTTTACCCATTGACGCATAATTTACATCAAGATGGTATTTTAAGAATGAGTATTGCTTTACCCGATAAAATGTCTGTATTACAAGCCAAAGCTGAAAAAATGTTATCTGCTATCATGCAAAAGCTCAATTATGTCGGTGTAATGGCAATGGAGTGTTTTGTTGTCGGTGAAAATCTATTAATCAATGAATTAGCACCAAGAGTCCATAACAGTGGTCACTGGACCCAAAATGGCGCTTCAATAAGCCAATTTGAGCTTCATTTACGGGCAATCTTGGGATTACCAATACCAAAGCCGAATGTTTTTGCGCCTTCTATCATGGTTAATCTGATTGGAACTGAGTTAAATTATGATTGGTTATCAATTGATTTAGTCCATTTACATTGGTACGAAAAAGAAGTGAGAACTGGTCGTAAAGTGGGTCACTTAAATTTAACTCACCCTCAAATATCAACATTGATCGATTCATTAGATAAATTGTTACCTATGTTGCCTGTTGAATATTATCCAGCTATTTGTTGGGCAAAACAGCAATTTGAGTCGTGATAGCTTCGTTGAACGAAAAGGGTAGCGCCATGGTCAACTTTAGCAAAAAAATCAATTACCAACGTTATGCTCATAAACAATATGACAGTTTAACAGATGAATATTCAGTTTTACGCTGTTTTGAAAGTGATCGTGGACGAATTATCAATTCTGCAGCTATAAGGCGCTTACAGCAAAAGACTCAAGTGTTCCCCCTTGAACGTAATTCAGTTGTCAGAAGCCGTTTGACGCATTCAATGGAAGTTCAACAAGTTGGGCGCTATATTGTTAAAGAAATTGTTAATCGTTTAATAAAAGCAGGACAATTAAAGGCGTTTGGTCTGGATAAATCGATTATGTCGATTGAAAGTTTAGTTGAAATGGCGTGCTTAATGCATGATATAGGTAATCCCCCTTTTGGTCATTTTGGTGAATCGGCAATTAATCAGTGGTTTACTTTGCGACTAGGTCTTGATAAACCTTGCAGCTACAGTATTCTTGAAATAAACAAACAAGATGATGAGTTACTTGCTGAATTAAAACAAAAAATCCGCCAAGATTTGTCCAATTTTGAAGGGAATGCGCAAGCTATTCGTTTAGTTCATACGATTTTACGTCTTAATTTAACTTATTCTCAAATTGCCTCAATTGTTAAATATTCAAAACCCGCTTATTGGAATCATGCTGTACCGACTGAATTTGCTTATTTAATGAAAAAACCCGGTTTTTACTTATCGGAAGAGCCCTTTATCAATGAATTATATCAACAACTTGATATAAAACCTTTTCATCGTTACCCGCTAACCTACATTATGGAAGCGGCTGATGATATCTCATATTGCATAGCCGATCTTGAAGATGCCGTTGAAAAGAAAATCTTTACTGTACAACAACTTTATCAATATTTAAAACAAGCGTGGGGACCAGTTAAAACAGGTGATTTATTTGATGAAGTGATCAATCGGCCTTTTGATAATTTTAAGCAAATTGAGTCTACCGCTATTGGTATCGATGAGTTTTTTATGTATTTGCGAGTCAATACTATCAATAAACTTGTTCCCCATGCCGCAGAACGTTTTATTGAAAATATTGAAGCCATTTATCATGGCTCATTTAATCATGCATTGCTTGAAGATCACGACGCTGAATACAAACTCCTCAATATTTTTAAAACTGTTGGTTTTGAACATGTCTTCAATCATGAATCAGTTGAAAATCTTGAACTACAAGGTCATCGAATTATTACCGGTTTGCTCGATATTTATAGCCCATTACTTGCGATGCCGGTTGAGGATTTTATTAAATTATCGACGACAGGCAATCACAAAAAATACCCAATAGAAACCCGACTATATCATAAACTATCCCATAAACATTGTGATGCTTACCAACAAGTTATTAGCAAACTTGATAAAAATAAGCCGGCTTTTGATTGTTGGGAATTTTATTACCGTTGTCGTTTAATTCAAGATTACATTAGTGGCATGACAGATCATTTCGCTTACGATGAATATCGTAAATTGATGGTCACATTCTAATTTAGTTAATTGATCAAAGTATTAGCACCAAAAAAAAGCATAAGCACTACAATAGTGCATTAATTTTCAAACGCTATCGATAATCACAGTATTAGTATCAACATATCCAAACACCTCTAATTATATTGCTCACCCTCTTTAATAAACAAAATGGTTGAAATGAGAGTAGGTGTCGTTAATGTTTTGGCCAAAGAGTGAGTATTGATGACACTTTATTATTTGATTTTGCTCATTGAGTTAACTTGTTTTCGGTTTGATTTCAACATTTTTATTCCTATCAATTGACATTAACACTATGAATTAAATCGTTATTCTTATTAATAAATATAGTCAAAAACTACAAATTGAAATTTCTGGCATAAGCTTTGCATAAGTTTTGCATAAGTTCGGTTATCCACCCTATTAATGAGGAGCAATTGATGAAATTAGTGACTGTTGTTATTAAACCTTTCAAATTAGAAGAAGTGAGAGAATCATTATCCAATATTGGCATTACGGGATTAACCGTAACTGAAGTTAAAGGATTCGGGCGTCAAAAAGGGCATGCCGAACTTTATCGTGGTGCTGAATATAATGTTAACTTCTTACCTAAAGTAAAAATTGATTTAGCAATCAGTGACGAACAGCTTGATGAAGTGATTAATACTATTACTAAAGCGGCTTATACCGGCAAAATAGGCGATGGCAAAATCTTTGTGACGCCACTTGAACATGTGGTTCGGATTCGTACCGGTGAAACGGATGAGTCAGCATTATAATCATAAAAGGATATCATTATGTTGAAAAAATTTATTTTACCTTTGGGCTTAGCGCTTTCAAGCTCAGCAATTGCTCAAGAAGCAACCGTCGCCGATAATGCTGATAACGGTTTTATGATGATTTGTACAGCCCTAGTTCTTTTTATGTCGGTGCCTGGCATTGCTTTGTTCTATGGTGGATTATTACGTGCTAAAAATGTCTTATCAATGTTATCGCAGATATTAGTCACCTTTTCACTTATTGCGGTATTATGGATAATTTATGGTTATACACTGGCATTTGGTGAAGGAAACTGGTTTTTTGGTAACTTTGAACACTTTTTATTAATTGGTATTAATATTACAGATGTATCAGGATCGATTTATGAATTGATTTGGGTTGCGTTTCAGGGATCTTTTGCCTGTATTACTTGTTGTTTAATTCCAGGTGCATTTGCTGAACGTACGCGTTTTTCAGCGGTATTAATTTTTATGGTGTTATGGTTTACCTTCTCTTATATTCCAATGGCCCATATGGTATGGGGTGGAGGCATCTTAGGTGATGAAGGTGCGTTAGATTTTGCCGGAGGAACTGTTGTTCACATCAATGCAGCCGTTGCAGGTTTAATGGGGGCGTATTTACTAAAAAATCGGATAGGCTTTAATCGTGAACCGTTAAAACCTTTCAATCTGCCTTATGTTTATATCGGTGCTGCTATTTTATATATTGGGTGGTTTGGCTTTAATGCTGGGTCTTCAACTCACGCTGACCAAATTGCTGGGCTTGCTTTTATTAATACCGTGGCAGCAACGGCAGCAGCAGTTTTAGCATGGTCTATTGCTGAGTGGGTTTTACGAGGTAAACCATCATGTTTAGGTGCCGCATCAGGCATCATCGCGGGATTAGTTGGAATAACACCGGCAGCGGGTTTTGTTGGTGTTGGTGGTGCTCTGTTGATTGGTTTGATTTGTGGCTTTGCAGGGGTTTGGGGCGTATCTTCGCTAAAAAGAATTCTTAAAATAGACGATACTTGTGATGTATTTGGTGTACATGGTGTTTGTGGTATTGTTGGTTGTCTATTGACTGGTATTTTTGCGTCAGAATCACTCGGTGGCATTGGTTATACAGAAGGTACCAGCATGGCAAGCCAGATTGGTATACAGTTAATGAGTGTAATAACCTGCATTATTTGGACGGCTGTTGTTGCCTTTATTTCGTATAAAATTGCAGATATTTGTGTTGGCTTACGTGTGTCAGAAGAACATGAACGTGAAGGTCTAGATATTAATAGCCACGGTGAAAGCGCATTTAACAATTAATTCTTAAACAAATATAACTAATTTAATTATAAAAAAAATCTACAGTGAAATTAACACTGTAGATTTTTTGCTTATATTAATTATGATAAATGTCTTTTAGTCATCCCAAAGCATAATTGCATTATCTTGCGTAAGGATTAACGGTGGTGAAAACAGATATTCTTTAATGGTATCTGGTAATGCATTTAAGTCATTCAAATCAAGCTTAAGATCAGGATTTGATTGGCTAAGTTCTGCTATTCTGCTTGATAATATTTGATTGATCCTCTCACATTCTAAATCTTGTTGATTTTTTAACGTTTCTAAATCAGGTTCATTGAATGCTTCACGATAAATAAACTGGAAAGCATCGATATCCTTAAAAACATCTTCTAAAACATACTTTTGATATTTTGAATGACGTTGTTTCAATGCTTCAAAACGTAACGCAATAATTTCATCTTTTTGATCCGGATAATCTAAAACTGAATCTTTACTTGTTAATTGCTTTTTTTCAGGAATTGACTCATTAAAAGATGCTAAAGTAAATAACGGTTTTTTATTCGATGTCATTTATTAATTCACAACCTATATTCTTGAATAATAAAAAATTATTGTTTTTATTCTAAAAATAGTTTTGCTCAATGTCATCAATTTTTTAGCAAAAATTGATGACATATTTCTATTATTGATTCATTTATCAATACTTTTAATCAGAGTAATTCCCATCTTCCCAAAGCATAATTGCATTATCTTGTGTTAAGATTAACGGTGGCGCGAATAGGTATTTTTTAATTTTATTAGGCATAACAGTAATATCATTTAAATCCAATTGCACGTGTGGATAAATTTTTGCCATTTGTTTTAACCGCATGCTTAATAATTCTTTAACTTTATTCGATTCTTTAGCAAAGGCTAATTCCTCTTTCAAAAGGCTTATTTGTCTTTTATGATGCTCTGATTCGAACATCTCAGGAAATATAAAACGCATTTCTCGATTATTCTCGATCTTAGCTTTACTATTGTATTCATTATCTTTATATTCGCCATGGTGTAACTTAAGCTCCTTAACATGTAATGCAATAATTTTATTTATGTTTTCAGGATAATTTAATTTAGAATCTAAATCACTTAAGGTATTTTTTTGAGGTAATAATTTATCACTTTGTACTAAGGTAAATAATGGTTTTTTATGTGTCTTCATTTCTATAACTTCCTTTTTTTAGGACAATAAGATAACGATCTGTAGAACATTAAAAAACGACTGTTACTCTATCGTAAAAAAACTTGAGGTAAACATAACGTTTTAGTATAAAAAACAACTAAAAGCGCTGATTATTACTTTTATCTCCTTTTAATGTTTCATGTTTTATGCTTTTTGATATTTCGATTTAGACTAAAATTTTGTTTTCTCTTTTTATTCTCACTAGTAAATTAATGTTGTATAGAATGTAAAATAGTATTCTTTTACAGAATGTTAATTTAATGTGGTTGTTCCATTTTTCTATATCAAGTAGAACTATGAATAAATACCAATTGAATTGAGATAGCATGATAAGATCAAAAAAATTCATTTTATAATCGTCATCAAGCAAGAGAAAATTACATTCTGTAAATTTAACAAGTTGTTTTTTAAATAAACTATTTATGATGTTAGATTGGTGTTGATTACTATATAAATCTTTGACTTTATGTTTTTCAACAAATTTGGGGTAAATATTAAGCTTAACTTTAATAGTAATTCTTAATACATTAATTAAGAGATGGTTAATTAATCCTTTATATTTAATAAGTCGATTCCTAATCGAAGTTTCACTATTATAACTTAAAATTTGTTTTATGCTAGTAATATTTTTCTGAAACCACTTTTTTACTTGGAATTTTACAATTTTAATCAGTAAAAAAATGTATTGCAATGTATTTGTGAGACTTTTAGCAATCATAAATCCAATCCATGTTGTTGTATATTAAACAATATACGATAATAAAAATGTACATCCTAAAGCGACTAATGAAGCAATAAAAGAGCTGGATGTATAATATTTGAACATTTCAGTTAATGTAGCGCCACAATATTGCTTTACAAGCCAAAAAAGTGAATCTGTTACAATTGTACAACCAATAGCGCCCGAACCGATCGCTAACGTTATGATTTCAGGACTAATATCAGGATAAAGTGGCAACATAGGTGATACAATGGCTGTTGCTCCCATCATGGCAACCGTTGCAGAGCCCACTGCAGCATGTAATATAATGGCAACTAACCACGCTAATAAAATAGGGTGCATATTTAGCTGTGATAAAATACCCGCTAATCCATCACTCAAACCACTACTTTTTAACACGCCATTAAATGCGCCACCCGCACCAATAATCAACAAGATATTAGCGATTGAAGAAAAGCCACATTCTGTTTTTATTAATAAATCTGACATTCGCATTTTTTGGCGTATACCTAAGACATAATAGGCGACAAAAATACCTATAAGCATAGCTGTAATTGGGGTGCCAATAAATTCGAACACAGCATAAAAAATTGAATTTTTATCGATTGTTAATTCTGTGGCTGTTTTTATTAACATTAAAATGATAGGTAACAAAATAATAGTCAAAGTGGGCAATAATGACGGTAATTCATTTTCATTCTTATTGTTTGGTTGGGAAAATGTTTCAGGTACAGGCTTAAATGGAATATTATTTTTAATGATTTTTAAAAAAAGAGGCCCACTAACTAGTGATGCTAATAGAGCAACTACTAAACCATAAAAAATTATACTGCCAATATCTGCACCAAGCGCATTGGTCACAAACAATGCTGCCGGATGAGGGGGAACAATACAATGAACGGCCATTAATGCAGAGCATAGTGGTATAACGATTGTTAAAAGTGATGAATTTGTTTTTTTAGCAATGGAAAAGGCAAATGGAATGAATAATACTACACCGACTTCAACAAATAAGGTAATGCCACAAATTAGTCCAATTAACACTATCATTATTTGTGGTGGAAGTAACCGGCATTTGTGTAACATCAACCCTATAGTTTCAGATGCACCAGAAATTTCCATCATTTTACCTAAAATGGATCCTAATCCAATTACTATAGCTAAAAAACCTAAGGTACTACCCATTCCAGCTTCAATTGCACTAAGTATTTCAAGTGGAGGCATAGCCATTAATACCCCTACATAAAAACTTGCAAGTAACAAGGCTAAAAATGGATGTAGTTTAACTTTTACAATTGATATCACAATGACAATTAAACTACTCATTAATACTGCCATAACCCAAAGCTGTGAGTTCATGTTTTGATTTTTAAGTTAGTTAAAATTTAACCTATTAAATGTTTTTATTAGGTATTTGACAAATGATAAAAAAACAACTTAACATGAATTAAATTCATTCAAAAATGTGATTTAAATCGAAGTTTAACATTAAAGTTAGTTTTGCTATAAAGCTGCAAAGTTTGATTTTATAAAATAGATATTTACGTTGTTTAAAACAAGGTGAAGGAGAATCGCTGATGTATGATAATTTTCTAACAAAAAATCGCTTGATTAATCGTTATCAGTTAGCGAAATTATATACTTTTGAATCGGCTGCTCGTCATCTTTCCTTTTCTTTATCTGCTGAAGAGCTGTGTATCAGTCCAAGCGCGGTGAGTCATCAAATTCAAAAATTAGAGCAAGAACTTGGTTTTAAGCTATTTAAACGGTTTCACCGAAGAATTGAACTTACTCATGATGGTAAACATTTATTTGATGTGGTTCGAAAATCACTAAGAAATTTGAACCAAGAAATTTTAGAAATTTCAAATCAAGAAATTTCTGGAATATTGACAATTTATGCTAGACCGTCATTTGCACAAGGTTGGCTAGTACCAAAATTACCTGACTTTGCACGTCACTATCCCTATATTACTTTAAATATTTTATCTGGAAATGAAGTTACAAATTTTAGTCGTCATCGAATCGATCTTGCTATTTATTATGATGCATTACTGTACGAAGAGCTCAATTACGATTTTTTAATGTCCGAAACAATCATTCCTGTTTGTAGTGACTTTTATGCAAAAAAACATAACTTATATAATAACGTTGAAAGACTATCTAACTGTACAATATTGCACGATAGTCAAGCATGGGAATATGATTCTAATTGTGATGAATGGATGGGGTGGGCTAATCATTATTCTTTACCCTTTGATTTTAATGATATACCCAAAATCGATTTTGATCGTTCTGATCTTGCAACTACTGCCGCTATTTATCATGGTGGTGTTGCTATGGGGCGAAGACGATTAATCGGCAAGTTACTTGAATCGGGTGAGCTTATTACACCTTTTCCTGAAATGGAAATGTTATGTAAACAGCGCTATTACATCTTACGAGCGCAAGCCAAATATAACCCCAAAGCAGATATCTTTATAAAATGGCTAAAAAGCCTAGTTTAATAAAGTAATGCTAGGCTAAAGGTCAGCGTTTAGGCTTCCCTTTAGTCTAGTATATTATTTATTTCGTTTTAAATGTTTCAAATTGGATAGTGCGATGGATAGTAGAATAATAATGACCCCAATCCATTGATTAAAATAGACCGATTCTTTTAAATAAAAATATGAACAGGTGACAGCAACAGGTAGTTCAGCTGCGGATAAGATTGCACTTAATGAAATACCAATTTTGGGAATGCCAACAGAAAACAAAAACGGAGGTAATACGGTGCCCAGTAGTGCTAATAAAAATCCTAATTGATAGAGTTGATCATTCAAATTTAATTTAAAGAAGAATAAAGGTGGAAATATAAGAAAAGTTATTATGCACGCTCCGGTTATCATCAAGGCACTTTTTTCAAGTTTTGGTAATGCATTACCAACATTACTGCTTGTACTAATAAATAGTGAATACATTAAGGCCGCTAAAAAACCAAAAAAACAGCCCGTTAAATTCAAACGAATATCTTGATTAAATAGTCCAGCGGCTAGGTAGCTACCGGCTATGATGGTAATCACCGTTAAAATTTGAGTCGTAGTCGGTCTATTTTTGAAAATAACATAATCGATAATAATACTAATCCACAAATACTGCATTAATAGTATGATAGCAATTGATGCGGGAACGAGTTGAACACATTGATAATAGCAAATACCAACTAACCCAGGGAAGATACCCACAGCACATACCTTCCATTTGTTCGTTTTGGGATTATGCGTTGTCGTTGCTGTACTTTTGGGTTTTATGAATGTTTTAACTATCAAGTGAATAATCCATAATATTAGCATACCCAAAAAACATTGTACGCCCGTAACTTCACCAAGGGAGTAGCCAGCTTTATAAGCGGTTTTCACAATAGAGGAGAGCACGCCAAAGCTGCACGCTCCTAAAAAAACTAATAAACCACCTAAAAATTTTTCTTTCATAGTTAAATCTCATAATTTATATAAATTAATTTTGTAGCTAACAATAAAGCAAACACAATAAGAGACCACAGGGTGAAGACCCTGTGTCACTCTTCATTTTTTAACATATTAGAATAACGAATACTAAGTGAATCAGAACAGAATGTAAGCTTGTGATTTTAGCCCATTAGTTTGATTGTGGTAAGTTATTGCTTAACTGTTTCGCTTCTATTATGGTCATAGTTAAAGGTAAAGTAAAAAATAATTCCCAACACCAGTGCATAAGATGCAAATATTAACCATATTGTTTGCCAATCTCGACCAGTTGTGTAAGTAAATTTATCAACCACCATACCACTTAAGATTGAACCCAAATATGCACCAATTCCATTTACCATTGTCATAAAGAGCCCTTGTGCACTTGCTCGAATATTGGCATTAACTTCTTTTTCTATAAAAATTGATCCCGAAATATTAAAGAAATCAAAAGCACAACCATAAACTATCATGGATAACAACAGTAAGACAAAACCAAATGGTGTTGGATCACCAAACGCAAATAAACCAAATCGGAGCGTCCAAGCTATTAGGCTTATCATGATCACTTTTTTTATTCCAAACTTTTTAAGAAAAAACGGAATAGTTAAAATAAATGCCACTTCTGCCATTTGTGATACGGATAATAAAATTGCTGGATGCTGTACAATTAAACTGTCAGAAAATTCGGGAATTTTACCAAAGTCTTTTAAAAATGCCCCGCCGAAAGTATTGGTGATTTGTAATATTGCGCCAAGTAACATCGCAAATAAAAAGAATACTGCCATGACGGGTTTTTTAAATAACACAAATGCATCAAGCCCTAAACGAGAAGCCCAAGATTGTTGTTGGTTTTGTTTGATTTCAATATTTGGTAACGTTGCGCTGTAGATCACTAATACGACCGAAGCCACACATGCCACATAAAGTTGTCCATTACTGGAATCTAACTTCAGTAGACTTATCATCCACATAGCAATAATAAAACCTACTGTACCAAACACCCGTATTTTAGGGAACACTTCGACAGTATTTAAGTTATTTTTATCTAAACACGCGTAACTAATTGAGTTAGATAAAGCAATAGTTGGCATGAAAGCCATTGCATTAGCAAACATCAACCAAAATAGTAAACTTGATGTTGTCACTGATGCAGCATAAAAAAGCGCAACAGCACAAATCGAGTGGCACAGCATGTACAAATATTTTGCTTGTATAAATTTGTCAGCAATAATCCCTATAATACAGGGCATAATTAATGCGGCTAAGCCTTTAGTACTAAAGATCATACCTATCTCGGCACCAGAAAATTTTAGTGTATTAAAAAGATAAATACCTAAAGTCGTTAGCCAGCTTCCCCAAATAAAATATTGGAAAAACATCATTATTTTTAATCTATTTTTTATGTTCATTATTTAAATCCTAAATAAATTGAACTGCTTATATAAAATTAAAAACTATGAACTAAAAACGTGCAATGGTTTTAGTAATAAGTTGTAAAAAAGTGGATTTTACACGTTCAGCGGTTTCAATCACTTCTTCATGACCGAGTGGTTGATCTAAAATGCCACAAGCCATATTAGTTAAACATGAAATGCCGATAGTTTTAATGCCAGAGTGATGAGCAATAATTGCTTCAGGAACGGTAGACATACCCACTGCATCAGCACCTAATGTACGGATCATTCTAATCTCTGCTGGAGTTTCGTAGGTTGGTCCTGTCCACCAAGCATAAACACCTTGTTGTAAAGTGATATTCAGCTCTTTAGCTACTTCGCTAACTGTTGCTCTTAATTGCTTGTTATACACTTCGCTTACATCCAAAAAGCGAACCCCTAATTCAGGATTATTTGGCCCCATTAATGGATTGTTAGCAGTTAAGTTAATGTGGTCAGTAATTATCATTAAATCACCAGGTTTAAAGCTAGTGTTGACTGCACCACAGGCATTGGTAATGATCAGTTTTTCAACGCCTAGCATTTTCATTACACGCACAGGGAAGGTAACTTGATCTAATGAAAAACCTTCATAATAATGAAAACGACCTTTCATCGCGACAACAGTCTTATCACCACATTTACCAATCACTAATTCATTCGCATGCCCCACAGCTGCTGATTTAGCAAAGTGAGGAATAGTGTCATAAGGAATATGAACGGCATCTTCAAGAGTATCGGCAAAAGGACCTAAACCCGATCCAAGTATAATTCCGATTGTTGGTTTTTTGTCGGTTTGCTGTTGAATATAATTAACTGCTTGTTGAATATCTGCTGTTTGATGCATGAGTGTATCCTTTCAAATTGAAGTAGTTTTTTGATAAATAAAACGCAGTGATATTAAATAATCACTTAAAACATGTTTATATTTTTATCATGAATAAAAATACGTATCGCAATTGTTCACATCGATCTAGTATGTCATAGAAAAGGATGTGAATAATTGACTTTTTCTCAAAACGAGAAAACGATCACATAAAAAGAATATATAATAAAAACAACGTAGTTGTCATTTTTCAGGGTATATTATGATGATGTTCTGACAATAATGAAAGGGACTTTTTAGGTTTGGTTTAGTTTTAAAAATTAAATTGCTATATTTAACTTTATTAATCAATTAATTATCTTAAAAATTAATTTAAAAAATTAAAATATAAACATTATTTATGATACATTAAGCTTCAATTTGACAACCGTGTTTATCTTATAAAATTATTATTACTCAATGATCCGATTGCTATCGGTATAAATTACCCCTTTATCACCTCTAAAAAATCCAATCAAAGTCAAGTTATTTGTTCTGGCTTGCTCAACTGCCATTGATGTAGCTGCTGAAACCGCACAGAGAATTTCGATGCCACAGATAGCTGCTTTTTGTACCATTTCATAACTAGCTCGACTTGAGACGAGTATTATGCCTGGTATATTTTTTTTATTTTGTGCGAGGTATTTCGCGCGATAACCTAACAGTTTATCTAACGCTACATGTCTGCCGATATCCTCAAAACCTGCAATAAAATTACCATGTAAATCAAGCCAAACTGCTGCATGGGTGCAGCCTGTTTGCGCTCCAACTTGTTGTACTTGGTTTAGATAGGCCAGTGAATGCACAAAATCTGCTAACTGAATTTTGTCATTGGATGGTAAAGTAGGAATAATTGAGCATACCTGATCAAGTTGCTCTGTTCCACAGATACCACAACCAGTGCGGCCGGTTAAATTGCGACGTTTTTCTTTTAATTGATTGAAGCGTCTGGAAGATAATTCAATATGAACTTCTACTCCTTTTAATGAGTCGATTATATCAATACCATAAATGTCATTAACCGATTCAATAATATTTTCAGTTAATGAAAAACCAATCGCAAAATACTCAAGATCTTTCGGCGTCGTCATCATAACCACATGAGAAATACCGTTATAAATTAATGCAATAGGTTTTTCTATGGCAATTGTATCAAATTGAGGATTATTTAGCGTGCTATTACTAAATTTTGTTACTAATACTGTGTTAATACCGCTAGTCATGGCTGGTCTCGGGCTGTTTATTTTTAAGCATTGAACGTTGTTTTAGTTTTACATTGCTAATGTGAATAATCAGTAAAGCAATTGAGTTACGTAATAAGATTATGCCAATACTTGGTTAACACAATCTTAAACTTATATTATTATGGTAAAATGCTTGAGTCTAATCAATTAATAATTTACCTAATTCAACTATGTCAATACATGAATTTACCTTTGCAATAATGCAGTTTATTCAAGCTCATCAAATATGGGCATTGCCAATTATTTTTTTATTGGCATTTGGCGAATCTTTAGCCATTATTTCATTGATTGTGCCAGCAACAGCAATTTTATTGGGTGCAGGCGCTTTAATTGGTACTGGCGTTATCTCATTTATTCCGGTATTAATTGCTGCATCGCTAGGCGCTGTGATTGGTGATTGGCTCTCTTATTGGTTAGGTAAGCATTATCACAAACAAGTAATCGCTTCTTGGCCATTAAGTAAGTATCCAAAATTGGTTTATCGTTCTGAACAATTTTTTCAACGCTATGGCGCTTTAGGGGTTTTTGTTGGTCGATTTTTTGGACCATTTCGAGCAATAGTGCCGTTGATTGCTGGCACAATGCATATGCCAGCAACTAAGTTTAATTTAGCCAATATCTCTTCTGCGCCAATTTGGGCATTTGTGTTATTAGCGCCAGGTGCATTTGGTGTACCTTGGTTAGAAACGCTTTTCGGTTAAAGCGTGCCAACGGTATAACTACGGCGTCCACTTTTACGACCAAGCGCTTCCAAATTGGTTTGTAATGGTGGAAATGGTAATTTTAAATCATGCTGACGATAAGCTTCTAAGATTAATTTATGAATTGCTGTTCGTAAAAGCATTCGATGCCCCATTTCGGCTGCAAACACTCGCAGTTCAAATAATTGTATTCCTTCTTGAATATCGACTAAAAAGACTTGTGGTTCGGGATCGTTTAACACATATTCACATTCGATACAGGCTTGTTGTAATAGGTTTATTACCAAATCACTATCAGCATCAATAGTTGCAGGGATAGTTAACACAATACGGGTAATTGAGTCTGATAACGACCAGTTAACTAATTGTTCAGTGATAAAAGCTTTATTCGGCATGACGATTTCTTTGCGGTCCCAGTCAACAATAGTAATTGCGCGCGTGTTAATTTTAGTGATATTACCGGTTAAATCACGAATAGTGACGGTATCCCCAATTCTGACTGGCTTTTCAAACAAAATGATTAAGCCAGAAATAAAGTTAGCAAAAATTTCTTGTAGACCAAAACCTAAACCAACACCTAATGCAGCAATAAGCCATTGTATTTTTGACCAATCAATCCCAATAAATGAAAATGCAATCATACAACCGATCATTAGAATTATATATTTAGAAATTGTTGAGATAGCATAACCGGTGCCCGGTGCTAAATCTAAATGTTGTAAAATGCCTAATTCGAGTAATGCTGGTAGGTTTTTAACGGCTTGCACGGTAATTGTCATGACTAAAATGGCAATACATACCGCGCCAAGGGTAATATATTGTTCGATTTCAACGCCATTGACAATGGTGCTTGTACCCCAAAGTTTAATATTATTCATGAAGGCAAATGCCGAATGTAGTTCAGACCAGAGCAGTATCATACTAATTAAAGCAATCAGCATAATAATCGATCTAACTAATTGTAACGATTGTGCACTAATGACATCTAAGTTGATAACTGGCTCATCGACACCTTCATTCACCGATGTTAACTCTTCTTCGTGTCCTTTCGCGCGTTGCATGCGCTCCAATCGGCGTTGTTTGTCTCGTTCAAATTCAATACGACGTTTTTGGATCCACATCCAACGTCGAATCATAAAATAGATAACTAATAAACCAAACCAGATAATAACCGATGCTTCAAGTCGACCTAATAAAACTTGCGCTGTAGATAAATAACCTAAGCAAGCCGCAATAATAGCTAACCAAGGCGCACTTAATAAAATAAACCAAAGAATGTGACTTAATAAGTTATCGCCCGATCCCTTTTTATCAATATAAAGAGGCACGCCCGCTCGATGAATTGAGTTAGTCATAAATACTAAAGCAAAGCAGAGAATAATGAAAGCTGTTCGTCCTATAGTGGCGGCAAATTGGCGGTTGTTAAACTGATCAAAACTCATGACAATCATAACAAGTGGAATCACTACCCAAACCGAAAGTTGATAGTATTTCATTGCTTCTCGAACACTTGATTTGGACCAGCCAAAGTGGGTAATAAATAGACCATTTTGTTCTGCAAAATGTGCAGTAATAATAAAGACCCATAAAATAGGCGCAGCAGCATTTACCCCATAACCCAGCGCTACTGCGACAGGGTAATCCCAGTTAATTTGCAGTGCATAACCAAAAACAGCCCATAAAATAGGTACAGGCAGCGCCATAATTAGCGAATAAATAATCACTTTTAATGTTAAAGAATAACTATCTTGCGTTACTTTACCCACGCGTGAGGCGGATTTGTTTAAAAATGCATAATATTTTGTGCGCATTTTAAAATGAGTAACCACAAATAGCATTGCTAAAATCAATAAAAATAATGGTTTAGGTGTTGTTAATACTTCACAACTGGCATTATATAGCTGAGTTAAGGTATCGATTGAAAAAATGACATAAACAACATCTTTGGCCAAATTAACTGGGAATTTAAGTGAAATAGGATTAACATCAGCCACCCAGAAGAAATAGCGGTGTGCCGCGTCATTGACTTCGTCAATTGCATTGGTTAATTGTTTATTTGAAATTTTTAATTTCGTTAACTCTAAAATAGTGGTATCAGTACCCGAAATTAATGTTTTAAGTAATTCGCTTTGTTCGCGTAACAAGCGTCGGTACTGTGTAGCGAGTTTTACACTATTAAGTGGGCTACTTAAAGTTGGATAGTTGTCTAATGCGGTTAACGTATTGGAGTAATTAAGCTGTTGGACTTTTGCTTCGGCGATTTCAGCATCAAGCGGTTGAGACTTGGGTTTTTCGGGTAAACGCAGTAGCTGTTGGCGAAGGGTTTCGCCAAGCGCGGTTGAAAAACTTAACCATTCACCTTGTTCAGCCAGTGTCGTTAACGTATTTTGTACATGTGAAATTTGCGTGGTAATGTTATTTTGTTCATTAATGATGCTGGTTAAATGCGATTTTTGAAACTCCATATTTTGACGAAGTTCATCGTTTTTATCACTTAATTGATTCACAACTTGTGATAGCTCTTCTTCATTATCAATAGTTAAAATTGCTTGTTCAGCAGACGTTAAAGAAGATAACAACAATAATACAAAACAGCAAAAACCACGCATCCACATAATGTTAGATCCTTTCCGCTAGCTTTTGACCAACACGCGTTATGTCACCAACTTTAAGATGACTGTCAAATGCAATAGCATTAGATGCAAACAAGGTAATGACAGTCGAGCCTAATTTAAAACAGCCCATATCTTGTCCTTTAGTTAATTTCACTTCGCCAGCATAGGTCCAACGTTTCATAATGCCTTCGCGAGGAGGCGTGATACAGCCTTCCCATTCCACTTCAATACTACCAACAATCGTTGCACCAATTAAAATTTGCGCCATCGGTCCAAATTCGGTTTCAAATAGACAAATAACGCGCTCATTACGTGCAAAAATATTCGGTATACTTTCGGTTGTTGCTTTGCTGACCGAAAACAACGAACCTGGTACATAAATCATTTCACGTAAAATGCCATCACAAGGCATGTGAAAGCGATGGTAATTTTGAGGTGATAAGTAAGTTGTAGCATAAGCGCCATCTTTAAAAAACTTGATCATATCTGGATGACAAGCCAATAATGATTCTAAAGAATAAAAATGCCCTTTAGCTTGTAATAATAAATTATCTTGAATGACACCAAATTGGCTTATCACACCATCGGCAGGCATGACAATAGAATTCGCCGCTGAATCGATAGGGCGGGCCTCGTCTTTTAGCTCACGAGCAAAAAAATCATTAAAAGTTTTATATTCTTTTACATCACTAATTTTGGCTTCACTTAAATCAACTTTATACAGTTTACTAAAGCCTAAAATCATCCATGTTGTCACTTTTCCTAAATGCTTATTAGCAAGCCAACCAAATATTAGGGTCAATAGCTGTTTAGGTAGTAAATATTGAATAATTGCTTTTAACTGATTAAACATAGGTTACTCTCAAATTATGTTATAAATGCGCCATTATACCAATAATTATTAAGAATGTATAAAACCAGCATAAATCGATAATTGTGCGGTAGATCACACTGAGTTTAAGAATTTTGCCAACACTAATAAAACAGTGGCAATCAATTGAAAGAATTTATGTTATACGTTATTTACACTGTGCCCATTAGCAATAATGGGGATAGTGATAATGGCTGATAGATATATTGCCGCAATAGATTTAGGTGCTTCAAGTGGACGGGTCATGTTGTCTTGTTATCAAGCGAACAATCAACATTTAACCCTTCAAGAAGTGCATCGATTCAAGAATGATTTTAAATCACTGGATGCCAATTTTTGTTGGGATCTTAATTATATAGAGCATGAAATCATTACCGGTTTGAACAAAATTATTCAACAAGGTATTAAGCTTGATAGTATCGGCATTGATACTTGGGGCGTGGATTATGTCTTGCTTGATAAACATGGACAAGTTGTTGGCCCGACTTATGCTTACCGTGATCATCGCACCGATAATGTTATGTCACAAGTTCAATCAGAGCTTGGAATTGAGAACATCTACCAAAAAACCGGTATTCAATTTTTAACTTTCAATACCCTTTATCAGCTTAAAGCGATGATGAAGGATAATCCAACTTGGTTATCACAAGTCACGGATTGGGTGATGATACCCGATTATTTAATTTTTCGTTTAACTGGCAAGTTAAACCGAGAATATACCAATGCAACGACGACGCAACTGGTTAATGTGATAACGCGTGATTGGGATCAGCAATTACTTGATTACTTAGGCGTGCCGCGTAAATGGTTTGGTGATATTACCATGCCCGGTAATAAAGTCGGTTATTGGCAAAGTCCAAATGGCGATAAAATTCCGGTTATTGCTATAGCCAGTCATGATACGGCAAGTGCCGTGATTGCCGCTCCCATAACGGATAAACAAAGCGCTTATTTGTGTTCGGGGACTTGGTCTTTAATGGGCATCGAGTCAAATCATTCATACACTGATGCCCAAGCTTTAAACGCTAACATCACCAATGAAGGTGGAGTTGATGGGCATTATCGCGTCTTAAAAAACATTATGGGTTTGTGGCTATTTCAGCGTGTTTGCCTAGAACATAACATTAATAACATTAGTCACATTATTGAATCAGCAAAGCAAGAACAACCCTTTACCTATGTGATTAATCCTAATGATGATAGGTTTTTAAATCCCGCGTCCATGACCGAAACACTAAAACAGGTCTGCCTCGAAAAATATGCGCACGCGCCTGAACGTTTATCACAATTAGTGCGCTGCATATTTGATAGTTTAGCTACGTTATATTGTGATGTGATTGCTGAATTATCCACCCTTATTCAGCAACCAATTAATACCTTACATATTGTTGGTGGTGGTTGCCAAAATACTTTTCTCAATCAGTTATGTGCCGATCTTTGTCATATCAATGTGACCGCAGGTCCTATTGAATCGTCAGCTTTAGGTAATGTCGGATACCAATTAATTTCGTTAGGGGCTATCGATGATGTTAAGACGTTAAGACAGATTATCTCGCACAATTTTGATACCCAATATTATTATCCACAAAATAGTTAATTTAAAATTTACGTAATTTATTAAGGAGTTACTAATGAGTACAGTTGAAAATGCCTATCAAAGTGCTAAAGCAAGATTTGCCGAAATAGGGGTAGATACCGATGCCGCTTTAGCTAAAATGGCTAAATTACCAATTTCAATACATTGCTGGCAAGGTGATGATGTTACCGGGTTTGAAAAACAAGAAGGTGAGTTAACGGGCGGTATCCAAGCGACAGGTAATTATCCGGGCAAAGCACGTAATGCAAGTGAACTTAGAGCCGATTTAGATAAAGCCTTTAGCTTAATTCCGGGACCAAAACGATTAAATCTACATGCGTCATATTTAGAAGCCGATCACAAAGTCGATCGCAATGAAGTAAAACCGGAACACTTTGCAAATTGGGTGAACTGGGCTAAAAAGCAGCACATTGGTTTAGATTTCAACCCAACTTATTTTTCTCATCCATTAAGCAATGAAGGCACGTTAACACATGTTGATGCAAAAATTCGCCAATTTTGGATTGAACATGGTAAAGCGTGTCGTAAAGTTTCTGAATATTTTGGTAAAGAGCTTGGTACGCCATCGGTCATGAACATTTGGTTACCGGATGGCATGAAAGATATTACCGTCGATAAATTTGCGCCAAGACAACGTTTATTAGAATCGTTAGATGAAATTATCAGTGAAAAAATCGATCCCAAATATCATATTGATGCAGTAGAAAGCAAATTATTTGGTATTGGACTTGAATCTTATACTGCTGGTTCAAATGAATTTTATCTCGCTTATGCTACATCACGTAAAACTGCACTCTGTTTAGATGCGGGGCATTTTCATCCAACAGAAGTCATTTCAGACAAAATTTCTGCCGTTATGCCATTTGTTGAACACCTATTACTGCACGTTAGCCGCCCTGTACGTTGGGATAGTGATCACGTCGTACTTTTCGATGATGAAACCCAAAATATTGCCAGTGAAATCATTCGTAATAATTTATTTGATCGAGTTCATATCGGCTTGGACTTTTTTGATGCATCAATCAACCGTATCGCCGCTTGGGTAATTGGTACTCGCAATATGAAAAAATGCCTATTAAAAGCGTTATTAGAACCTACAGCGCAACTCAAACAATTTGAACGTGAACGAGACTTTACTTCCCGACTAGCATTACTCGAAGAACAAAAATCCTTACCTTGGCAAGCAGTTTGGGACAAATATTGCCAACAAAACGGCGTACCAGTTGGACGTGCTTGGCTTGATGAAGTTCGTCAATATGAGCAACAAGTATTAACTCAACGATAAAAGGTGAAAACAATGCAACAGATTCTATCTTCTTGGTTTGTGCAAGGCATGATCAAAGCAACGTACGACATGTGGTTAAAAGGTTGGGATGAACGTAATGGTGGTAACGTAAGCTTACGATTGTTAGACACCGATGTTGTTTCATTTCAAGGTGACTTTTATGCTAATCCAAGGCACGTATCATTAACACAAGATGTGGCTAAGTTAGCCAATCAATACTTTATTGTGACAGGTTCTGGAAAATTTTTCCGAAATGTCATTTTAGATCCCGCTGATACTTTAGCTATTGTCAAAATCGATGAACAGGGCAAGGGTTACTATATTATGTGGGGGTTGATTAATGGTGGTTTACCCACTTCTGAGCTAGCTGCTCACTTACAGTCTCACATTGTTCGCATGGAAAAAAGCCAAGGTAAAGATCGCGTGATCATGCATTGTCATGCAACCAATTTAATTGCATTAACCTATGTTTTAGAGCTCGATACCGCAGTTATTACCCGTTTACTATGGGAAATGAGCACTGAATGCTTGGTTGTCTTTCCTGATGGTGTCGGTGTTGTGCCTTGGATGGTGCCAGGAAAAGATGAAATTGGTTATGCAACAGCACAACAAATGGCAAAACATACATTGGTTTTATGGGCTTTTCATGGTGTTTTCGGTACTGGTCCTACATTGGATGAAGCCTTTGGCCTTATTGATACAGCAGAAAAATCAGCTGAAGTATTAGTAAAAGTGTTATCGATGGGCGGTAAACGACAAACTATTACAACCGAGCAATTTAGACTGTTGGCACAGCGCTTTGATGTCAATCCAATTGAGGAAGCATTAAAACCTTAGTTAGGTTTAGCTCAGAATATATTAAATTATATTCTAAACATATAAGGACACATATATGGGTAGTTCAATTATTTTAGGTATATTTTGGCACTTTGTCGGTGCTACATCGGCAGCTTGTTTTTATGCGCCATTGAAAAAAGTTAAAAATTGGTCATGGGAAACAATGTGGTCAATCGCGGGTATTTTTTCATGGATTATTTTACCTTGGTCTATAAGTTACTGTTTATTGCCTGATTTTTGGGAATATTACGGTAGTTTCAGTTCAGATGTATTAATTCCTGTTTTTCTATTTGGTGCAATGTGGGGAATTGGTAATGTCGGCTATGGACTGACCATGCGCTATTTGGGTATGTCCATGGGGATAGGTATTGCAATTGGCATTACCTTAATTGTTGGTACGTTAATGACGCCGATATTACAAGGTAAATTTGGTGAACTTATCGCTTCAACCGGCGGCAAAATGACACTGCTAGGCGTAGTTGTCGCTGTTATTGGGGTAGCCATTGTTACTTATGCGGGACTTTTAAAAGAAAAAACATTAGGCGTACAGGTAGCGGATTTTAATCTACGCAAAGGCTTATTATTAGCGGTAATGTGTGGGATTTTTTCTGCCGGTATGTCTTTTGCTATGAGCGCCGCGGTACCTATGCATACTAAGGCTGCTCAATTAGGTGTTTCCCATCTGTATGTTGCGTTACCTAGTTATGTAGTCATCATGGGTGGTGGCGCGATAGTTAATCTCGGTTTTTGTATTTCCCGCCTCTGTTTTAAAAAAGAGTTGTCATTCAAACAAGATATCTCGGTTGCTAAATCGTTACTCATTAGCAATGCATTGTTTGCCATTTTGGGGGGTGCAATGTGGTATTTTCAATTCTTCTTTTATGCATGGGGCCATGCCAATATTCCAGCAGAATATGGCTTTATGAGTTGGATGTTACATATGAGCTTTTATGTGCTTTGTGGTGGTATTGTTGGTTTAGTTTTAAAAGAGTGGTTTGGCACAGGAAAGAAACCAGTAAAAGTATTATGTATAGGTTGCTTAGTTATTATTTTTGCTGCCAATATCGTTGGCTTAGGCATGGCAAATTAATTGAAAGGAAAACAGATTATGGCTTATAGAATGATTTTAAATGAAACCTCTTATTTTGGTGCAGGTTCAATCCAACATATCGTTGATGAGATTAAAAAACGGGGTTTTAAAAAAGCATTGGTGGTTACTGACAAAGATCTAATCAAATTCAAAGTAGCAACAAAAGTAACAAAATTATTAGATGACAATGGTTTTGCTTATCAAATCTTTGATCAAGTTATGCCTAACCCAACAATTGGAATTGTTAAAAAAGGGGTAGACATTTTTAAACAGTCAGGTGCTGATTATTTAATAGCGATCGGTGGTGGATCTCCGCAAGATACGGCAAAAGCCATTGGTATCATTATTAATAATCCTGAATTTGCTGATGTGCGAAGCTTAGAAGGCGTTGCACCAACTAAAAAACCTGCGGTTCCAACGATAGCCATACCAACAACAGCCGGTACCGCTGCTGAAGTGACTATTAACTACGTCATTACCGATGAAGAGAAAAAACGTAAATTTGTTTGCGTTGACCCTCATGATATTCCGGCTGTTGCAATCATAGATTCAGATATGATGACAAGCATGCCAGCAAGTTTAAAAGCAGCGACTGGGGTAGATGCACTCACCCATGCCATTGAAGGTTATATTACTAAAGGGGCTTGGGAACTTTCTGATATGTTTCATTTAAAAGCCATTGAGGTAATAGCACGCTCATTACGTGACTCAGTAAAAGGGATTGCAAAAGGTTCAGAAGATATGGCATTAGGTCAATATATTGCTGGTATGGGTTTTTCAAATGTGGGATTAGGTTTAGTCCATGGAATGGCACACCCGCTTGGTGCTTTTTATAGTACACCGCATGGCGTTGCTAATGCCGTATTGCTACCGCATATCATGGCTTACAATGCCGAATTTACTGGCGATAAATATCGTGATATTGCTAAAGCCATGGGGGTGGCAGACACTGAAAAAATGACAATAGCGCAGGCCAGGCAGGCTGCTGTTGATGCAGTAAAACAGCTTAACAAAGATGTCGGTATTCCAGAAACATTGAAAGATATTGGCGTTAAACTCGAAGACATTCCAGCACTAGCACAAGCTGCCTTTGATGATGTGTGTACCGGTGGTAATCCACGTGAAACCAATGTTCACGAAATTGAACAACTCTATCAGGCTATTTATTAATGATAAGTTGCCGATTTGAAATTATGAAATAGGTTAGTCAATATTATATCGACCTATTTCATATGTAATGCTTAATAAGAAGGAATGACTATGTTAAGAAAAGCTTCAATCATGCAGGTTAATCCTGATAAACATGCGGAATATAAAAAACGGCACGATGAAATTTTTCCGGAATTAGTGAAAGAGTTAAAAGCACATGGCGCACATAATTATTCGATTTTTCTCGATGCAAAGCGCAATCTTTTATTTGCTTACGTTGAAATTGAATCAGAAGAGCGTTGGGATGCTATTGCCAATACGGCTGCTTGCAAAAAATGGTGGGCATTTATGCAAGATATCATGCCAAGTAATGCTGATAACAGCCCAATAAGTGAAGCACTTTTACCTGTGTTTTATCTTGAATAAAAATAGACTCTCTTTTATAAAATTAAAAGAGAGTATTTACCTTCATTAACGTTTATTGGTTTTATTTCTAAATTTTGCTCGATATTGTGACGGTGTCTGCTTGGTTTCTTTTTTAAATACGACTGAAAAATAGTTACTATCATCATAACCACATTCAGCCGAAATCATACTAATTGAGTATGGCGTGTTACGCAGTAATGACATCGCTGTACACAAGCGCCGCTTTTGTAGATATTCATAAATTGTCATGCCTGTTTGACTTTTAAATAAACGGCTAAGTGATCTTGCGGCAATATGATTTTGCTTACAAAATATGTCTAAATTAAATGGCGTAGCTATGCTATTGTGCAGTACGGTAAATAATAAATCCAATTGATGAGTTGCGGTTGGTGATTGAGTATTAGGCATTTGCTTAATACGATCTAATAAAATGACTAACTGTAAAAATAGTGCTTCGGCCAGATGCACGGAAGCTAAATTATTTTTTTTTGATTCAATCGCGAGCTGTTCAATTAAAGGGGAGACCATTTTAATTAAAGAAGGTTTAATACGCCAGCCTCGCTCGGTATGCTTGGCATTTTGTTTTGGCAAATATTGTTCAATGATTGATGATAAAAATAAGGCATCTCGTAAATATAAAATATTGTCGAGTTTTAGATTATTTACCGACTCATAACCATGAACATCTTTAGGGTTTATATATAAAATATCACCACTAGTGATTGGGTAAATATAATCATTCCAGTGATGTAATCCATTACCCGAACAGACAATGACAATTTCGTGAAAGTCATGGTCATGCAACGGAAAGGGGTGTTGATGATCTCTTTTTTCGACAGTCACAGTATTGATATCTGCAATAAAATAATCTTGTCTAAATAAATGCAAATAGTGATTCATAAGCTGTTCCTGCCGTATAGATTTACCAATCAATGATAACGTTTCTCTGGATAATTACGTAATATTTGTGGTCCAAAAGTAAACTCCTGTTTAAAACAAGTCGAAAAATAAGCACTATCATTAAATCCACATTCTTGCGCAATGTCTGTGATGGTTTTGTCGGTCTGAATTAATTGTGTATAGGCATCAGCCAAACGTAATTTTATAAGGTATTTTTGCGGAGTTATGCCTAATTGATTTTTCACATGGCGGTGGAAAGAGCGTAATGATAATGAAAATTGCTCGGTTACCTTATGCCAATCAATCGGTTCTTTGAAATGGATTTGTAAATAGCGTAATAGCTGTTTGACTCGGTTATCACTGCTGCCCGTGCCTTGATTTACATATTGATTTTGTTTGAATAATAGTAATAATTGTAAAAAAAGGCTTTCTTGCAAAGCATCGCTTTGCACTGATACTTGATTCAATTGCGCTAAAATGGTTTGTATATTTTTGTCACAATTTTTATCAAAAAAGAAGTGAGATTGGCACAAATCTTGATTCGGAATCAATTCATTAATGCCATTGATGAAATGAAAATTGTCCGGATCTCTAAATAAAATATTCGTTAAATGTAAATTATTTACGTTTTCGTATAAATGGCAATCACTAGCGTGAATATAAAACATCATACCCGGATAAAGATCGAATAATCGACCGTTTAAAATATGCTTGCCATTACCTTTTGTGACAATGACTATTTCATTAAAATTATGTGTATGTTCAGGGTACACAGGTTGGGGCTCTCGAGGCTCTATAGTGATATTTTGCTGACTAGAAGCAAAAAAATCTTTATCGAGTAACTTTTGTATCATGCGCGATCCTCACTTTATTGCAAATCACTCAAGCCTCATTCTAAAAAGGAAAAGTGTATCTGACCTTCAAAATTCGGACATGGTAAATCTTTTTTTGGCTGTAATTTATAGTAACTTAAGACTTTTTATTAAAATTGTGCGAAGACTCACATTTTTACTCGGCGAATGTGACAAATTCAATGGGCAAAGTTTACTAACTGTATAACCGTTTTTTGTTACTGAGTATTAGGTGAAGCTAGCTTGTTATTTTTCATTTTTACGTTCACCTGATGGCTTAATACTAAAACTTTTTTATAAAACTTTTGAAATGTATATTGTTGGCAAATCTACATAACAATAAAATTTCGTTAATAGCCATCTCACTGACTTGTATTTTTAGCTTTGTAGATAATAATTTTAAACGCTTAATATACTGTTTGGATGTTAAGGTTGAGGCCTGTTTGATATGGCGACAACTTATGTGAAGTGGCAGCTCTGTTTAGTCAAAATCAAACTTGATTAAGTAAACATTGATTACAATAGCAATAAAAAGCATTTGGAATAATATTGGCATTGGTTATATTTACGCCAATAACGATATCCCCAAACTTTTTACAGCAAATTATAACGAAGAAAGTAAAAGTTATGCTAAAGGCAAATAAAAATGACATCCCACTAATGCATCTTATTTGATTCCTAATATGGGTGTTATGTACAATTTTACCTTTATTTAGACGGTTATTGCTTGCCGTTAAAACGCGATGAAAAACACGGTAACAGTAACAATAACCGTTATAGATCAAGATGATACTTTGACTAGTTTTCTAAACTTGAGTGATGAATTACACCAGATAATTTTTATTATCTGGTGTTGACTCTGTCAATGACAACCTAATGTTATTACGCTAGTTATTGTTATAACCCAGTATACATAATCTATCATTCCTTCATTTTATAATTTGCTATGTTTAGCAAAATAGCAGCATTAGCGATATTTTGTGTCATGTTAGAGAAAAAATATCAAATTATTGATGATAAACACTGGAATCAATATGCTAATTGACCATTTCATATAACCAAAAAAGCTTGGCATATTAATTTGCTGTTGTGTTGCTATACTTTTGACCATAAAGTTAGGTGCGTTACCTATGTAGCTAAGCGCTCCCATAAACACCGATCCCATTGATATGGCTAATAGTGTTTTTGCCATGGTGGTCATTAACGTCATGGCATCGCCTGATGCTAGATTGAAAAACACCAAATAAGTCGGTGCATTGTCTAAAAAGCCCGAGAGTAATCCCGCAAACCAAAAATACAAACTATTAATTGGCTGTAGATGGTCGTTGTTAACGAGCGTTACAATTGCCGCCAATGCGCCATTACTGCCCGCGCGTAGAATAGTTAACATCGGTACAATCGTAATAAAGATACCAATAAACAATTTACCCACTTCAATAATGGGATCCCAATTAAATTCATTACCCGCACGAACTTGCTTGGGTGTGATCATGACAGAAGTAACTGTAATGATTAACAGTAACAGATCCCGCACCAAATCAGGTAGGGCAATTGAGGTCGCTAAAATAGTAAAAGTGATTGAAGACTGCCAAATCCCCGACATCAATACACAAATAATTATGGCTACCAATAAAAAAATGTTTGTTATACCGTAGAGTTTAAACGGTTGAGTAGGTTTAGTCTTTATGTTTGACGATTGACCATATTGCTGGCGAAAGTAATAACTGTCGATAATATAGAAAATTATCAATAATAAAATCGTCGTCAATAATACCGGACAAAACATATGCTTAACAGTCCAAAAAAAATCAACCCCTTTTAAAAAACCAATAAATAACGGTGGATCACCTAATGGCGTTAATCCTCCGCCAATGTTAGCAACAAGAAAGATGAAAAAGATAATAATATGAACAGATTGATTACGATAACGATTAGCTCTAATTAAAGGACGAATCATTAACATTGCCGCACCTGTAGTGCCCATAATTGAGGCTAATATCGTGCCGATTGCTAACAATACAACATTCAATTTAGGCGTACTAATCATATCACTTTTAATCAACACCCCACCCGATACAGTAAACAGGGCAAGTAGTAAAACGATAAAAGGAATATACTCTTCTAATATTGCATGAGCAGTTAGATTGAGGGTAGTTTGCATACCGAATGAATAAATGGCAGCAACTATAAACAGTGTCGTCCAAAAAATAATAATTTTGCCGTAGTGATAGTGCCATAATCGCGCTAAAAATAGTGGACATAAAGCAATCGAAAGCAAAATACCAACAAAAGGTACAGCCCAAACCAAGCTTAACTGTTCACCGTTAAATTCGGAAGCATAGAGATCAAAAGAGCTAACTAACAATAAGCTAAAAGGTACACAGAATAATTTGAATGGGATTCTCATGGCATGTCCGTTTGGATTAAAAGTTGAAAATTATAACAAATATCAATGCGTTTTCGAATGGAATGTATTATCTATCAATATTTTGATAAGAACTTTAAGTGAATGTATGTGTTTTAGTAAAAAATAACTACATAGATTCAGCTACTAAGTACGAATCCAGTTTAAAAAAGCTTCATAAAGTCTTTTATACTTGTGCTTTTTGGGGACGATGATTAATCCAATTTTAACGGCTTTAATCTCTTCATCGCTGATACTATCAAATGCTAGTTTCTAGTTTCTAGTTTCTAGTTTCTAGTTTCTAGTTTCTTTAAAAAGTATTGCCTGATTAATCCGCTTAAATTTTCTTTACTTCCTCGTTCCCATGAATAATAAGGACGAGAAAAATAGTTTTAGTAATCTAATAATCTTGTTATTATTATTTTTCCGCAAATTTTAAACCATTATGTGAGGTGATTATCTTACCCCAATGTTTATCGGCTTTAATGGCTCAATGATGGCACCCTTTACTGCATCGGCTTTTTTTAATAAAAGCCAGCCCTCTCTTAGGTTCAATAATCGGTATCAATGTTTGTTTTCGGTTGCCATCATTAATCGAATATATCTCAAAATTACAGACCCAGACGCTTTTATTCACGATTTTAGGGGGATTTTCAATACTCACTGTCTCCACTATATGACCTCTTTTTGGTAACGACTTAATCGTTTATTCTTCCTGTGACTCCTTTTTTGATCAAGATTTAGATACAAATCTCCGCTTCGTAGTTTGTTCTGGTGAACATATTGATAGATATGTTCATGACTAACGCAACCAAAATGGCTTATTTGCTCAGGATTTCATAGCTCCAAAAACTTATGTTCAATATAGCCTCAAACCGTTTCACTTATGCAAATTGCTCGCTTACTGCTCTCTTTTCGTCTATCTACCGAAAATCCATGTACCTTAAGGGCGTAGTAATAACCTCGATGGTCTTTGTTGCGTTTAAGTTCTAGCTAAATCGTAGATACATGCCTTTCTAATATTTGGGCAATGACTTTTTTCTTAAGACCCATAAAGAAATCTAGTATCTTTCTTTATGGGTAAGTTGTTTATATTTTATGATGCTATCTCAACGTTGATTGGTGAAAAATAACTTATTGTAAACAAATTATCTTTTTTATTGTCACCTTCATGTTAGTTAATGATTAGCACTTATTAGTATATTTCAAGACTGTGTCATTTTTGCAGTAACGAAATTTTATATAATAAACCATTGCAAACTAAATTTATTATTTTATTATACTATATCACTTTAGCGTTAATCGATGCTAAAGTGGTTTAATAAGCAGGATTTTTGTATAGTATTAAAAGTTATCCGATAGAAATATTTGAAAAAAATCAAGCAAATATCTACATGGAGAGGCGAAAATATGTTAAAATATGGTCTTAATCGGGCATCGGGCATCGGGCATCGGGCATCGGGCATCGGGCATCGGGCATCGGGCATCGGGCATCGGGCATCGGGCATCGGGCAATTAATTTATTGCTTATTTAATTATCAAGCTCACTATTGTTATTTTTCTTTAAGTTCTTCATCCCCACAAAATGGTTTTATCGGTGATGTAGTTGATAAAACTTATCTTAAATTCATACTGTTATTTTTTCTTGTTAATCTATTACTGTTATCAAAAGTAAATGCTTTAAATGTTCAAACTGTAAATATTATTCATGGTAATGCTCCACAAGTAATTAAAGAACAAGTTGCCGCCGATAGATTAGGCTTCACGGTAGCAGATCAGTTTTATAGTGAATCTTCTGGCAATATAAATGGTAATGTTGTGAAGGGGTTTGATGGCAATTTAAAGATTAGTGATTTTAAAGTAGATGTTAATAATCCTTCAGTGGTTGATACCGTTACAAACTACAACGATGAAGATGGCGATCATGCCGATTCACAAGATCCTTTCATTGTTGAAACAACTAATTATTGGTGGTATGACGCTAATAATGTTGAGTTAGCTAGCAATGGTCATTTAACTGCTGGTACACAAGATAAACCTATAGGTTGTGGTAGTGGATATCCAATGCCTTTAACACTGGTTTTTGCAAAAAAAGTTAAGGCACGCTCACAATATGGTATACCAAGGGAAAGTGATTATGTTACGTTTTCTAAAAAATATCTTATAACCGCTACTGGATTATGTTATGCCAGACCTAATTCGACCGAAATCTTTCCAGATAAACAATGGTTAAGCTTTGATGATAGCAATAAATTTATAGGTTGGAATGATAAAAATAATACCACACGAAGAGTTTTAGTTGGTGGAGGTTATACTAGTGATTATGTGCCTGATTGGGGATTTAAAGTCAATCCTACCCAATCAAATAATAAAAAGTTTCCTACAACAGGTTTTCCTGGCGCAAAATTTCAGTTAATTGTTGCTGGTGCACAAAGTGATTACTTATTTAGTGTACCTGTAAATCCTAATGGTCAGGTTTCAGTAGATAGTAAAGGATATGTGACAATACATGATAGGCCATCAGGAGCGGTGACAGTTCGCGCAACATTAAAAAGAGATCAAAAAGTAATGTTTGATTATACGTTTAATCCGACCATTGTTTGGGCAAAACCTGTAAAGGGTTTTTTGGGTTTTTGGTCTGATGCTATAAAAATTTGTCAAGGCGATCATTTATTGTTGCATACTCAACTGTCAAATGCGCCAATAACTAATGGTGTTAATAAATATTTTGAAATTAATAACGGATTCACTCGCGCAATCGATAGTACGTTATTTAGTGAATGGGGACATACGCTTAAACATGCTTATCCAGATTCAGATTGGGAAGATCGAGATGATGAGCGATATTGGAGCCGTCAAAGCAATCATAGTTTTGATGTTGATCCAATGTACAATCATTTAGATGTGAATGCAGGTTCCGGTAACATTGGAACTGATTGCGAGTCAGATTCTATGTGTCCAGACTTTTTAGTTTGTCAGTAGTGATGTAAATTTTTATTGATGCTTACATTGAACATGTTTGTTCTTTGGTGATATTGATTTTATGATTTTTAATTTCATTTGGCCAAATAATTGGCAGTGCAAGTAGCTATACGATGCCGTTGAATTTACAAATTAGATTGTAGGTAAAGCCTTATACACAATATGGAATATAAAGTTAAGGTATGGTATCGAATTTTACTAAGAATTATCAGATAGTAGCTGAGCTGCAATTAGGTTATGTAAGACCAGATGCAACAGTTAATAATCCTCATAATCATTGGAGTACTTACAATCCAGATGTTAGAAAAAAGTTTGGTACAATTATGTAGTATGTAAAGGTTAATTATATTATGGAAAACCTAATATCGATTACTCTTAGATTTAAACAACTTTATCTAAAAAATCATCTTCAAGAAAAATATAGCTTTATTAATTTTAAAAGCATCAAATTTATTATTGAGGATTAATATGAATATTAATGATAAAGTGTTACTACAACAAGAGTTTAAAGGGATCTTGTTATTTAAAGAAGGAATGTTTTTTCGTACATATAATCAAGGCGTTTATATATTAACTGAACATCTTGGGCATAATCTTCAAACACATATTAAACAGATTAAGAAATATCATAATAAGCAAGTCATTATTTGTGGTTTTCCTGTTAACACAATAAACGAACGATTGCCTAACGCAAAGTTGTTTGATTTTGGCGTAAAGTTAGCGTTCAATTACTCAATTGATGAATATAGTCACTGGTATGAACGACGTTGCCCTGAAAAGAGCGAAGCGAGATAAGGGCAAAAGCCGCCCACGAGCGTTGTAAACGTACGAGACGGCGGCGTCGGAGTTCTGGCGAATCGAGCAAAAAATAGCCGTAGTGTAGATCAAAAATCCAACATAAAAACAAATTACTTATGTTCCAATATAAAACGATAGCCTATATTGACTTAAGAATCATTTCTATAAAAGTTGTCAAAGCAATTTTTTTTACCAATAATTCACGGATTAAATTGAAATCGATGAATAGTGATATTGACTTAATAGAAGACGGAGATGATCTGATATCAAAGAAAGATGGATGATTGTTTATTTACTTTTTCACATATTGCATGCAAAACCTTTATAATAGACAGCCTTTTTATTGTTGGATAGAACATGCAAAAACAGTCGAACTTAGCAAACAAAACTGCTTTACATCAACGAAATAAACATCGCCATGGCTATGACTTTTTAGCGCTATGCCAAACGTTACCTGATTTCACACCGTACGTTAAACCCAATCAATACAATAATTTATCGATCGATTTTGCTGATCCAATGGCAGTCAAATTGCTAAATAAAGCACTGTTATTACATTATTATCAACTGAGCAATTGGGATATTCCCAATGATTATCTTTGCCCACCCATTCCAGGGCGAGCAGATTATATTCATTATCTAGCCGACTTACTTGCTCATGATAACGACGATAAAATCCCTTTAGGTAAACAGATCCGTGTTCTTGATATTGGTGTAGGGGCAAATGTAATTTATCCCATTATTGGTCGGGCTGAATATAATTGGTCATTTGTGGGGAGTGATATCAACCCAATGTCAATCAAGGTTGCAAAGCTTATCATTCAATCTAACCCATTATTAAATGGTTTAATTGATTGTCGATTACAACGTGATACCTCAGCAATTTTTAGGCAAATTATAAAGCCGAAAGAATTTTTTATGTTAACTATGTGTAATCCACCTTTTCATGATTCGGCACAAGCCGCACTGGCGAGTAACCAAACTAAGCTCAAAAAGTTAGGTAAATGGCAATATTCAAAATCTAATCCTGCGCTTAATTTTGGTGGTCAGCAGACTGAATTATGGTGCAAAGGAGGTGAAAGTGCTTTTATTACCAATATGATCAAAGAAAGTACACAATATAAACAGCAATGTTTATGGTTTACGTCGTTAGTTTCTAAAAAAGAGTCACTCAAGGTGCTTAATAAGCAATTAATGACAGTTAAACCTGCTGAAGTCAAAATTATTCCAATGGCGCAAGGACAAAAGAGTAGTCGTTTTATTGCATGGAGTTTTTTCCAGCAAGATAAAAGGCAAGCGATTATCCAAAACCATTATGAAAATAGTGAAGGTATAAAATAAAAAGCTTTTTCTTAACTACCTATTTTTAATGATGATTTTTATTATTTATTTGTTGTTATTTGCCATTTTCAATGTTCCCTTTAAAAGGCAACAACTTTTTTCAATAAAATAGAGGTTTTTATTCATTTAGCGTGTAACAAAATGCCAGACACGTTTACTGTAATTTTTATGTAAAAAATTTCATCTAATTGATTAATAATACTATTTTTACGTTTGATTATTCTGTAATCTATTTTTTTTTGATGAATAGTCATTTATACTTGTTACGCTTTTATATTTTGTATCGAAATTGAGTTTTTTGTTGTTTAGATAGTCACTATCACGAATAAATTAAGCGGTTTCAAAGGAGATACAATATGTCTGAAGTAGTCTTCTGTAAAAATTATCTGTCTTTTGCTAACACCAAACATTATTTAATTTTTTTTTTAATTCGCATTAATCAATTTTATTGTTCTTCTATTACTATTAAATCAGTTTCTGCAATTGTTGTTTATTGGTTATTTGTGCATAGTAGTCCTGTCAATGCATTATCGGCTTCGACTGAAAATGCTATTCATGGTCATGCGCCTTATTTAACGTTTGACAATGGAAAAACTAAAGCGGTAAGTGTTGAAGGGTTACTGGGTTTACAGCTATCTGACGGTCGTAGTTTTATTGCTGCTGGTGGGCAAAGTGATTTGTATCCCAATGCTATTATCGATGATTCAAGCCAAGAATCACCCATTGATTTGTTGAGTGATGATGATACATTTTTGAGCATTAAAACCTTGGTACCGTTAGTCAATAATAGTAGTTATCCAAGTATTTCATTGAGTAATCTTATTACATCGTCTGATAATTATTGGGGAGATGAAGATGGTGATGCATCACCAAATGCAACCGGTAATTTGATGGTTAAATGGTTAGATGCCAATAACAACGATATTACTACGCAAGTCAAAAATAACCCCAATGCTCAATTAACCGGATGCGATTCCCCTTATAAGTTAACGATTACGTCTAATGGTGGTCAATTATTTACCCAATATGGTATACCTAATGTGACAGATTTTAGTGGTGCTAAGCATACCTATTATTTTAATCGTAAAATTGATACGCCGTATGTATGTTATGTTCAACCCAATGTTTGGTATGATGGACGTCATTATCCTGATGCAGATGGTCCTGATTGGATCAGAAGCCGAGGATTTAAAGTGCAAGATATCAGTAATCCGGATTTAAATTTTCCCACGACAGGTTTAAATGGTCTAAATTTTTATTTGATATTAGGCGGGGTTACACCTGAACAAGTCATCACTGCAAATACTCAAGATGGTCAAACTGTTTATCCTGTCAACGGTGGGAATAAAGTCACCATTTCATTAAAATCCGAACAAACACCAGGTTGGGATAATTCACCCAAAGTGTTAGCATTAAAAGTGGTTTTAAATGGTCCGAATGAAAATTCCACTGATACTTCATTTAGCCCTGTTCTGTTTAAGATTTATGCAGACAGTGAACGAAAGCAATTATTATACAGTTTTAATATTGATAGATGGTATATCGCCAGTTCAAATGATGCAACATCTAATGATGATGTTCAGCGCTTTTGTGACAATTTGGGTAATGGTTATCGATTTCCGAAAGTCAATGATTTAACTAACGCTAATGGCAAAGGTTGGCATGGCGGAATTAATGGTCGCAATATTAATAATTATCGTCGGCAAATAAGCTTTAAAGATGCAAGTGGTAAATGGATTGGTGGCATTTTTAATGAATGGGGATCTTCTTATCAACTTTATTATCCAACAAGTGATTGGCATACTTCAACGCAATCCTACTATTGGGCATTATCCGATGATGCCAGCATACAATATGCGGTTGGTTCTGATGTGGGTGATATCGATTCAGATTCTACAGCAGGTAAAATGGTTTGTGTTAATCCTTAATTTAAAAAATAATTATAAAAATAATTTTAATATTCATAGCGCTAAACATATAGCTTAAAGGCGCTGATTAAATAGCACATTATGTATCTTTTCTACACGATTTAGTAATTATAAAATAATCGCGATTAATTTAAAGTTAAATTAAATATAGGTAGGGAAGATAAAATGAACGGAAATGAAAAAACAGCATTGATTGAACAACTGCAAACTATTGTTGGCAAAAAATATACGTTAACAAACCCTAATCGGACGTTGCCTTATCGTCAAGGTATTCGTTTTGGTGAAGGTGATGCATTAGCAGTTGTATTACCTGGCACATTAGTTGAGCAATGGCAAATATTAAAAGCATGTGTTGCCGCTGATGTGATTGTTATTACGCAATCGGCCAATACTGGCTTAACAGGGGGGTCAACCCCAGATGGCAATGATTATGATAGACCGGTTGTAATTGTGAGTACTCGCCGTTTAGAAGGTATTCAAGTTATTGAAAATGGTGAGCAGGTTGTTTGTTTACCGGGAAGTACATTATTCCGTTTGGAAAAAGAGTTAAAAAAATATAATCGAGGACCGCATTCAGTTATTGGTTCATCATGTATTGGTGCATCTGTCATGGGTGGGGTATGTAATAACTCTGGTGGTTCCCTGATTCAACGTGGTCCTGCTTATACCCAAATGGCTGTGTTTGCACAATTGGATGCGCAAGGACAATTACATCTTGTTAACCACTTGGGCATTGAACTGGGTGATGAGCCAGAAACCATTTTACGGAATCTAGAAAATCATACCTATACTGAAAAAGATATTAATCGTGATGCGGGCTTAGGTCATGATCATCATTATTGCGATCATGTTCGTGAAGTTGATGCCGATACACCTGCACGTTTTAATGCTGATCCAGCTCGCCATTATGAAGCTTCGGGCAGTGCAGGTCGCTTAATGGTTTTTGCCGTGCGTCTTGATACATTTCCATTAGAGAAGAAATCAGAAGTATTTTATATTGGTACTAATGACATTAATGAGTTAAATGATATCCGTCGTCATATTTTAAGTCAGTTTAAAACATTACCGGTATCAGGCGAATATATGCATCGAGTCGCATTTGATATTGCTGCGGTTTATGGCAAACCGACTTTTTTAGCTATTCAAAAATTAGGTACTGATACCATACCTCGCCTTTTTGCTTTTAAAAACTTTGTTGATCGTGTTACAGGTAAAATTCCATTCTTTCCGAAAAACTTTTCAGATCGTTTTTCAATTTTTGTTGCTAAATTTTTACCTAATCACTTACCGAAAACCATTCGAGACTACCGTGATCGCTATGAACATCATTTGATTTTAAAAATGGCAGATGACGGGATAGCCGAAGCTGAAGCATTTTTGAAATCGTATTTCCAAAATAAAAACGGAAGTTATTTTTTGTGTAATGCTAAAGAGGCTCAAGCAGCAATGTTACATCGTTTTGCAGCGGCAGGTGCAGCGACATCTTATCGAAATGTCCATAGTAAAACAGTGGAAAACATTGTAGCGTTAGATATTGCTTTGCGTCGTAATGATACAGATTGGTTTGAAACTTTGCCAAAAGACATTGATCAAAACTTTATCTATAAAATGTATTATGGGCATTTTTTCTGTTATGTCTTTCATCAAGACTATATTGCTAAAAAAGGCACAGATTGTGATAAAGTGAAGGAACAAATTTTAGCTTTACTTGATCAGCGAGGGGCACAATACCCAGCAGAGCACAATGTTGGTCACCTGTATCATGCTAATGCCGATTTGAAAAAATTCTATCAAGAGCTTGATCCGACTAATAGCCTCAATCCTGGTATTGGTAAAACTTCTAAGAAAAAATATTGGAAGTAACCCAATCTAAGCAATTGCCAGCTGATATAAGCTGGCAAAGCTCAGATGAAGATAATTTAATGCAAAATGATCAACTTTAGTCGCTTTAACTTAATCGGTTGGCAAGGTGAGATTATCAATATTAGGGGTGATCAAACAGATAATAATTATTTTATATTCTGTGATGAGTGAAGCTATATAAACAACTAGATAGATAATAAAAAGGGCAAGTTAGCCCTTTTTAATTTAAGAGCGCCAGTGTTAAAGCATTTTCTTTAATTGATACAACATCTCTAATGCTTGTTTTGGTGATAAGGCATCAGGATCGATGTGTTTCAGCGCTTGTTCAATTTCAGAAGGTTCACTTTCCGTCACAAAGCTAAGCTGCGATTGGTCAACATGGCTCTTTGCCGCTTGCTTCGAAATGACTTCGAGCTCTTTTAGCTTTTGTTTGGCGCGTTTTAATACTTGTTTTGGTACGCCAGCTAATCCGGCCACCGCAATACCAAAACTTTTACTGGCAGCACCTTCAGATACTTCGTGGATAAAGGCAACCGTGTTGTCATGTTCAATGGCATCAAAATGAATGTTATAAACGCCTTGCATATGCTCAGGCAACTGCGTTAACTCAAAGTAATGGGTAGCAAAGAGTGTCATCGCTTTGATTTGGTTTGCTAAGTTTTCAGCACATGCCCAAGCTAAGGACAATCCGTCATAAGTTGAGGTGCCACGTCCAATCTCGTCCATTAGTACAAGGCTTTGTTCAGTGGCATTGTGCATTATGTTAGCGGTTTCAGTCATTTCGACCATAAATGTTGAACGCCCCGACGCTAGATCATCCGATGCACCAATTCGGGTAAAGATGCGATCAACCGGTCCAATAATGGTTTTTGATGCTGGCACAAAACTACCTATGTAGCTCAGTAAAACAATTAATGCAGCTTGGCGCATATACGTGCTTTTACCACCCATATTTGGACCGGTGATAATGAGCAATCTTCTATCAGGGGAAAGCCGTAATGAATTAGCAATAAATGGCGTTTGCAATACTTGTTCTATAACGATATGGCGACCATTGATAATTTCAATACCTGCTTTTTCAGAAAATGTAGGGCATTGATAATTAAGCGTTAAAGCTCGTTCAGCTAAATTCGTTAAGACATCAAGTTCAGCGATAGCATCGGCACTAAGTTGCATTTCGGCAAGCTGTGGCATAAGTAAATCAAACAATTGATCATATAACTGTTTTTCAAGGGCTAGTGCACGACCTTTTGAGGTGAGGACTTTATCCTCATACTCTTTAAGCTCAGGAATAATGTACCGTTCAACATTTTTGAGCGTTTGGCGTCGGGTATAGTGAATTGGTGCTAAATGGCTTTGTCCTCGACTAATTTGAATATAGTAGCCATGTACAGCATTAAATCCGACTTTCAGTGTGTCGATACCTAAAGTTTCACGCTCGCGAATTTCCAGTTGTTCCAGATAATTTGTTGCACCATCTGCAAGATTGCGTAGTTCGTCAAGTTCGGCATTGTAACCGCTGGCAATGACCCCTCCATCACGAATAATGACAGGTGGCGTTTGGACAATTGCTCGCGTTAAAATAGATGCAATGTGATCAAATTGATTGATTTTAGCTCGCAAAGCAATTAAAGCTGGCGTATTCATTTGGCTTAATAACTGTTGCATTTGCGGCAGTAAGTTATAAGCATCACGCAAACGGGCAAAATCACGTGGGCGAGCTGTTCGTAGTGCAAGCCGCGCTAAAATACGCTCAAGGTCGCCAATGAGTTTTAATAATGGCTGAATATCATCAATATGATTTTGTAATTCACTGATTGCTTGTTGACGGTGTTGTAATACGTTTACGTCACGAATTGGGGCATGCAACCAGCGTTTTAACATGCGGCTACCCATTGGGGTTTGGGTTTTATCTAAAATTTCAGCCACTGTATTTTGTGTGCCACCCGATAAATTTTCAGTGATTTCTAGGTTGCGCCGCGTTGCCGCGTCGAGTACCACAAAGTCGAAAGCTGATTGTTTGATGATTGAACGAATATGTGGTAGCGCGGTGCGCTGCGTATCTTTCACATATTGCAGTAAACAGCCAGCTGCGCTAAGTGCATAAAGGCAATCTTCCACGCCAAATCCAACTAAATCATTGGTACCAAATTGCAAGTTAAGCTGCTGTTTAGCGGTTTCAAGATCAAAATCCCACAATGGGCGACGTCTTAACCCATGACGATGTTCAATTAATGACATGGATTGAAACTCTTCCGGATAAAGAAGTTCAACTGGATTGGTGCGTTGTAATTCAGCTTGTATTGATTCGTAACTATCAGTTTCAAAGATAAAAAACCGCCCAGAACTTATATCGAGCGTGGCATAACCATAGTGGTTTTTTGATTGCCATATTGATGCTAATAAATTATCTTTACGATCTTCTAATAATAATTCATCGCTGACCGTACCCGGCGTTATAATACGAACAATTTTGCGCTCGACAGGACCTTTACTCGTTGCAGGATCCCCGATTTGTTCACAAATCGCAACCGATTCACCAAGCGAAATTAACTTTGCTAAATAACTCTCAACTGCATGATAAGGTACTCCGGCCATCGGAATCGGCTCGCCATTAGACGAACCACGTTTAGTTAACGATATATCAAGTAATTGCGAAGCTCGTTTAGCATCATCATAAAACATCTCATAAAAATCACCCATACGATAAAATAGCAAAATATCCGGATTTTCCGCTTTTAGTCTGAGGTACTGCCGCATCATTGGGGTGTGTTCAGTAAAGTTTTCTTGTTCGGTCATTGTATTAATTCTTACTAAATTAGCTCATTATTTATTCAACATTAATTTATTATAGCGAAATATTAGGATTTGTCGGAGTATTTATTTTAAGAGGTTGAAATAAATGTAAGTTTTATTTTTTATCTATCTACTTTGATAATCAAGTTGGGTATGACTGTTTGTTACACGCTTTTGATTTTATTTATGATTAGTTATAGCTATTAATTGCGTAATAAACAATTTAATTAAATCGTGCCTTATTGTGTTTAATGATCTTGAATAACCTATTAAAATTTGATAGTTTACTTGCAGTTATTTTTATCGTTTAACACAAAAGAAGGTAATTGTTATGACAATCAAAGTAGGTATTAATGGTTTTGGCCGTATTGGTCGTATTGTTTTCCGTGCTGCTCAAAAACGTTCTGACATCGAAATCGTTGCAATCAATGATTTATTAGATGTTGAATATATGGCTTATATGCTTAAATATGATTCAACTCATGGACGTTTTGATGGTAAAGTTGAAGTTAAAGACGGAAAACTAATCGTTAATGGTAAAACAATCCGTGTTACTGCTGAAAAAGATCCAGCAAACTTAAAATGGAATGAAGTGGGTGTTGATGTTGTTGCTGAAGCAACTGGTTTATTCTTAACTGACGAAACTGCGCGTAAACATATCCAAGCAGGAGCAAAAAAAGTCGTATTAACTGGTCCATCTAAAGATAGTACGCCTATGTTTGTAATGGGTGTTAATGATAAAGATTATGCAGGTCAAGATATCGTATCTAATGCTTCATGTACAACTAACTGTTTAGCACCTTTAGCGAAAGTTGTTAATGATAACTTCGGTATTGTTGAAGCATTAATGACAACTGTTCACGCAACAACAGCAACTCAAAAAACTGTTGATGGTCCATCTCACAAAGATTGGCGTGGTGGTCGTGGTGCTGCACAAAACATCATCCCATCTTCAACTGGTGCTGCTAAAGCTGTAGGTAAAGTTATTCCTGAATTAAATGGTAAATTAACAGGTATGGCTTTCCGTGTTCCAACTCCAGATGTTTCTGTTGTTGATTTAACTGCGCGTTTAGCAAAACCTGCTAAATACGAAGATATCTGTAAAGCAATCAAAGCTGCTGCTGAAGGCCCAATGAAGGGTGTGCTTGGCTATACAGAAGATGATGTAGTTTCAACTGACTTCTTAGGTGAAGTTTGTACTTCAGTATTCGATGCTAAAGCAGGTATTCAATTAAGTGATACTTTTGTTAAACTTGTTTCTTGGTATGATAATGAAGTTGGTTATTCAAACAAAGTATTAGACTTAATTGCTGTTGTTTCTAAAAAATAAGTCATTTTTGTGTCATATTAGAAAGGCAACCATATGGTTGCCTTTTTTTGTAATTAAAATAGTCAATGATGATTACGCGATAAATAAAAAAGCCCATTTTCGCAAATGGGCTTTTTACTTAGACTAATTAACGAATTAATTAGCTATTAAATAACGACAACATCAGCTGCAGCTGGTCCGCGAGGGCTATCTTGGATTGCAAATTCAACTTGTTGTCCTTCAGCTAAAGTTTTGAATCCGTCACCGGAAATAGCTGAGAAATGGACAAAGACGTCTTTGCTTCCATCGGTAGGGGTAATAAAACCAAAACCTTTACTCTCGTTAAACCATTTGACTTGGCCTGTTTTCTTATTCATTTACTAGACATCCTAACAATAATTAATAATTTGCCTTTACGGCTCGCATAGACTTAAACTTAGTATAGATTATGTAATTCATAACTAAAAAATATAAATAAATTTACATTAAAAAGTTAATCGTTTTCATAATGAATAGCTTTGTTATAAGTCTGTTACTATTACCGCACAAATTATAATCGAAAGCAAGATATTAATGACAATTTTTTCATGTTAGAGTGCAGTTTTTTATAAATTTTTAGTTAAATAAATGTAATTTGATCTAAAACAAATTATTAAATCTTAAAAATTTTATAATTATTTCGAAAGTGAAATTTACAAAAAAAACCAGAGTATCAGAAAAAGATTTCATCACTCTGGTTTAACGGTTACTTTTTTACATCAAATTGTGAAATTAACAGTAATTTTATTTCTTTTTTGCTCTTTCAAAAGATTCTAAAATCTCTTTACGCGCAGAATCGACATTTTCCCAACCGTCAACTTTAACCCATTTACCTTTTTCTAACGCTTTGTATTGTTCAAAAAAGTGTTTAATTTGTGACTTGAGTAGTTCCGGTAAATCGTCAACATCTTTTATATGATCATACTCTTTTGTCAGTTTGGTATGAGGCACCGCAACTAATTTTGCATCAACACCTGACTCATCTGTCATTTTTAGAACGCCAACTGGGCGACAACGAATAACGGCACCGGGTTGTAAAGGGTAAGGCGTTGGGACTAACACATCAACAGGATCACCATCTAAAGATAGTGTATGGTTGATATAACCATAATTACATGGGTAAAACATTGCTGTCGCCATAAAGCGATCGACAAATACAGCACCCGTATCTTTATCAACTTCGTATTTTATTGGTGAAGCATTCGCTGGAATTTCAATTACTACATAAATATCATCTGGTAATTCTTTACCTGCTGGTACATTCAAAAGTCCCATTTTTGTATCCTCTATTATTTATTTGTTAATAATATTGTTTAGTGATAAGTCATAAGCACACATTATAAAAGTTATTCCGTGTCGCTCAATTCTTTTAGATATTGAAAAATCTGTCTGGCTGTTTTCGGAGGCTTGTTCGACGCTAACTCTTTTTTAGCTATACGAGCAAAAGTACGTAGCTGCTGCCTGTCAGCATTTGGATATAAATCCATAATCATTTCAGCATCACCGGTTTCAATCAGTTCATCGCGTAACATTTCAAGTTTATGAAACATCGCGACTTGTTGATTATGGCGGTTTTTGAGTTTATCCAAGGCAAGTGTAATTGGTTCGATATCCCGATTTCTGAGTAATTTACCAATATATTGAATTTGCCTTCTGTAACCCTCTTTTTTGATTTTTTGAGCTAATTCGATGGCATAGAGTAAATCTTCATCAAGGGGGATTTTAGCAAGTTCATTTTTACTTAAATTAACGAGTTCAATACCGAGTTTTTTAAGTTCTTCAGCATCTCTTTTTATTTCACTTTTACTAACGTAGATAATTTCATCTTCGATATCATCGACATTAAAGTTTGCTTCTTCGGTTGTCTTTTGATTTTGATTCATATAATTTCTTTTGTTAACTAAAATGCATTTCTGGCTTATTATAACGTATCACTAGCAGAATTGTAGAAAATAATAAAATGAGTATTGAACAAATTAAAAAAGAGGCAAAAGATCAACAAGCAAACTTGTCGGCTATAGTGGCTGATACTATTGCTAAAGCAAAATCGCGTGTTGATTCAGTTGCAGTGTCAATTAATCAGTCAACCGGTATTAATGTTAGTACCCGTTTAGGTGAACCTGAAACGGTCGAATTTAATAGTGATGGTGCGTTAGCTATTACTGTCTATCAAAATCAGAAAAAGGGGAGCGCTTCTACTAATGATTTATCCCCTAAGGCTATTGCTCAAACTATTGATATGGCGGTTAATATTATGCAATACACTTCACCCGATCCCTACTCAGGATTAGGTGATCGTTCTTTAATGGCATTTAATGCGCCTGATTTGGATCTTTTTTACCCAAGTGATTTGAATGTGGATCGAGCTATTGAGCAAGCAAAGCAAGCGGAACAAGTGGCACTTGCTAATCCAAAAATAAAAAGTAGTGATGGTGGCTATTTTAGTAGTCGTTATGGCATTTACATGTATGGCAATAGTTTAGGAATGTTACAAGGCTATTGTGCGAGTTCGCATTCTCTATCTTGTTCGGTAATTGCAGAACAAAATGGTCAAATGGAGCGTAATTACGCTTATACTTCGTCACGTGATATTAGTGAGCTGAGATCCCCTTCATGGGTAGGCGAACAATCAGCACAACGAACTATTTCACATTTAGGCGCCCAGCAGATAGCCACAATGCAAGCACCTGTCCTATTTTGTCCAGAGGTGGCGGTTGGCTTAATTGGTCATTTAGTTGGTGCAATTAGTGGGGGAGCAATTTATCGTAAGTCCTCATTTTTGTTAGATAGTATTGGCAAATCTGTGTTTCCTTCATGGTTAACTATTTTTGAAGATCCTCACATTCTAAAAGGTGTCGGATCTTCTCCTTTTGACAGTGAGGGAACCCAAACGGTCAAACGTAATATTATTGAGCAAGGCGTATTGCAAACGTATTTACTCGGGAATTATTCAGCCCGAAAATTAGGTTTAAAATCAACGGGGCACGCAGGGGGAATTCATAACTGGTTAATCTCTTCTAGCCAGCCTCGCAGTGATTTCAATGCTATGTTGGCTAAATTAGATAAAGGTGTTGTTGTAACATCATTGATGGGACAAGGTGTCAACAATATTACCGGCGATTATTCTCGAGGCGCAACTGGATTTTGGGTTGAAAATGGTCAAATACAGTATCCAATTAATGAATTTACCATTGCCGGAAATCTTAAAGATATGTATCAAAATATTGTAGCCATTGGTGATGATATTGAAACAAGAACCAATATCCAATGTGGATCGATATTGATTGATAATATGAGTATAGCAGGGAAATAAAAGACATATATGGGAAGAGTCACAAACAGCGCACTAATGCAAAAAATTGCTTTATGGATGCCAGGTTTAAAAAATTTATTACACTATAGGCGTGATTACTTTAGTTTTGATCTTAAAGCGGGTTTGTCAGTTGCAGCTGTTTCTTTACCCGTCTCTATTGCTTATGCTGAACTCACTGGTGTTGGTGCAATTGCTGGATTATATTCAACAATATTACCGTTGATTGTTTATGCACTTTTTGGTTCTTCCAGACAACTTATTGTTGGTCCTGATACTGCAACATGTGCAGTAGTTGCAGCAGTAGTTTTACCACTAGCATCAAATGATCCTATTTTGCGTTGGCAGTTGGTTGTTATATTAACAATTATGATTGGAATATGGTGTATCATTGCCGGCAAATTGCACTTAGGTGCACTGGCTGATTTACTGAGTCAACCGATATTGATTGGTTTACTTAATGGCATTTCAATCACCATAATGGTAGATCAACTCGCCAAGACATTAGGGTTTTCTTATGATTACTCTTACTTAATTGAACGTGTTGTCTATTTACCGTTTAAAATTCCACAAATTCATCTCTTCACAGCATTAATCTCACTGTTTACTTTGGTGATATTGATCGGTTTAAAAAAAATAAAACCGCGTTATCCCGCACCGCTTTTTGCCGTGGTTGTGATGACTTTTTTCTCTTGGTTATTTAATTTTGAATCTCACAATATTCGAATTATTGGCGCAGTGACTGGTGATTTTATCCCCGTTGAATCATGGCTTGATTTTGATAAAGGCTTGATGCGTGATTTAGTTGTGCCATCACTGAATATCGCGATTATTTGTTTTGTCAGTATGATGATAACAGTACGGAGTTTTGCCTCAAAAAATAACTATGAAACTAACGCTGATGTTGAATTTAAAGCCTTAGGTATGGCAAATATTGTGGCAGGATTATCGCAAGGATTTGTGGTTAGTGGTACGTCATCGCGTACGGCGGTTAATGATGCTAATGGTGGCAAAACTCAGTTAGTTTCGATTATTGCAGCTATCATTATTGGTTTTGTTGTCTTGTTTTTATTATCCCCATTAAAATATATTCCAACCTGTGTGTTAGGGGTAATTTTAATTTATTCTTCTATTTCGCTAATTAACTTTCAGACTATTATTCGCTTTTTTAAATTTGATCGTGATGCGTTTTATTTAAGTTTAACCACGCTAGTTTCGGTGTTAGTCATTGGTATTATTCCCGGTATGGCGCTAGCGGTGTTATTAGGTTTATTCTTATTTTTAAGGCGAGTATTTAGGCCTAAAGATCAATTACTTGGGGTTGATGAAAGTGGTCGTATTCATTCTTTAGGAAAAGACGTTAAACCTCTAGATAATACCATTATTTATCGATTTAACTCTCCACTTACTTACTTTAACATCGCTTATTTTAAGCGCAGAATTATCAGTTATATTGACGAAGCACCGCAACCGATAAGTTATGTCATTGTCGATGCTATTCCTTGTTTTACGTATAAAGATGTTAGTGTTTTGTCGGGTATTGAAGAGCTGGTGAAATCGTTGAAAGTCAGAAATGTGATTTTGATACTATCAGGTCGACGAAAAACATTAAAAAACTGGTTTAAACAGATGAATATTAAGTTAGATGAACAGTATATTGAATTTGCTTATGATCTCTATTTTTCAGTTCGGTTAGTACAAAGTAAAGAGCACATGGAAAATAATGAAGATGCTTTAAATCAGTAATAATAAAACCATCTTATAATCATTAATTAGCATGTTAAGGAATATTATGAATCAAATTAGCAAAATGCCTAAAATTGAGATGATTAGCACCGGTGACGAAGTGTTATATGGTCAAATAATTGATACTAATGCTACATGGTTGTCGCAGTTGCTATTTGAAGAAGGTATTACGATCACATCAAGGTATACCGTTGGTGATAATTTAGAACAATTGATTCATACATTCAAGCAGCGTAGCTTAGTTAATGACATTATTATTATTAATGGTGGTTTAGGACCAACAAGCGATGATTTAACCGCCGAAGCTGCTGCTAAAGCTAACAATGAATCACTGACATTAAACCATGATTGGCTACTTAAAATTGAACATTATTTTACTAGTCGTGGCAAAACCATGCCTTCAAGTAATATTAAGCAAGCAATGTTGCCTGAAAGTGCCTCTTTAATTGATAACCCAATCGGCACGGCTTGTGGATTTAAAATGGAAATCAACAACTGTTTGCTATTTTTTACACCCGGTGTACCATCAGAATTTAAAGAAATGGTACAAAACTCAATATTACTCGAGATTACGCAGCGCTTGCCACCCTTTGATAAAAAATTGTGTTATCGATTAACAACAATGGGACGAACTGAAAGTGATCTCGCCACAGAAATTGAAGCTAAAATTGATATTCCAGACGATATTATAATTGGCTATCGTGCCGCAATGCCAATTATTGAATTAAAACTAACAGGACCAGAGTCTCAAAAAGATAAAATAGATGAATTATGGTCTAAAATCAAAGTTATTGTTTCTAGCAATTTTTTATTTGAAGGTGTGTTAAGCCAACAAGATACGTTTGGTTTAGCCCAACTGGTTTCTAGATTATTGCTTGATAAAAATTTGACTATCGCTGTTATTGAACAGCAATCGGCTGGGATTGTTGGCTCACAATTGTTTGAATCAGCTGCACCTTTAGTCAAATCAGAAATTCTACCCTTGTTACTTGAAGATCCAAAATCGTATTGTTTACAGGTCTTAAAACATAATCATGCAAATATTGTGCTTGGACTGGTTAATTTTCGTGAAAAAAATAGCGAATTTACGTTATTAATCGCAACGTCAAAACAGGTTTGGCAATGTAATTTAAAATATACTGGTCGTTTGCAAAATCGACAAACTGAGCGCAAAATTTTTTGTGCGATTGCTTTAGATGCTTTACGGCGTTACTTACTAAACATGCCAATAATTGGGCCAAATGTCTGGTTAGAAGTTATCGCCTAATATTATTAGGCATTGACTATAAGAGTGTTTATTTTACATTGTGAAATAATATAAATATGGACAATTCCCCTTAAAATTAAGTACAATAAGCGATCTTTCACATTAGGTAATTTAGTAAAACAAATTAGAGGTAAAAATGGCTCGTGTAACTGTTCAAGATGCAGTAGAAAAAATTGGTAATCGCTTTGATCTAGTTTTAGTTGCAGCAAGACGTGCTCGCCAATTACAAGTTGAAAATAAGTCGCCATTAGTTCCGGAAGAAAACGACAAGGAAACCGTTGTAGCATTACGTGAAATAGAAGATGGTCTTGTCAATAAACAAATTCTTGATAGTGCTGATTTCCAATCTTTACAAGATGAAGAAGCGGAAGTTCGTTCTGCACTTCATGAATCGATTCTGCTCGAAAATACTCCCTCGTACGAATAAGTTTTTTTGAGAATTGCCTATGCAATATTTTGATAGCTTAAAAGAGATTGTTGCATCTTATCTTCCAGCTAAACAAGTTGAAGTGATTCAAAAAGCTTATTTTTTTGCTCAAAAAGCGCATGAAGGGCAATTCCGATGTAGTGGTGAACCGTACATTACTCACCCAGTTGCTGTCGCAACGATTTTAGCGGATATGCGGCTTGATTATGAAACTATCATTGCCGCACTTTTACATGATACCATCGAAGATACCCCCGTCACTTTTCAAGATATAACAAAAGAATTTGGCAAGCATGTCGCTATTTTAGTTGAAGGTGTTTCCAAACTTGATAAGCTAAAATTTCGTAACAGGCAAGAAGCGCAAGCCGAAAATTTTCGCAAAATGGTGTTAGCCATGACCGAAGATGTGCGAGTTATATTGATTAAACTTGCCGATCGTACTCATAACATGCGCACATTAGGTGCATTAAGACCTGACAAACGCAGACGAATTGCGAAAGAAACATTAGAAATTTATGCACCCTTAGCGCATCGATTGGGAATCCATCATATTAAGACCGAGTTGGAAATCCTAGGCTTTACTGCTATGCACCCCAATAGAGCGAAAGTGTTAGAAAAAGTTGTGAAAGCAGCGCGAGGTACTCGAAAAGAATTAATCCAACAAATCTTATCAGAGATTAGAGGCCGTTTGGCTGAAGCCAATATTGAAGCTGAAGTTGAAGGACTTGAAAAAAATATCTATGTCATTTATCAAAAAATGCAAATGCGTGAACAACACTTTCACTCTATCATGGATATTTATATCTTTCGGATTGTGGTTAAAGATGTCGATGCTTGCTACCGTGCACTCGGTTTGGTACACAATTTATATAAACCAAGACTTAACCGCTTCAAAGACTATATCGCTATTCCAAAAGCAAATGGCTATCAATCTTTACATTCATCATTAATTGGTCCACATGGTACTCCCGTTGAAGTGCAAATACGCACAGAGGATATGGATCAAATGGCCGAAATGGGGGTCGCTGCGCACTGGGTATATAACGAAAATGATGAGCTCAATCACACCACTACTCAAATTAAAGCTCAACGTTGGATGCAAAGTTTATTAGAATTACAACAAAGCGTGGGTAACTCTTTTGAATTCATAGAAAACGTTAAATCCGATCTTTTTCCTAAAGAAATCTATGTCTTTACGCCTAAAGGTCGTATTGTTCAATTACCAGAGGGTTCAACAGCAGTTGATTTAGCCTATGCTGTTCATTCCGATATAGGTTATCAATGCATTGGTGCGATTGTTGACCGTAAGCCATTCCCGCTTTCTCAGCCATTAAGTAATGGGCAAACAGTTGAGATTATTACTTCTCCTGAAGGTCGTCCTAATGCGAATTGGTTAAATTTTGTTGTCAGTGCGAAAGCACGATCTCGTATTCGCCAAGCTTTAAAAACATTAAAGCGTGAAGATGCTATCGAATTAGGTCGGCGTTTGCTCAATCTCTCTTTGATTAAAACCGGTGGCATTGATGAGCTTTCGCAAAAACAGATTGCAAGAATTGTTGAATTAACAAAATTACCGACTTTTGATGATGTACTGGCTGAAATTGGTTTAGGTAATGTGATGAGTCACTTTATTGTTAAAGGCTTAGAACATAAGGCATTACTGAATAATCACTCAGAGGCGAATAAGACATTAGTCATCACAGGTAGTGAAGGTGTACTTGTAACATTTTCGAAATGTTGCCATCCCATTCCAAATGATCCTATTATTGGGCATGTTAGTGCCGAAAAAGGATTAACTGTACATCATGAATCTTGTCGTAATATTACTGGCTATCAAAATAATCCTGAAAAATATATTCCCTTAAGGTGGGCGCCAAATATTGAACAGCTCTTTGTTGCTGAAATTTGGGTTGATATTCTCAATAATCAAGGCTCATTAGGTCATGTTTTGTCTATCATTAATGATGAACAAGCTCATCTTCAATGGTTGAATACTGAAGAAAAAGATCGACAAATTTATACGATTATTCTACAAATTGAAGTAAAAAATGTTCAACAACTTAATGAACTGATGCGTAAGTTATCGCTACAGCAAGATGTGGTAAGTGTGACTCGCAATGTCAATTAGTTATTATGGCTAACCGTTTTTTAAACCATATTCCGTTAATTAAATTAGCCGGTATTGGCGAAAGTTTAGAAAAAAAATTTCATACACTCGGTATTCAAACCATTCAGGATTTATTATTACACTTTCCGATGCGATACGAAGATCGCACCTCTTGTTGTGCAATTGGCAGCAGTAGCATTGGTGAATACACCACTATCGAAGGTTGTATCATTAAAACGGAAGTGATTTTTCGGCGTAAACAAATGCTAGTTTGTCATATTCAAGATGAGTCAGGAATCGCTATATTGCGATTTATGCATTTTAATGCAGGTATGAAAGCCAGTTTAGCTATCGGCAAATGGGTGAGTGCTTATGGCGAAATCAAAAATGGAAAAACTTATCGTGAAATTATCCACCCACAATATAAAGTCAGAGCGAATCGAGAAGATAATGCATTAATTACCGATCCAACCCAAGAAAGATATACGCCGATTTATCCCACAACTTATGGCTTAACGCAAAATGTGATTCGTAAGTTGATTCAAGCGGCACTGTTATTACTAAAGCGCAACCCACCTGAAGAAATTTTACCTGCGCCACTAGCAAATCAATTTTTGTCAGCTTTTGATTCATTGAATATTATTCATAATCCGCCTATTGATACTGATATTGCTCAGTTATCTAATGGTAATCACCCTGCTATTAAACGATTTATTTTTGAAGAGTTACTTGCTTATCATTTAAGTATGCTCACCTTAAAAACGGATAATCAAAAGCAACAAGCTTATGCTATGCAGGTAAATCAGCACTATATTGAGCCGTTTTTGGCCTCATTACCTTTCAAACCGACCAATGCTCAGCAACGTGTTGTACAAGATATATATCAAGACATGGCAAAATCTATTCCAATGATGCGTTTAATTCAAGGTGATGTCGGTTCTGGAAAGACTTTAGTTGCAGCTTTAGCGGCATTAAATGCGATAGAAAATAATCAACAAGTCGTTTTAATGGCGCCAACCGAAATATTAGCTGAACAACATTATAACAATTTTAAGCAGTGGTTTGAGCCGCTTAATATTAGCGTTGATTGGTTATCTGGTCGTTTAACGGCAAAAAATAAAAAAGATCGGTATGAACGTATCAAAGCCGGCGATATCACCATGCTAATAGGTACACATGCCGTATTTGTTGATAAAGTGGAGTTTGCTAAGTTAGGTCTCGTGATTATTGATGAACAACATCGTTTTGGCGTAAACCAACGGCTAACACTTTGGCAAAAAGGTATTAAAGATCAAATTTACCCACATCAACTGATCATGACCGCTACGCCAATTCCAAGAACGTTAGCCATGACTGTTTATGCCGACTTGGATGTATCAGTGATTGATGAATTACCGCCTGGGCGTACGCCGATTACAACCGTTGTTATTCCTAATTCTCGACGAGAAGAAATTATTGAAAAAGTGAATCAAGCCTGTTTGGATAATCGTCAAGTTTATTGGGTGTGTACGTTAGTGGAAGAATCTGAAACGCTTGATGCACAAGCTGCCGAAATGTTAGTTGAAGAATTACGTGAAAAACTACCACATTTATCAATAGCACTGGTTCATGGCAAAATGAAATCTGATGAAAAGCAATCGGTTATGCAAAACTTTAAAGCCGGTAAAACTCAGCTTTTAGTTGCGACAACCGTTATTGAAGTTGGTGTAGATGTACCCAATGCCAGTTTAATGATTATTGAAAATGCTGAACGGCTTGGGCTTGCACAATTGCATCAATTACGTGGCCGAGTTGGACGTGGGAGTGCAGTGTCTCATTGCGTATTAATGTATCAAGCGCCGTTGAGCAAGGTTGCACAAGCTCGTATGAAGGTGATGCGTGAAAGCAATGATGGTTTTGTGATTGCCCAAAAAGATCTAGAAATTCGAGGAAGTGGCGAGATTTTAGGGACTCGCCAAATGGGTATGGCAAATTTTAAAGTGGTTGATTTAATTCGTGATCAATATTTAATTAGTGAAATACAGAGGGTTTCCTTGCCTTTACTACAAAACTCTCCACAGATGGCTGAGCAACTTATAGCGTGTTGGCTACCTGATCGTCAAAAATATATCAATGCTTAATATTATTACTCTTGTAACTTGTGAAATTAATTGGTTAAAAAGTATTAATCTTGTCATGTTTTTTACTAAGTTAATAAAATTGAGATAAAACTTTTATCAACAAGATCAAGTTGCACATTTTTATTTCAAAAGAGTCATCTCATAAATCGCTTGGTTATATTGATTTATTCTTTTCCTTCTTAATTATAATTTTTGACTACACTTTGTCGTTTGTGCCTTGTTAAGTCGAGATTAATCCCTTAAATAATGTTATGTTTATTTATGCTTTGCACGAATTTGGCTATCGTGTAATATAGTGCTCATTACAAAAATGAAAAAATTGTGAACTTGGTATGAAATCATCGATAAAATTACTCTCATTAGTGCTCGTCATATTAACGTTATTGGGTTGTGGGTTGAAAGGGCCACTTTATATGCCCGCAGAAAAATCAAATGCTTCAATTAACACTCATCTGCTTAATCAAACAGTTTAATGGAATTAATAATGGATTTTTTACATTACGAAAAGGGTCAATTACTAGCCGGTAAGGTCGCAATTTCAGAACTCGCAAAGCAATACGGTACGCCACTTTATGTCTATTCTGCCGAATATATTACACAGCAGTTTTTGGATTACCAAAAGGAGTTGACAGATAGGAAACATTTAATCTGTTATGCGGTAAAAGCCAATAGTTCTCTAGCTGTTTTGCACTTGCTTGTTAAATTAGGCGCAGGGTTTGATATTGTGTCGCAAGGTGAGTTAGAACGCACACTGATAGCGGGAGCGGATCCTAAAAAAATTGTTTTTTCTGGGGTAGCAAAATCCATTAGTGAAATCGAACGTGCGCTTGAAGTTGGCATCAAATGTTTTAATGTTGAATCCGAAGCCGAGCTTTATCGCATTAATGATGTGGCCAAAAAATTAAATAAAATTGCAAACATCTCTTTTAGAATTAATCCCGATGTTGATGCTAAAACCCACCCCTATATCTCAACAGGTTTGCGTGAAAATAAATTTGGTATCAGCCATCAATCCGCATTAGATATTTATCGTAAAGCAACATCGTTAGATCATATTCATATTGTTGGCATTGATTGCCACATTGGTTCACAATTGACTGAAACCTCACCATTTCTTGATGCTGCCGATCGCATATTAGCGATAGTTGATAAACTTAAATCTGAAAATATTCATATTAAACATATTGATTTAGGTGGTGGATTAGGGGTGCGTTATGATCAAGAACAACCGCCTTCAGCATCGTTGATTGTTAGCGAATTGAAGAAAAAATTAGCTAATTATCGTGATCTTGAGCTTTTATTAGAGCCTGGGCGATCAATTGTTGCTAATAGTGGATTATTGATTACGAAAGTTGAATATACCAAACATCAAGATGATAATCATTTTGCTATTGTTGATGCAGGGATGAATGATTTGATTCGCCCCGCGCTTTATCAAGCTTGGATGCGAGTTTTACCTGAAAAAGAACCGAAACCATCCGATCAACGTTTTATCTATAATGTTGTTGGACCGATTTGCGAATCGAGTGATGTATTGGCATATCAGCGAGAGCTTTCAGTGCAACAAGGCGATCTGTTAATTATTTGTAGTGCTGGTGCTTATGGATTTAGTATGGCTTCAAATTATAATAGCCATCCAAGGCCAGCTGAAGTTATGCTGACCGATGAACAACATCACAAACTTATTCGTCAACGTGAATCGTTTGATGATTTATGGCGAGGAGAGACCCTATAATCTTATTTATGGTTAATCAACATCTTAACCAGCGCCTTGTTAATTATCCTAGACTACTTTTTAATGGATAGTGAAAATAAGTAAATAGATAACAATGTTTTTAATAGAAGGTAAGTGACGATGAACTTTTCAAAAATGCATGGACTTGGAAATGATTTTATGGTCATTGATGCGGTAACGCAAAATGTTCATCTTTCAACAGAAATGATAAAACGCCTTGCTGATAGATACACAGGTGTTGGTTTCGATCAGCTTTTACTTGTAGAGCCTCCTTATGCGCCAGATACTGATTTTCATTACCGAATTTTTAATGCAGATGGAAGTGAAGTTCAGCAGTGTGGGAATGGCGCTCGCTGTTTTGCTAGATTTGTTCGCTTAAAAGGTTTAACCAAAAAACGTGTTTTAAAAGTGAGCACGGTAAAAGGGAATATTGTACTAACAGTTAATGATGATGAAACAGTCAGAGTTAATATGGGGCAACCTATTTTTGAACCAAGTAAAGTACCGTTTAAAGCAATAAAAGAAGAAAAAACTTATATTATTCGAGCACAAGAGAACACCGTATTATGTGGCGTGGCTTCAATGGGAAATCCCCATTGTGTGCTACAAGTCGATAATATTCTCACCGCTGAAGTGGCCACACTTGGACCGCTATTAGAACAACATGAACGTTTTCCTGAACGAGCAAATGTCGGATTTATGCATATCATTAATCGCAACAACATTGATTTACGGGTGTTTGAGCGTGGTGTTGGCGAAACACAAGCTTGTGGAACTGGTGCTTGCGCTGCTGTTGCAGTCGGCATTAATCAAGGATTATTGAATAATAAAGTCAATGTAAACTTGCCTGGTGGTAAGCTTTTAATTGAATGGCAGGGAATGAATCAACCACTTTATATGACAGGGCCAGCAACCCATGTCTATGATGGATTTATTGCGATATAACTATAAGATTATTCGTTTTGTAATCATAAATTCGTCATTAAATAAGTTAATAGTTTAAATGGATGCAGTGATTCTCTTTGAGTTTTATTTACACAAATATTATAAATAAGTGATAACAGAGATTAAGCATGGTTGCTAAAATAACACGCGCTCATAAAGCAAAATATACAAGGCGAGTTGCCGACAAGCCTAATTTGAATGATGAAATAGTCAGTCAATATTTGATGGATAATCCCGATTTTTTTATTCGTAATGCTAATCATCTCCAAAGCATGCAGATCCCTCATCCCATTCGTGGTGGTGTTTCATTACCTGAATGGCAAATGGCAAGGCAACGTAATAAAATTGGTCAGTTAGAGTCCGAAATTACCTTATTGATGGAATATGCCAGTAATAATGAATTGCTTTTCAATCAATTTATGGATTTGCAGGGACAATTAATTAAAGCAAACGATCTTAATGATTTAGATAATATATTAAAAAGTTGGGCCAAATCTTTAGGTCTTAGCGGCGCTTATTTATATCTTTTTGATGATAAATGGTTACTCAATGCACCTTCTATTCATCATCACTATGCATTAAATTGCCTACGTTTTGATTTTATAAGAGTTAGGCATTTACAATATAGTCATCAGTATTTGGGCACTTTAAATACTACTGAGCTAGATTTTCTATTGCCAGAACATGGTTATGTCGGTTCAGTTGCTTTATCGTTATTAGGTCAATTTGGCGATTTAGGGTTGCTCATGTTTACCAGTGCCGATCCTCATCATTATCAAGCTGAGCAAGGAACATTGTTATTAGAAAGAATTAGTCTAATATTACCAATATTAATTGAAAAATGGGTCATGCGAAAAAAATAAGGCAGATTATGAATCTTTCATCTCAAAAAAATGTCGATTTATTAACTCAGCCAGTCGAACAGTTTTTAAATTATATCAAATCAGAAAAGCAACTTAGTTTAAATACTCAAATTAATTATAAACGTCAACTCTATGCACTGATTTCATTAGCGCAAGAAATCGAACTGAATAAATGGCAAGATTTAGATTCATCGGCAGTAAGATTATTAATTAGCCGGAGTAAACGCACTGGTTTACAGGCTAGAAGCTTATCTTTAAGATTATCTGCCTTACGAAGTTTTTGTGATTGGATGGTAAAAAATGAACTTATTGTCGCCAATCCTGCACGCGGTGTGTTAAATCCTAAAGTAGGGCAACATTTGCCTAAAAATATTGATATTGATGAGATTAATCAACTCTTGGATATAGAATACAACGATCCGTTGTCAGTACGAGACCGAGCCATGCTTGAGCTTATGTATGGTTCGGGTTTACGACTTTCTGAACTCGTTAATCTTAATTGCCGGCAGTTAAATTTAAATGATGCTGAAATAAAAGTGATGGGAAAGGGCAGCAAAGAGCGTAAATTGCCATTAGGTCGAGAGTCGATAAAATGGATCAAGCATTGGTTATCGATGCGTGATTTTTTAGAACCGCAAGATGATGCTCTGTTCATTTCTAAATTAGGTAAACGCATATCCCCACGCAACGTAGAAAAACGATTTGCACAATGGGGAGTTAAACAAGGTTTAAGCGTTCATGTGCACCCGCATAAATTACGTCACTCATTTGCCACTCATATGTTAGAATCAAGTGGTGATTTAAGAGCTGTACAAGAATTGCTTGGTCACGCTGATTTGTCAACAACACAAGTTTATACGCATTTGGATTTTTCACATTTGGCAGAAGTTTATGATTCTGCACACCCCAGAGCGAAAAGAGGAAGTAAATAATGCATTTTTACCGTTCAATTAATTCTATTAAAGCCATTACTTTCGATCTTGACGATACACTGTATGACAATAGTACAATTGTTGAAAAATCTGAACAAGAAATGATAAAAACGCTGCATATTTGTCCTCAATTACAGAATGTGACTTTAACTGATTTTCATGTCGAAAAAAATGGTGTGTTATCAGCCAATCCAGAAATTTATCACGATGTGATTATTTGGCGAATTGAGACAATTAAATCGCTTTGTATTAAAGCCAAAATTTCAACCGCTAAGATTGCACAGATAGTTGATGATGCAATGACAACGTTTAATTTTTGGCGCCATACAATGAATGTTCCTCAATCTACCCACACTTTATTAGCTTTGTTAGCAACAAAATTTCCTTTAGCTGTGATTACTAATGGAAACGTTGACATTAACAAAATCGGTTTAGGTGACTATTTTCAATTTTCCCTTCGTGGTGGTGCTAATGGTCGTTCTAAGCCTTTTCCTGAAATTTTCAATTTAGCCGCCGATAGGCTAGCGCTACCGGCTGGTAATATTTTACATGTTGGTGATAATTTAATAACTGATGTTAATGGCGCGGTTAATAATGGATTTTTAGGGTGCTGGCTAAATATTTTTGATCAAGATATTTTGCAGCTTACCGATGCAAGATGTTTACCTCATATTGAGATAACACAATTGCCTGAATTAGAGAATCTGATATAATTCTTGCAAAGTCTGTATAAATAGACAGTAAAGCTGACAGTAATTATAAATTACTGTGATTTAAAACCTATCTTTTATCCTATTTGCTTATCGTCTACATACGACATCTAAAAAATAATGAAAGAATGAATAATGTATATAAAATTGATACCGGTTACCGGTTTGTATTATCAAAATGGGTTAATTTATAATGGAAATTAGACAATCATTATTAGACGACCTAAATACCGAACAAAAAAATGCAGTGACTACTGATAACCAATATACCGTTGTGTTAGCAGGTGCGGGAAGTGGGAAAACTCGCGTTTTGGTTCATCGTATTGCTTGGCTCTGCATGGAAAAACAATACCCTTCTAATTCAATTTTTGCCGTTACCTTTACCAATAAAGCTGCCGCAGAAATGCAAGAGCGTATCGAAGCATTAGTTGGAGAAGGGTACTTTAGTGGTATGTGGATTGGTACCTTTCATGGATTAACACACCGATTATTACGTATGTTTGCCCAGCAAGCTAAGTTGCCATCGAATTTTCAATTGATTGACTCTGAAGATCAAATTCGGCTTATCAAACGCATTTTTCGAGAATTGAAAATTGATGAAAAACAGTGGTCGGCAAAAGAGTGCGCTGCGTTTATATCAAACCAAAAAGAAAAAGGTTTTCGTGCTAATGATATCACGCCTGAAGATCCTAAACAAATCATGTGGCAAACCATCTATCGCGATTATCAAGCTATTTGTGATAGAGTAGGATATGTTGATTTTTCAGAATTAATTTTAAGAGTTTACGAATTACTTTGCCAAAATGATGATGTGTTAAATTATTGTCATCACCGTTTTTCCAATATTTTGATTGATGAATTTCAAGACACTAATTTGATTCAATACCGATTAGTGCAAAAACTGGCTGGTCATACTGCCAATGTTATGATTGTTGGTGATGACGATCAATCTATCTATAGCTGGCGAGGCGCGAATGCTGACAATTTACAATTATTTATTCATGATTATCCAGATTCTGACATTATCCGTTTAGAGCAAAATTACCGTTCAACAAGTAATATATTAGATGCAGCCAATATATTAATCGCTAAAAACCAAAATAGACTCGGTAAAAATTTATGGACAGATAGTGGTGATGGCGAAAAAATCTCACTTTATGTTGGTTTTAATGACATTGATGAAGCCCGATTTGTAGTTGGTCAAATAAAAAAACACCATGAAAATGGTGAAAACTACGCGAGTTGTGCCATATTATATCGAAACAACGTGCAATCACGAATTTTTGAAGATACGTTATTGCAATCAGGCGTGCCTTACCAAATTTATGGTTCTATTCGCTTTTATGAGCGGCAAGAAGTCAAATTGGCTTTAGCTTATTTACGATTATTACATGATCATAATAATGACATGGCTTTTGAAACTACGATAAATACCCCTACAAGAGGTATTGGCAATGTCACGCTTGATAAAGTCAGGCTAACAGCTAAGCAACATAGTCTTTCATTATGGGATGCTTGCTTAATGTTAATCCAAAGTAATTCGCTAACTGAACGTCAGCGTTCAGGACTCAGTCGCTTTTTACAATTGATGGATTCAATCTATGATGAAGTCGGTTTGTTACCTTTTTATAAACAGCTTGATGTCATGATTCGTTTATCTGGTTTACAGCAAATGTATGAGCAAGAGCCAGGAATAAAAGGTCAATCAAGATTAGAAAACCTTGAAGAACTGGTTTCGGCAGCAGAACAGTTTTTTAAAATCAATGAAAATACTGTAATTGAAGATAGCCAAACCGGTAAAACATTAACAGTATTAGAGTCATTTTTAGCTTTTACCTCACTTGAAAGCCGTGATGTGATTAAAGAGCAAGATTCTGTTCAACTAATGACACTCCACGCTGCTAAAGGACTGGAGTTTGATAATGTGTTTATCGTTGGCTTAGAAGAAGGCATATTCCCAGCACAACGCTCTATTAAAGATAATGATAAAATGGAAGAAGAGCGCCGTTTGGCATACGTTGGTATTACTCGAGCTCGAAAACATTTAACGTTAACGTTATGTGAATTAAGACGACTTTATGGGCGTGAAGAACGTAACTTACCATCACGTTTTTTGAGTGAATTACCGGTTGAAAACCTTAATGAGGTCAGTTATCGAGGTATGATAACTTCATCAGAATTTAAATCTGATGATTTAAGTCATGATGCACAATTTTATCAAGAACGTAAAAAGTCTTACCTTGAAAAGCAACGTGAAAGTGATGGTTATGTATTAGGTCGCAAGGTTAAACATCAACGATTTGGTGAAGGTACAATCATTAATTTAGATGGTGAAGGCGATCATAGACGAGTGCAGATTGCTTTTATTAATGAAGGAATAAAATGGTTAGTGGTTAAACTGGCAAATCTTACATTACTATAAAAAGTTTAAAAATTCTGATTCAACAAGGACAAAGTGCAATATTTAGCCTTGTTGAATTACACTTTACAACCTTGCTTGTTCTTGTACTGATTCGGTAAAAATTTTATCAAAAGATTGATCTGTACGATTACAAATCCATTGCTTATTGACATAATCAAAATGGTATCCTTGTTTAGCTGTAGCTAACCAAATTTGGAAAAGCGGCTCTTGAGTATTGACAATAATTTTACTGTGATTAGGAAAACTGATCGTAATAACATTGCCATTAGTTTCGTAGTCAATATCTATGTCTTGTTCGTCAGCAAATTTATCTAAAAAAAGCTCGATCTGATTATAAAGTTGATCGGTAATAGTATGAAATTCGGTTATATTCATAGAAAAATAATCTAAATAGACAATGAAAAGATTTTAACATAAACCCTATTAACCTGCCACAATCAAGTGGCAGTCAAATAGTTATCTGTATTTATTCAGTAATAGGTAAAGAGCAGGCAACAATGAGTAATCGGCGTAGTTCATCGTCATTATTTGTCATTGCGACCCAGCGGTTTGGAGTATCATTAGTACCGATTAAATCACCTTCGCCGAAGTAATTTGCAAATAACTGTATATTTCCTTTAGCCATCTCCATTTTGTCACAATTTGCAAATTGTTCAATGACTAATGAGCGATATGAAATTTTATTACCATCACTATTATCTTGTTCGATTGCTGGCGTATAGTTGACAATTTGCGAAAATACTCGAATTCGTTTGTTGTAAGGGTGGAGGGCAATAGATGTTCTATCAATGAATGAATAACCAGTGGATTTGTCGTCTTTAGATTTACTTATCGAAATAAATTGCTGACCAACGCGTTCATTATGTAAAATTTCATTTACCTCTGATGTTGTTTTTTCGTCAACAGTATCATTGATTGGTGCTATTTTAGTATCGACACTATTACCAAACGCAGAAAAAGAAGACAGAATCAATAATAAATATAATTTTTTCATTTAAATCTTATCCCCGCCTTTTGATTTATTTTCTGTTGATGTTTTACTCATGTCTTTCTTTTGTTGAGATTTTAGATTTTCTTCATTCTCTTTTTGTTTTTTTAGCTTATAAGCTTTAATTTTTTCTTGACGTTTAGCTTCAATTTTAGCATCTAAGGGTTTCATGTCTGGGCGAGTTAAATAAAGAATATCTTTTTCTATATCGCCTTGAATTGAACAAGCTATTCGGCTCTGATTATCGGCAATATTTTCTAAATAGAGTGATTTTTCAACCGTCCAAAGTCGTGGAATAACCATATCAATTGAGTATGGGTTATCCTGCCAAAGAAGGGCTTTATTTTTTTGATCATAAATTTTAGGATTAGCGATATAGACTTGATTATTGTAAGGTAACCAGTTGAGGTTTTTTAAATTATTTTTAACTTCATCTAAATTATTATTAAAGATAAATCCCCAATAATAAAATTTGCCAGATAATGTAGTGGGAATATAGATGTTTTGATAACCAACTATTGTTAATCCTTTATATTTAATTGGTTTTTTCAACATTGTTGTATTGCTATTATCATATTCCATTGATTGAACGGGAATATAGGCAATATTTTCAAACGAATCTAAGTCGGCATATTGGCTAAAATATTTCTTATTTTTAGCTAACTGTTCAAAAAATTGACTATCGCATTGAAGAAATGAATCAATTATCTCATCTGTGTTATTCTCTTTTGCTGCATTTTGTGCAATAACCATGCAAGAAAGTAATGAAGAGCAAATAAAAACCGAAAGTTTCTTTATAAGCATGGAGAGGATCCTTTTATAATAATTCTTCTGCCAATGTGTGTAAAGTATTGTAAAGTAATGTAAATAATGTTGTCAATCATCTGTATGTAAATCTTCAATGAAGATAAGTAAACTACCATTTTTAAATGATATTTTTACTAAATCACTGATTGCCTTATTTCGTAAACTCGTTAATTCGCCTAACTTCAACGTTGCATTAGTCAGCGGATATTGAACACCATCAATAGATAATTTGATTACTTTTGGAAAAGGCATCAATGAGATAATTCGATTTTTTATACCGGTGAGAACTTGCTGGTGTTTAGCAAAAAAGAAATGGCAATAATTATCATAAAAAGTGATATCAAATTGTTGATGATATTGTTTTGCAACTGATAAGTTACCTAAAAAATGATCACTAGCATGACCGCAGGCACCATACACAATAAAGCGTTTTATTCCTTTATCGGCTAAAAATAACATCGCTTTTTCAAAGTCAGTTTTATTTTGATCAGGCGTGTGAATCACTTGAGTCGTGTTTGGTGTGTTGCGATCACGGTGAAAACTATCTAAATCACCAATAATATAATTGGGAATGATTGAGGTTGATGATAAATAATTATGATATGCTCCGTCAGTTGCCGCTATACAGCAATAATTATCGCTAGTGTTAGGGTAGTGCTTTGGCGGCTCCCCATTAACAAATAGTAATGCGGTATGGTTTTGCATTCTTATATTCCTCTGTTTTATAAGGCTAATGTCAAAGCCATAATGATTGCATCTTCTTGTTTACCATCTGTAGTTGGATAATAATTTTTTCTAATCGTAATTTGATTAAAACCAAGTGAATGATACAACAAAATAGCGGCCTTATTTGATTGTCGAACTTCTAACCAAAGCGTGGTGATAGGGTTAGATGGGTTGATTGTCGTTAACTTGTCAATAAGGCAGTTGAGCAACGCTTTTGCTAATCCTTGTTTTCTAAACTTAGGATGTATCGCGATATTAAATAAGTTTGCTTCATCGGCCACTAATTGGCATATGCAAAATCCAATTATTTTGTTATTAATCGTGAGCTTCAAATTTAAATAATGATCGCCTTGGTTAGAGAAGAACGTCTGTTTAGACCATGCAATAGGATGGCAAAGTTGTTCTAATGCATAAGCTTCTGATAAATCATGCTTGTTTAGGATGGAAATAGTTTTCATATTGACATAATTGTTGCCAAAGCTGGCGTTTTTGTTGTGGTGCATTGGCTAAGGCATCTAAATTCGTTGTTTGAATCACTAACTGATTTTGCCACGATTCATCTGGTTGAATATCAATAAACCATACCACTTTATTTATTTCATTAGCAGGAATAATGAGTTGCGATGGCGTAAGCACCAATACGTGTTCAGTGCTAAGACTAATGGCATTTAAAATATCCTGATATATTTTTTGTGTTGGCTTTTGTTCTGCAACAACAATTAAGCGGATTTCATCACTAATGTGTGTTGCAAGTTCACCTTTGAACGCCGCTGCATCACGCAAAACATATTGTGTGATATTACATTGCTTTAAATACCAATCTTGTTCAGTCATGATTAAGAAAGTGTTTTTTTGTTAGAGATTAAGGGACGTTAATTGTATAATCAACGGCTAAATTTATAAAGGTTTTTTCATCGAGGTAATATGGCAACATCTGCTTTTACACCAGCAAGTCAAGTAATAGAGCGACACGAGAGTATCTTTAACAATAAAAATGTTATCTTTGCTGGCGATATTCAAGACAGTTATCCGGCAAGTTTTTCGGCGCATAACATCAAAATTCATTGTTCTCAGTTTCATACCTATTTACGACTAAAAAATTACACCCATAAGGTCGAAACGCTTTTTGCTTTGCTACCTGATTCTACCTTTTACACAAACATGGATACGGTCATCTACTATTGGCCAAAAACAAAAAGTGAAGCGCAGTTTCAGTTGTCTTACTTATTACATAACATGGTTAAAGGGAGTGATATTTTTATTGTCGGCGAAAACCGCTCAGGAATTAAAAGTGTTGAAGCTTTGTTAAATGAGTTTGGTTCCATCCAAAAAATAGATAGTGCCAGACGTTGCAGTTTATATCATTTTCAAGCCGATCATCGTTTGGCCTTTGAGTTTGAAAAATGGTGGTTGAGCTATCATTTAACAATCGATAATCACGACATTGAATTGAAAAGTTTACCAGGCGTATTTAGCCAAAAAGGGTTAGATGCGGGTAGTGAATTGCTATTAAATGCATTGATGGAACATGCAGACATTGTTAAAGGACATGTTTTAGATGTCGGATGTGGCTCGGGTATTTTGGCAACAGTGCTTGCTAAATTATATCCTGATATTACGTTAACACTGTCTGACGTTAATAGTGCGGCATTAGAATCAAGCAAAGCAACGTTAGCGAGTAATCATTTATCTGCCAGTGTTGTTGCCAGTGATGTTTTTTCTAATTTGAATGATAAATACCATTTGATTATATCAAATCCGCCTTTTCATGACGGCAAGCAGACCGATTATACTGCGGTTAATGCTTTAATTAGCCAAGCCAAAAAACATTTAAAATTGAATGGTTATTTGTGCATAGTAGCAAACTCATTTTTACCCTATCAAACGATTTTAAATGACACGTTTAAAAGTGTAGAAGTGATAGCACAAACGACAAAATTTAAAGTCTATTTAGCCAGTCATTAATAAGTAATGATAATCGAATATTCATGCGTGAGTAAAGTGAACTAGATCACGCGTGAGAATTGTTGCTGTCTTGCCATACGGCGCATATAACTATCAAAACACATACATATATTACGAATTAATAAATGTCCTTTGGGTTGTACAACAATGGTATCATCACTAATCATGACCAGACCATCTTGTTGTAATGGTTTGAGTAACGATAAGTCTTGCGCAAAATAATCATCGAACTGAATAGTAAATTTTTGCTCTATTTGTTTTTTGTCTAAATAAAAATGACAAATAAGCTGTTTAATCACATCACGCCGAATAATATCATCATTATTTAAATTAAAGCCTTTCCATAAACCATTGCCAGTTTGTTCAACTTGGTTTTGATAAATTTTTAGATCTTTTTGATTTTGCGCATAACTATCACCCAGCATGCTAATTGCCGATACACCAAGTCCCAGTAAATCAGCATCACCTTGCGTGGTATAACCTTGAAAATTGCGGTGCAATTTATTTTGTTGCTGCGCGATTGCCAGTTCATCAGTGGGTTTAGCAAAGTGATCCATACCGATAAATTGATAACCAGCTTGGGTTAATTTTTCGATACAGGTTTGTAAAATCTGCAATTTTTGATTAGCGTTAGGTAAATCCTGATCTTTGATCTTTCGCTGAGCGGCAAAACGACTAGGAAGATGAGCATAATTAAAGACACTCAATCGATCTGGTGAAATATCGATAACCTTATTTAAGGTTTCGGTAAAACTTTCTACTGTTTGTTTAGGTAATCCATAGATAAGATCCAAGCTAATTGAATGGAAATGATTTTTACGTGCTTGCTTAATTAATGAGCGGATTAGATTTTCATCTTGTTCACGATTAATTAGATTTTGAATTTCGTGATTAAAATCTTGAATTCCCATACTCAGTCGATTAAATCCGAGGCTAGCAAGATGATCAATAGTTTGAGGAGTAATTTCCCGTGGGTCAATTTCAATTGACAGTTCAGCATTTTGCGCAAAATTGAAATGCTTTCTTAGCGAAACAATCAGGCGGGTAATTTCATCGTTGGTCAAAAAGGTTGGGGTACCGCCGCCCCAATGCATTTGCGAAACAATACGGTTTTTGAATAGTTGTGATCGCTTTTCAATTTCAATATCGAGTATATTTAAATATTTAGTAACTTTTTGAGTCTGGCGGGTAATCAGTTTGTTACAACCACAAAAATAACAAAGCTTATGGCAAAAAGGGATATGAACATAAAGCGATAATGGTCTATCGGGATAACGATTGGCAGCCGCTAAAAAATCTTGGTCATTAAAATTTTCATTAAATTCGAGCGCTGTTGGGTATGATGTATATCTCGGACCAGAATAATTATATTTTTCAATTAATCTTTGATCCCATAATTGCGTTTGAATTTTATTATTATTTTTATTTAATTCGGCATCTAACATTGCTATTTCCATGATTTTTTTTAATTGGTTTTTGTTTAGTTTTGATTTTGGTTCTATTTTTTATACGATTGGTTTTTTTTAAAAATAGTAGCGTACAAATCAATAATCCAAAATATAAACTAAGCATTATTAGTAATGGCATTATGTTCTCATTATTTATCTAAGCTGATTTGTATTGAACAATACCGATTTTAAGGTCATATCAATTAAAATCGCTGTATTTTAATTGATATGACTTAAATACTTTATAATCACATTCACGTCGAATTATGATCATTTAATCGATTTTTAATGACGTTTTAATAAATTGACGATATCGTCTTTCGCTTCATCTTGTTCATCATCAAAATCATCATCACTATAACCAAGCTGTTGCATCAGCTCTTCTATACGGTTTAGTTTGCTATCAAGGTATGACTGTTGTTCTTTGGTTAATTTACTATCACTTTCGACTAAATCAAGTAGTTGCTCTAATTTTTCATCATTTTCTAATTGTTCTAACTCTTCTTGAGGGGATAAGCGTTTTTTTATTGGTTTTGACTCTTTGACTAAAACAGGTTTGCTTGTTGCATCATCCGCAATTAAGGCAATTGGCTTTTTACTACCAATTCGCGGATCTTTAATGGTATTGGATGGTTTTTTATGTTGATTATTATCTTGACCATTAAAACGTGAACCGCTCGGTAAACCTTTATGTTTACGTTTGCGTTTCAGTTCACGCGACTCTTCATTTATTTCTTGACGGCTTTTTTTGGGTTTTAGCTTCGATTTAGTTTTTAACATATAATCTCAATTTTATATTCAAGTTAAATTTTACGTTTATATTTTATCAGTAACTCACTTAGATAGCTACGATGAAGCATCAATGCTAATTTGTGATTGTAAAAAATAAGAATTATGTATAATCTGAACCGATTATTTTTGCATTAATCATCAAAGAGAAAAGTAAAATATGAAGAATCATTTGAGTCCTTATATGCAATTTAGCCGTAAAGAGTGGGCAAGTTTGCGTAATGCGGTACCAATGACTTTAACTTCCGAAGAATTAACTTCGTTACAAGGAATTAATGAAGATTTATCGATGGATGAGGTAAGTGAAATCTATTTGCCTTTATCTCGACTACTTAATTACTATATTAGTAATAGCCTTTCTAGGCAGGTTGTGTTATCAAAATTTTTAGGTAAAAGTCAGAAAATCCCTTATATTATTGGTATCGCAGGTAGTGTGGCTGTCGGTAAAAGCACCACTGCTCGAGTATTACAGGCGCTTTTGACACGTTGGCCTGAACATCGCAAAGTTGCATTGGTGACAACCGATGGATTTTTGTATCCAAATAAATGTCTTGAACAACGTGGAATAATGAATAAAAAAGGCTTTCCACAATCTTATGATATCAAAAAATTGATTAATTTTGTTGCTGACATTAAGTCAGGGCAAAAACAGGTCAGTGCGCCTGTTTATTCGCATTTAGTTTATGACATTGTCGAAAATGAAGAAATTATTATAGACAGTCCCGACATTTTAATTCTTGAAGGATTAAATGTTTTACAAGGTTTAGTCAATTATACTCAAGCTAACAATCGGGTATTTGTTTCTGATTATGTCGATTTTTCAATATATGTCGATGCACAATTACCGTTATTACATGATTGGTATGTCAATCGATTTTTGAAATTTAGAGCTGGGGCATTTAGTGATCCTAATTCCTATTTTCACCATTATTCACAGTTGCCAGAACAAGAAGCTGTGAATATTGCTAACCGCCTTTGGCGAGAAATTAATGAATTAAATTTGATCGAAAATATTTTGCCAACACGGGAACGAGCAAGTTTGATTCTAACCAAAGGGAAAGATCATAAAGTTGATTGTATACAACTGAGAAAATAAACAATTGGGGAAATGAATATGAAAAAAGTAATAAAGTTAGTCAGTAAATTAAGTATGTTGACTTTGGTCACAACCTGCTCAATGAACAGCTTTGCGCAAAATCATCAATCTGAAGGGCTAACTTGTGAAAGCAAAAAGCAGGCTATTCAAGCCGAAATTGAACAAGCTAAAAGCCATAATAACAGCCATAAAGTTACCGGGCTTGAGAAAGCGCTTGATGAAGTTAATACGCATTGTAGTAATGCCGATTTAGAGTCAAAATATAAGCAAGATATTGCCGAAAAAACGGATAAAGTTGCTGAAAGAAAGAATGAATTAGCTCAAAAAACTGAAAAATACGCTAAAGATAGTAAAAAGTTCGATCAAGAAAAAATTGATAAGTTAAAAGCAAAAGTACAAAAAGCCGAACAAGAATTAGCAGACGCTAAACAAAAACTTGCTGATTATTATCAACAAGTAGCAGTTAAATAAATTGCTAACCTGCTTATTTTTTATCTTCACGCTATCAAGCTTAATATTGATAGCGTTTTTAACATCGCGTTAGACAGCTATTATCCTAGACTTTTGCCATTAAAAATAGTAAGGTGTGCGCCTTACTACGTGGTTCGTGAACCTCCCACGCTAAAAAACTAAGGAAAATTTAATGAGTAAAATTACACTACTTGGCGACCAATCTGTTCGCTATCCAACTGACTATTGTCCAAATATTTTGGAAACCTTTGATAATAAACATCCTGGTAATGATTATTTTGTTAAATTTAACTGCCCGGAATTTACCAGTCTTTGTCCGATAACCGGTCAACCTGATTTTGCTACGATTTATATTTCGTATGTACCAAATATTAAGATGGTTGAGAGTAAATCACTCAAACTGTATCTATTTAGCTTTCGTAATCATGGCGATTATCATGAAGATTGCATTAATATCATCATGAAAGATCTGATTAAGTTAATGGATCCTAAATATATTGAGGTTTGGGGAAAATTTACACCGCGCGGCGGTATCTCAATTGATCCTTATGCCAATTATGGTAAAGCTGGTACCAATTGGGAACAGATAGCGATGAACCGTTTGGCTAATCACGATCTCTATCCTGAAAAAGTTGATAATCGCTAATTTTTTGTCGAAAAAATCAAATCGGAACAGTTAAAAATGCAAAATCGTAAAGCACTAGTGATATTTTCTGGTGGGCAAGATTCTACCACCTGTTTACTGCAAGCCATTGCAGATTATGGACGTGAAAACGTCGAAACCATTAGTTTTCAATATGGACAACGACATGCCATTGAGCTTGAAAAAGCTAAATGGATTGCTGAAGATCTTGGTGTGAAACAAACCGTCATTGATACTTCAGTGATCAAACAAACGACCAATAATGCGTTGATTGATGACGCGCAGGAAATTAAAGCTGCCAAAGACGGGGATTATCCTAATACCTTTGTTGATGGGCGCAATATGTTATTTTTATTGTTAGCGGGCTGTTATGCCAAACAACACGGTATTAAAGATATTATTATTGGTGTATGTGAAACTGATTTTAGTGGTTATCCGGACTGTCGAGATATCTTTATCAAATCGATGAATGTGTCAATGAATTTAGCTATGGATTACGCTTTTAATATTAAAACGCCTTTAATGTATCTTACCAAAGCTCAAACATGGGAAATGGCTGATAAGTTAGGTTATTTGGATTATATCCGAAACCATACCCATACTTGCTATTATGGGGTAGAGGGTGGATGCGGTAAGTGTCCTAGCTGCATTCTTCGCGAGAAAGGTTTAAACCAATACCTTAATCATTCAAATTAATTGACATACTGGGTTCACTCACCCCATTAAAAAAAGGAAAAATTTATGTATCTGAACACGCATTCAGAGCAAACAAGCAAATTTACTCACACACAACAAATGAAAGCCCTTGGCTGGCTTTCGTTTTTTCATATTTTGGTTATTGCTTCAAGTAATTATTTGGTGCAAATCCCGTTTGATATCTTCGGTTTTCATACCACTTGGGGCGCTTTTACCTTTCCATTTATCTTTCTGACTACCGATTTAACCATTCGGGTATTTGGTGCTAGCCTTGCCAGAAAAATTATCTTTGTTGTTATGATACCGGCATTACTGTTCTCTTATTCCATTTCGGTCGTATTTTTTGAAGGACATTGGATGGGATTTTCAGCTTTGTCTGATTTTAACAGTTTTGTTTTCCGTATTGCCTTAGCCAGTTTTGCCGCTTATTTAGTTGGGCAATTGATGGATATCACTGTGTTTAATTATTTACGTAAAAATAGAGCATGGTGGGTAGCACCTTCGGCATCAGCTGTATTAGGTAATGGTATTGATACTATTGTCTTTTTTGCGATCGCATTTTATAAAACGAGCGATGAGTTTATGGCAACGCATTGGGTTGAAATTGCTGCTATCGATTATAGTTTTAAAATTATTATCTGTGGCTTATTCTTTTTACCGCTTTATGGCATTATTTTGAATTTTATCCTAAAAAAATTAATTATAAAAGCATCGTAAATCAGTTATTAATTATCGAATAATATTAGAAAATATAGATACTTAGAGCTTATTGACTTCATGATAAGTTCTAAATCTCATACGCCTCCTTCAATAACCTCATTCCGCTAATTTTTTTACTAATATGAAAAATTTATTTATCTCAAGATAGGCTAAAAATCTTGATAAAGATTCTTTGCTAATTTTTATGCAATAGGACATAATATCGTCAATAAAATAACAAGTATATTTACCTGTAATAGTAAGGATTAGATGAAAAAATGAGATTGATAAAACAGTTGGCTGTGTTAGGTTTGTTTTTGACGTTATGTGCTTGTGACGATCAAAAAGAGAAAACTGTCGATTTAGAAAGTACTAATAAAACGGAATTAATTACAGATAATACTACGCATAATTCGAATGTTAATTCGCAATCTCATAGTTCGTTTAATCCAACACCTGAATTAATTGAAAAATATAAAGGTAAAAGCCTAAAAGTTATCGATAGTTCAGAAGTTATTATTGATGGTACAAGTACTTTAGTTGTGACGTTTTCTGTTCCTATCAATCCAAAATTGCATTTTTCAAATTTATTAAGATTGGTTGACAAAGAGAGTGGTGTGGTTGATGGCGCTTGGGAGTTGTCTGATAATGGCCTTGAATTAAAACTTCGTTATCTTCAACCCAATCGTAAATTAGTTTTAACTATTGATAAAATGTTATCAGCGATTAATGATAGTCATTTATCAGATGTTTATCAAACCGAGATAACCACTCAAGACCGTAAACCAACAGTCGGCTTTGCAAGTACAGGCTTATTATTGCCAAGTAAATCCATGAGTGGATTGCCTATTACCACGCTCAATGTTGACAAAGTTGATATAAACTTTTTCAAAATTAAGCCAGAAAAATTATCCAGTTTGATCGATAATTATGGCTTTATTAATATGTTATCTATTTGGCGTTCGCAAGAAATGAGCGAATTTACTGACTTAGTTTATTCCTCAAGATTTGATCTTAATCCTAAACCGAATGCTCAAGAAACCATTATCGTTAACCTTTCTAACATTACTAAACTCAATCAAGAAGGGGTTTATATTGCGGTAATTAATCAAGCAGGAACTTATAATGAATATAACTCAGCAACAATATTTTCAATAAGTAATATTGGGGTTTCACTTCATCACTATAAAAATGGTAAATTAGCGGTAATGGCTCATGGTTTAGATAACGGTAAACCACTCGCCAATATTAATTTATCACTGCTATGCCAAACCGAAAATAGTAACAAAACATGTAAAAACCTGACAGCAACAACAGATAAAGATGGTTATGCTGAATTTACCAAAACAAAAAGCTCTGCCTATAACATATTGACGGCTACTGATGGCCAGCAAACCTCATTTGTGACGATTGATCGAAACGCACTCAATTTAACGGATTTCAATCTATCTGGTACGCCGTTTTATCAAAAACAATTGTTTGTTTTTGGGCCTCGTGACCTTTATCGTCCAAAAGAAACTGTCTATTTCAATGCACTATTACGCGACGCAGATGGTCAGCCATTACCTGAACAACCCATCATCGCTGAGGTGATATCGACTAATGGTCGAGTTGTTGAAACTTTCCATTTAAAAAGTCGTGCAGATACCAATGGTTTATATCAACAACAGTTTGTTATTCCCGATGATGCCGCAACAGGTAATTGGACAATTCGTTTTAATTTAGGTGATGATAACTTTCGCCAATGGAACTTCAAAGTAGAAGAGTTTTTGCCAGAACGTATGGCAATGGAAATTCACAGTGTATCTGATGAGCCAATTCTAAAGGATGAAGATGTTTCCTTTGATATCAAAGGTTGGTATTTATATGGCGCACCTGCATCCGGTAATCGCTTAGATGCGAATCTTTATTTAAAGAAAGCCGACACTATTGCTGGATTAGCTGATTTTAAAATTGGTCCAGTTACTGATGATAATCTATATGAGGATCTAGATTCTTTAGGGTTGGAGTTAGATAACGATGGCTTAACTCAAATTGATGTGAAGAAAGTTTATTGGTCCGAAACGCAATCGCCTGTCAAAGTTGTTTTACAAGCTAGTTTGCTAGATTCTGGCGGTAGGCCGGTTACACGTTATGCAACGCAAACTATTTGGCCAGCACCTAAAATGCCGGCAATTCGAGCATTATTTGAAGACTCGCCTTATTATGATTGGAATAGCGATAATTATTTACAGCGTCCTACTGTAGACATAAATAGTAATGCTGAATTCGAAATCGCTTACGTTGATACGCATGGTGAAAAATTAGGTACAAATTCATTAAAGGCTAGACTGATTCGTGAGCGTTATAATTATTATTGGGTGTGGTCAGATGTAGATGGCTGGAGCCAAAGTTACAACTCCAAGGAGTTTGTCGTTTCGGAAGATCAGTTATCGATTGAGCCAGGCAGTACCACAAAAATAGCCTATCAACCAACCGATTATGGGTCTTACCGTGTTGAAGTTGTCGATACTAACACTCAAGTCGTAACAAGTTTTCGATTCTGGTCTGGTTATGACTGGGAGGATAATACTCAAGGTACTAAATCGGTACGTCCAGACCAAGTTAAGTTAAGTATTGATAAGCCATCTTACAATCCAGGCGATGTCGCTAAAGTTAATGTCCAAGCACCTGTCGCAGGGTCTGGCTATATTTCTCTTGAAACCAACGATGGCACCATTTGGAAAAAAGCCATTACAGTGGGTGAAGAAGGTTTAGATGTCGACATTCCTATTGAAAAATGGGGACGACATGATATTTACATTAGTGCCATGATTGTTCGCCCGTCGACGGACGCTTCAGTGCAAACTGTCAAACGCGCAATTGGTTTGCTTTATTTACCGATTGATACGGCTAATCGTCAATTAAATTTTTCAATTGATGCACCGGTACAAGTACAACCAGAAAGCGTTGTGCCGATTAAAATTAAAATGGATCCATCATCTATCCAGAAAGATAAAAAAGTGACTGTATTGGTTTCAGCAGTTGATTCTGGCGTGTTAAATATTACTGATTATGTCACCCCCGATCCTTATGCTGGGTTCTTAGGGCGTAAACGTTATAATGTCGATATTTATGATGTCTATGGCAAATTAATTGAAGCTACCGGCCGTAATGTTAACATGAGCTTCGGTGGTGATGCGATGGGCGCTGGCGGGAAAAAACCGTCAAATGACGTTCAAATTGTTGCACAACAACTCAATACCATTGAGTTAAATGACGAAGGTGAAGGTGAGATTAATTTACCTTTACCTAATTTTAATGGTGAACTACGAATAATGGCGCAAGCATGGGATGATAACCGTTTTGGTAAGGCGGATAAAAAAATGAAGGTTGCCGCGCCGGTTGTGGTTGAATTATCTACGCCGCGATTTTTATCTGGTGGTGATCGCGCTGTATTAGCGTTAGATGTGCATAATTTGACTGATAGCACACAAACTATGCAAATTGAAGTATCAACCGCGGGTTTGATTAAGCAAAATGAAGCACAAACGATATCGGTTAAACTTGATAGTAAACAAAAAGAGATTATTCAAATTCCTGTAATTGCGGATTATGGTTATGGTGCAGGTTCAGTGACGATAGCGGTCAAAGGTATTTTACTCGAAGGTAATTCAGAGGTTAACATTGAACGTTCATGGTCAATTGGCGTAAGACCAGCCTATGCTGGTACAACGCGATCTTATGTAGCAGCATTAAATGCCAATGAAAGTTGGCAATTACCAGACCAAGCATTAACGGGATTAATTGATAACACTGTTGCTGGGCAGTTGGTTATCTCTAATCAACCACCCTTGAATATTGCTCAATATATCAAAGCATTATTTGCATATCCTTACGGTTGTTTGGAACAAACAACCAGTGGTTTATTCCCATCGCTATATGCCAATAGTGAACAACTTGCAGAGTTAGGCATTCAAACCGATGCTGATGATAAACGTCGTGAAAAAGTACAATTGGGTATTTCACGTATCTTATCAATGCAACGCAGTAACGGCAGCTTCGGTTTATGGAATAGCCATAACGAAGAAGAGCATTGGTTGACTGTGTATGCAACTGACTTCTTATTGCAAGCTAAAGAACGGGGTTATCAAGTTAGTGATAAAGCGCTTGATTTAGCAATGACGCGCATAGGTCAATATATTTATGATGCATCTGCATTTAATAATCTTAATTATTATGGAGATTCGCGTAATCTTGAGTTTACTAAGTTGTCAATTAAAGCTTATGCATTAATGGTGCTAACTAAACAAAATAAAATTACCTCAGCAATGCGTAACGAGATAAATTATTTATCAGACAAAATTAATAGTGATAAATCATTTATCTATTCACCACTACCTTTAGCGCAATTAGCAGTTGCTGCAAAATTGAATGGTTATCAACCTATCTATGAACAATTAATACCATTAATTTTCAGCACGCCATATCAGTATAATAATAACTGGTTAGGTAATTACGGCAGTGAAATACGTGATAGAGCATTAATACTCTCTTTACTGTTAGATAACAATATGGCTCAAAATAATCAAGCTAGTTATTTATTTAATCTATCGGCGTTATTAAATGATAAACGCTATTTTTCAACACAAGAGCTAAACGCATTGTTTATTGCTGGTTGGTCATTAGAACAACATAGCACTGGTCATAAATTCAACGTGTCGATAAATGGTAAAGTTAATGAAGTGACTTCGGCCTTTTCACACGCTTATGATTATGATGGGTTAGCTCAAGGGTTAACGATTAATAATGTAGAATCGGGTGAACCACTTTATATTAAGTTTTCTGTTACTGGTTATTCCAAAATAGCACCAGCACCAACGTCACCTGATGATTTCTTTAATATCAGTCGACGCTATTACGATTTGCAGGGTAATAACATATCACCAACAACTTTAGAGGTTGGTTCAATGATGGTTGTAGTTCTAGATGTAACGGCTAAAAAACCGGTTAATGATGCATTGATTGTTGATTTTTTACCAGCAGGTTTAGAACTTGAAAATCAAAATCTTTCTAATAGTAGCGTAAATTTATCATCAATTCCTGCTATAGCTGATTTAATGAAAGGTGAGGATATTAGTGATATTAAATATCAAGAATATCGAGATGATAGATATGTTGCCGCCGTTAATCTGCAAACATATGTAGCGCGTGATACCTATCGTAAACGTATCGTTTATTTAGTTAGAGCGGTAACGCCAGGCGATTATATGATTCCTTATCCCTATGTTGAATCTATGTATCGTCCAGATCGTTTTGCGATAGGACAATCACCTGATTTGATGACAATTTCAAATCCGAAAAAGGAACAAAATTAATCAAATATCAATAAACTTAACTGATTATTCCGCCAAAGTATTTGGCGGAATTTTTATTTGTAAGTATATTTAGCAAGGTCACATAACAACGATAATGAAAAAACACTTCTATAAATTATTCAAATTTGTATTGATATTATTGGTTTTATTAGTCGGTAGTTTTTTGATTGCTGATTCTCTTTTTCCATTATCTATTTCCCAAAATAAAACTACGCAGACGGTTGTTGCTGAAGATGAAACACCCTTATGGCGATTTGCAGACCAAAATGGTGTTTGGCGTTATTCGGTCAACCTTGATGAAGTGCCTGACTATTATCTTGACGTTTTATTAAATTATGAAGATCGTTATTTTTACGATCATATCGGTATCAATCCGGTTTCTTTAGTTCGTGCAGCTTGGCAAAATATAGCTAATGATCGAATCATTTCCGGAGGCAGTACTCTCTCTATGCAAGTGGCGAGATTATTATATCCACATGATCGAACACTGCTCGGTAAGCTAAAACAGCTTTTTCGAACCCTGCAACTTGAATTACATTATAGTAAAAAGGAGATTTTAACTTTATATATTAATCATGCTCCTTATGGTGGCACAATAGAGGGTATTGGCGCAGCAAGCTGGTCCTATTTTGGTAAACATCCCAAAGCGTTAACAAGAAGTGAAGCTGTATTATTAGCCGTATTACCTCAAGCGCCAAGTCGATTGAGGCCTGATCGATTTCCTGAAAGAGCGAAGCAAGCTCGCGATAAAGTATTAGATAGATTGGCGCAATATAAGGTGTGGCCTAATGATTTGATCGATCAAGTCCGACGTGACGAAGTTTGGGTCTATCCACGAAAAGCACCGCAGTTGGCGCCTTTATTGGCTTATCGTCTAAAACAGAAATATCCGAATGAGGATATTATTCATTCCACTATTGATGCTTCGCTTCAATATAATTTAGAAGATTTAGCCATCAATCGAGCCTCACAACTACCGCCTAAAACATCATTGGCTATTTTGGTTGTCGATCATACTGATATGACAGTTAAAGCGTATATCGGTTCAGCTGATTTTAATGACAAAGAGCGCTTTGGCCAAGTGGATATGATTAGTGCGTTAAGATCGCCTGGCTCTACACTAAAACCTTTCATTTATGCCTTTGCCATTGATGATGGTATGATTCATTCAGAATCGTTACTCCAAGATGTTCCACGTATTACCACTGATTATCGACCCACTAATTTTGATGAGGGATTCAATGGCCCGGTTAGCGCATCGGATGCATTAAGTAAATCATTAAACTTACCAGCAGTTCAATTAATTGAGTTATATGGGCCAAAACGATTTGCCGGTAAATTGGCTGGCATTGGTTTACCTTTATCGTCCATAGCAAATGAGCCGAATATCTCTTATATATTAGGTGGCGCTTCTGTAAGAATGGATAATCTTGTCAGCGCTTATAGTGCATTTGCAAGGCATGGTGAGGTGAGTCCTTTGCGCTTTACTCAACAAGCGCCATTAATTACTAAACCCCTTATTTCAGATGGTAGCGCTTGGATAACAAGACAAATGCTAATTAATAATAATTTATTAGCTTATAAAACCGGAACCAGTTATGGCTATCGCGATGCTTGGGCAATTGGTATTAATCCACGATATTTAATTGGGGTTTGGGTAGGGCGGCCTGATGGAACGCCTGTTGTGGGGCAATATGGTTCAATCTCTGCAATGCCAATTTTACAACATGTTAATTCTATTTTATTAAACCGAGAAAACCGTTTAAATCGTCCACTTACTGCTTATCCAAAACCAGAATCAGTATCATCTATAAAAATTTGTTGGCCATTAGGGCAACCGCTTCCTGAGTCAGATGCAAACTGTCACCGCCAAAAAACAGCATGGGTATTGAATAATATGGTTCCACCAACATTAAGCACCTATAGTGAGTTAAAAAATAATATTTATCGTTCTGGTTCAATAACGATTTGGGTTAATGAACAAGGTGAGCGTGTCGCGGCGGATTGCCCCGGCGCGCAAAAAAAACAAGTCGCGCTATGGCCAGTATCCTTAGAAAACTTTCTATTAACCAAAGAGAAAAGACGGGCTTTATTGCCACCAATTGATAAACGTTGTCCGGTAATGGGGCAAGATGTTTTTATGTCACTCAATATTGTTGGACTAAATGATAAACAATTGCTTAGGGCATTGCCCGGCAACAATCAAGTCACTGTTGATTTAACGCCAGAGGGGGGATATGGAGAAAAATGGTGGTTTTTAGATGGCAATCTTATTGCACATTCGATGGATAGTGATAAAGTTGCAGTCACTTTATCACAAAAAGGTGAACACTTTTTATTATTGTTAGATGAAAGTGGTCAAATTGCACGTGTCAAATTTAGCTTCAATTAATAAGGATTAACTTATGGCTATAGAACGAACTTTATCAATTATCAAGCCAAATGCAGTTCGTAAACAGATAATTGGTGAGATTGAAACGCGTATATCACAAGCAAAATTGAAGATTATTGCATTAAAAATGTTGAAATTAACACAAGAACAAGCGGCGGGCTTTTATGCTGAACATCAAGGTAAACCGTTTTTTGACAATTTAGTAAAATTTATGACATCTGGTGCAATTGTTGTGCAAGTACTTGAAGGTGAAAATGCAATTCAACGCTATCGTGAATTGATGGGGCCAACTGATTTATCTAAAGCGGCTGCGGGCACGTTGCGAGCAGATTTTGCTGACAGTGTGACTGAAAATGCAGTACATGGTTCGGATTCAGCGGCATCAGCCGAAAGAGAGATTGCTTACTTTTTTGTCGAAAATGAAATAATAGGAAGCTAAAGCAGTTTATAAAATGAAGATGTTATGTGAGTTAGCAACAACATATTGTGCAACCAGACATCTAAAAATATTTTTGATTAATCATCTACACTATACGTCACCTTTCAATTTACATGAAAGATAAGTTTAATAAAATATATATAATTAATGCCGGCGCAAATATAGTAAATAGGGGATAATTTTTTACTGAAGCTAATACTACAAATAAAGTTTTTTCATTGGTGATCTTTTATTAGTGGAATAGACTATTTTGCAATATGTAATTTAAATGTTTGATTTTTAAGAGCTTGTACGGATTCTATATCAAGATGATTATCAGTAATAATGTCAGTAAAGCGGTTTAGTGGTATAGACGTAAATAAAGAGTAAGAATTATATTTACTACTATCTGCAGCAAGAACAACTTTATCTGCTTTTTCAGCAAAGCTGGCTTTAATTAGTGCTTTATCTTCAGTTGGTGCTGTTACACCTTTACTTAGGCTCCAAGAGTTACAACTAACAAAGGATATATCAGGATTAATTTGTAATAACAAGGAGCGACCATGTTCACCGATGCAAGATTGGCTACTGTCATCAATTTTGCCACCAATTATTGTGACTTCAATTTGTTTAAATTCAGACAAAAATAGCGCAATATGTAAGTCAGATGTAATGACCCTAACTGGCATTTGCGTAATTCTTTTTGCTATTTCTAATGTCGTTGTTCCGGCATCAAGAGCGATTGAGTCACCAGGTTTTATTAGCTTTGCAGCTACATCTGCTATAAGTTGTTTTTCGTTAAAATTTTTATGGATTTTTTCAAAAGTAGTTGGTTGACTAGGAATAAAACGGTTTAGTGTTACGCCCCCATGTGTTCGACTAATGACACCTTGTTGATCTAATTTGATTAAATCGCGTCGAATAGTAGCAGGAGAGGCTTCAGTTGCGATAACTAACTCTTCGACTGTCACCAGATTATGAATTTTTAAGTAGTCCATGATTTGCTCAAGTCGATTGTATTTTCCCACTGAAAATTTCTCCTTCTATTTTTTACTTAGATAACAGTTCCGCTAATCGAATCGATTCTATCATACTATCTGGTTTTGCAACACCTTGCCAAGCAATATCATAGGCGGTTCCGTGGTCAGCGGATGTGCGAATGAACGGTAAACCAGCGGCAATATTTACACCATCATAAAATCCTAATAACTTAAGTGGAATATGACCTTGATCGTGATACATGGCAACGACCATATCAAATTTGCCTTGATGTGCTTGTAAAAATACGGTATCTGGAGCACAGGGGCCAATGGCATCAATTCCACATTGACGCATTTTTTCGATAGCGGGCGTAACAATTTTAATCTCTTCATCACCAAATAAACCATGCTCACCAGCATGAGGATTAACGCCTGCAACGGCAATTTTAGGGTGTTTAATCCCAATTTTTGTAAGGAAATCATTAGCAATTTTAATGACTTTTTCAATACGTTCACTACTTAAGGTATCTAAAAATTTACGTAATGAAATATGAGTTGTGACATGGATGACTTTAAGTGAATCGGTGTAAAGCACCATTGCTACATCTTTGCTATCGGTTAATTTTGCTAATAATTCGGTGTGTCCTGGATACATATGCCCAGCAGAATGTAAGGCCTCTTTATTAAGTGGTGCAGTCGCAATACTTGATACTTCACCATTCAAAGCAAGTTCTGTCGCCTTTTTTACGCAACGATAAGCCAAATCACCAGCTTGGGGTTGAATGATTCCAGGTTTTAAAGTATCAATATCGTCCAATTTAATATCAATAACATTAATAATATTAGGTTGAAAAATTGCATTACTAACCTGTTCAATTACATTAATTTTTACATTAGTAAATAATCCCATTTTTAATTGTTTTTTTAGGACATCCGCAGAACCGACTACAACAGAATGTATATTTTTAATTACTTCTGATTGTAAAGCTTTTACAATAATTTCTGGTCCAATACCAGCTGGATCGCCCATTGTTATCGCTACGATCTTTGACATCGTATTTCTCCTTTAAATAAATTCTAATGTTCTTAAAAATATATCGTTCGAACCAAAGCCTCCAGCTTTGGTAAATACTCGATATGACAAAAGCTTGTTACTGATTAATTGACCATAAGGTACACCTAGGCTTACTTGCCCTTCAATTCTAAAGCCTATTGCCCCTAAAGACTTGGCTACAGCTATAGCCACATCGCCGCCAGTCAAAAATAGATTTTCAAACTGTAGTTGCTTGACTAATAGACCTAAAGATTGACAAATTTGTTCACCAAGTTGTTCTCGAGTTAAGTTATATTCTTGACAATAATCTTCAACTTTATAACGTTCAGCGATATTAGAACTGGTTCTGACTATGCAATGTTTTTGACAATCTAGTTGTGATTGAATCTCTTTGGCCAATTGGGATAATTTAGATAGTGATATATTGGATAATAAATCTGCAACATTAATATCAAAAATTATCAGATTATCTTTATGTTTAGCTGTATAGTTTATTTGTTGTTGTGTTTTTTCACTCATTGACCCCGCTATGACTAACAATGGATGAGTGCTGCTTTTTAGTTTAGTTGACCTTTTTTCATGATGATGTATAGGCAAAAAATCAATCAGCCCAGCCGATCCAACTAATAAAAGCTTATCTTGTAATGGTAAAATTTGTTCAACAATATGTTGTAAATCATCATTTGTTTCAGCATCAATAACGATTATTTTTTTTTCGTTATTGATCGCATTTTCAATATGTTGTTTTAAAACACCACTTCTTACTTTGTCTAAATAGATCTCGTCACATGAGTGATTGGTTTGTTGTTCAATACAAGCTTTTATGTTTGATGAGTAAATAGGCGTTTTAGGATCACTTGCAAATTCGGTTTTAACTAACTCGATTCCATTTATGTAACAATTGCCATTTATTGTCGTACGATTCATATTGGGAAATGCGGGTATAACCAGTGCAACTTTATTTTTAATATTATCCAGTAGTGCGGCTATTTCAGTACCAATATTTCCCCGTAAAGTAGAATCAATTTTTTTATAAATCTGTTTTAAATTAGGATTATTTGTTATAACAGTTTGTATTCTTTTTTTTGCTTCTTCATTTGATACGGCTCGACTTTCAGTATTCACGACCATAACTTCGTGATTGTCGTTTTTAATTTCTTGAATACCATATTTTTTCGATAAGTTGGCTTTTTCCCAATCGAAAACTACATTAACTACTAATCCTTTATTTACTAATTGTACACCTGCGTCGTTAGAACCAGTGAAGTCATCAGCAATAATTAATTTAATCATTAAGATCCCTTGATCATAAATAATTCCTTTTATTCTGTTGATTATACATATTCTTGATTAAAAATAATAGTCAATATGATTAAAAAAAATCAAAATAATCATAATGTGATCTTTGTCATATTTTTTTACATTTTTCTTGCTCATAATTCAAACATAAATTAATATTTAATGATTAAATTAGATCAATTTGATTTATAGTTTTCATTTTTTTTGGTGGGGATAATTATGCATATAAATAGCACAATTCTTAGTGGGCAAGGAGTTTTAAAAGATCTCTATTTTTTATTGAAAGATCGTAAACATGTTCTGTTTATAACAGATCAAAATATTATTAATTTATCCGTAACAAAAGAACTTATCAAAAAAGTGCAAGAAAATGTTGCTTTAGTAACCATAGTTGATGATATCCCACCAGAACCAAGTCATCATGATGTCACTAATTTATTAAATAAAATGAAAGTTTCTAATGCAGATCTTGTAATTGGTGTCGGTGGTGGAAGTGTACTTGATGTGGCTAAATTGATTTCTGTTTTATGTATCAAAGATTCAAACATTACACTTGAACAGTTATTAGATGGGCAAAAACCAACTAGGCGTTGTACTTCTATATTGATTCCCACTACAGCTGGAACAGGTTCGGAAGCAACTCCTAATGCTATTTTAGCTATTCCAGAAAAAGATACAAAACAAGGGATAATTTCTCCTGTTATGTTACCTGATTATGTCTGTTTAGTACCTGAATTAACAACGTCAATGCCAAATCATATTGCTGCCTCAACAGGTATAGATGCATTATGCCATCTAATAGAGTGCTTTACAGCCAATATTTCTAATCCTATAGGTGACAATTATGCCTTAATCGGTATGCAAAAATTATTTAATTCTCTCGAAAAATCAGTTAATGATAAAACCAATATAGAAACAAAACTGAATATGTTATGGGCGTCTTATTATGGTGGAGCTGCGATTGCTCATGCAGGTACTCATTTAGTTCATGCAATGTCTTACCCACTTGGCGGTAAATACCATATTCCTCATGGTGTTGCTAATGCCATTTTACTTGTTCCTTGTATGGAATTTGTTCGTGATGCAGTAGTTGATAAATTCGCTCAAGCTTATGATCTTTTACCTGATGCCGTTCTAACCTTAACAGCAGAAGAAAAATCACATGCTTTAGTTAACTACTTTAGAGAACTAGTAAAACGCTTAGCATTGCCTTGCAAATTACAGGAACTCAATATCTCATCAGACGATCTACATTATCTAGTTGATGCAGCTCTTGATGTGAAACGTTTAATGAATAACGTACCAAAGCAAGTTTCCAAACAAGATGTATTAGCTATTTATCGATCGCTTTTATAAAAAACTTGGTTAGCAGGAGTAAATATAATGAGAAAAAAAATAGAAGGAATTTTAACCGCTATTGTTACCACCTTTGATGACAATGGTGATTTTTGTCCAAAACGGATGCGTAAACAAGTCCAACGTCAACTAACAAATGGAAACAGTGTTTTTTGCAATGGTACTAATGGTGAGTTTTTTGTATTAAGTACTCAAGAAAAAATTAAAGTGACTGAAGTTTGTGTTGATGAAGTAGCAGGGAGATCGCCTGTTATGGCTCATATTGGAGAAATCTCGACACGTGAAACAATCAAATTAGGTAAAGAGATTGAGAAATTAGGCGTTGATGCGGTATCAGTCATAGCACCTTATTTTATACCCGTTAAACAAGAGGAGCTAATTTATCACTATACGGCTATTGCTGACGCTCTTACTGTTCCAGTCTTTTTATACAATATCCCCGCAAGAACCGGTAACACAATTCAACCAGAAACCGCTGCCAAACTAGCTGAACATCCTAATATTTTAGGGATTAAAGATAGTGCAGGTAGTGCAGAAAGCTTACAAGCATTCCTAGATGTCGCTAATAAAATTGATGGTTTTGATGTATTAACAGGGCCAGATTCGCTTATTTATCAGGGTTTTATTGGTGGTGCAGTTGGATCAATTTCAGGGTTAGCAAATGTTGCACCAGGTTATATTAATGCCATCTGGAAAAATTTTAAAAAAGGTGATCTGGCTAAATCTAAAGCAGCTCAAGATGCGGTTGGGGATTTAAGAAAAAATTTGTATGCAACAGTATTTTCACCAGCAGCTGTTAAGAAAGCATTAACTTTAATGGGCGAAGATGTTGGTGTAAGTCGTTATCCAATTTTGTTCACGGGTGAACATATAGCCACAATTAAAAATATTATTAAAGAATTATAACAAATACTTAGTTTGTAATTATATTAAACATGAAAGGTGATTTATGCATTATTTTGGAACGATTGACACGATAATAATAATTAGTATTGTAGTTCTTTATATTTTAGCTACCTCATGGATGACTTATTTTTTAAGAAGTAAAAATAATAGTGACTTTATGGAAGGTTCTCGAGCTGTACCTGCAATTGTCGTTGGTATTTTATTGATGACTGAGTATATTGGTGCGAAGTCAACTATAGGTACGGCTCAGTCCGCGTTTGATAATGGTATTGCAGCATCATGGTCAGTTATAGGTGCAGCAATAGGTTTTCCTCTATTTGGTTTGATATTAGTTAAAAAAATTTATAACACAGGGGAAATTACAATTTCTGGTGCTATCGCTCAAAAATATGGTAATTCAACTAAGAATCTAATTTCGCTTATAATGATTTACGCATTAATACTGGTAAATGTCGGAAATTATATTAGTGGTGCAGCAGCTATTTCTACTGTACTTCAAATTTCTTTACCCGTTGCCGCCTTTATTACTGCTGTGGTGAGTACATTTTATTTCGCTTTTGGTGGCTTGAAAGGTGTTGCTTATGTAACAATTATTCATAGCGCAGTTAAGTATTTTGGTGTGTTATTTATTTTAGGAACAGCGCTTTATCTTACTGGTGGTTTTGGTCCTATGATTGAACAAATGCCGCCTCATTATTGGACTTGGGATGGTTCAATCGGTGCTAGTACGATTTTTGCCTGGTTAATCGGTACTATAGGCTCAATATTCTGTACGCAATTTGTTATTCAAGCTATATCATCAACTAAAGATGCAAGATCAGCTAAAAGAGCTTGTTGGTATGCTTTCTTTTTCTGCTTACCAATTGCGATAGCAATAGCTGTTATTGGTGTTTGTGCAAAATTCCTACATCCTGACATTAAAAGTTTATATGCACTACCTGTATTTATTCAAGATATGAACCCTTTCATGGCAGGCATTATTACTACATCATTAGTTGCTTCAATTTTTATCAGTGTTAGTACAGTGGCATTAGCAATAGCTTCTTTAATTGTTAAAGATTTCTATGTTCCTTACTGTAAACCAACAGCAGAAAAAGAATTTAAAGCAACAAAAATTATTTCGGTTATTGTTGGTTTTGCTCCATTATTACTTGTACTTGCTTTTCCTGAAGTTTTGAAATTATCATTCTTCACAAGAGCAATTCGTTTATCAATTACCATTGTAGCAATGATAGCCTTCTATCTACCATTTTTAAATAGTACACGAGCTGCAAATATGGCTTTAGTTGGTGCTGCAATTATAACGTCTCTTTGGTTCTACTGCGGTGACCCATTTGGTATTAATAACATGTATGTAGCATTAATTTCACCGGCATTAATTATGTTATTAGACAAAGTGCTAATCAGTCCTTTTGTAAAAACTAAAGTTAAAGCGGATAATTTATAAGGAGATAAAGGAATGACAAAAGTAACATTAGATTGTTCGGGCCGATTATGTAAAAATACTGATGATTCACAACGTGTTGATGCATATTTGCCGACCGAATGTGTGCAAAATCATGCAGCAAATTTGTTGCAATTGCCAAATGGTGATCTACTTTGCACATGGTTTGGTGGAACACAAGAAGGGATTCCTGACATTTCTGCATATTATTCTAGATTAAAAAAAGGGAGTGATACATGGACAAAAGCAGTTAAACTTTCGGACGATCCAACACGATCTGAACAAAACCCATTATTCTTTTTAGATCCCGATAATGTTTTATGGATTTTATATACTGCGCAAATTTCAGGAAACCAAGATACTGCGATTGTCCGTTATCGAAAATCACTAGATTATGGAGAAACCTGGGGGCCGATTGAAACATTATTGGAAGACCCCAATAAAGGTATTTTTATTCGCCAGCCTATTACAGTTATGCCAAACGGGGATTGGTTATTGCCAGTTTTTTACTGTATTGCAAAACCGGGTGAAAAGTGGGTTGGAAGTTATGACACTAGCGGTGTGATGATTTCTAAAGATAAAGGTAAAACATGGTCAAATATTGATGTCCCTGAAAGTCTAGGCTGTGTGCATATGAATATCTTAATGCTAAAAGATAACTCTTTGTATGCTATTTTTCGTAGTCGCTGGGCTGATCATATTTATGAAAGTAGATCAACAGATGGTGGTTATACGTGGACCAATCCTGTTGCTACCATATTACCTAATAATAATTCATCAATTCAAGCCACAGTATTAGATAATGGTCATATTGCCCTAGTATTTAATAACTCAAGTGCCAAAGATGCCAAAGAAAGGCGTGTATCTCTTTATGATGAAATAGAAGATGAAAGCAGTGCACATAAAGAAGAAGCAAAAATTCTTGATGGACAAAAAAATGCTTTCTGGGGTGCTCCTCGAGCGCCTATGTCGTTAGCAATTTCCACTGATAATGGTAAAACATGGCCCTATATTCGAAATTTGGATGAAGGTGATGGTTACTGTATGTCAAATAATTCTAAAGACAATCTTAATCGAGAGTTTTCATATCCAAGTATCAAACAAGGCTTAGATGGTAAGTTACACATCGCCTATACCTATTTTAGAATGGCAATTAAATATGTTTTGGTTGAAGAAGATTGGGTTAAGTCCACTATTGATAATAAGTCCTAGCAAATTTAAAGGGCTTAAATTTTAAAAGGTAAACTGGCAAAGGGAGATTGAAAATGATTGCTGGTAATACAAAATTTCTACATTTAGCAACACTACCTAAGTCGTTATATAGTATTTTAGCTCGACCAGAAGCTAGCTTTGAATATCTAAAGACTTTACCTGATGGTAGATATCAACTAAAAGGAGAAGAGTGGTTTTATAATATCGGTGATTCTTATACTTCACCTGAGCAAGAGCGACATACAGAGTTTCATAAGCTATTTTTAGATATTCAAATGATCTTAGAAGGTGAAGAAATCATTCGTTACAGTTTGATTGATTCTAGTAATGAACCTTGCTATGAGAAAAAGCCTGATTTGTATATTTTGGAAAATCCTAAGATAAATAATGCTATTTATTTAACTGAAGGAGATTTTGTTACTTTTGCACCTGGTGAGGCCCATCAGGCTTTGTGTATGATTAATGTTCCCCAAAAAGTACGAAAAGTTGTATTTAAAGTTCCTGCAAATATTCTTTAAATTCTTTACAAAAACATCCTACAAAAAAGTCAAAACAAGTTCAGTTAATGAACTTGTTTTTTTGTGATAAACTTTTACCTATTTATCAATGTTTACAATTCTTATTTATATTCAATATAACTATTAGTTATAACCATGTAAAAATTTATTATTTAGTTACCTAAGTTATTTGCTGTTAGACTTTAGTTGTACTTAACTCTATCCTTATTTGGGGAAATCAAGATGAAATTTTTAACTAAAACGCTAACAGTAGTAGCATTAATTGGTAGTTTATTAGGAACGAATTCTGCTTTTGCGGATCGTTTGGATGATATTGAAAAACGCGGTGAAATTAAAATAGCCGTATTTGATAGCAATCCGCCGTTTGGCTTTATTGATGAAAAAACGAATAAAATTGCAGGGCTTGATGTTGATTATGCTAATGAAATTGCTAAAGCATTGAATGTAAAAGTTGATCTTGTTCCAACTAATCCGGCTAACCGTATTCCCTTACTAACCTCACAAAAAGCCGATCTGATTGTAGCAAACTTTACGGTTACTGATGAACGCGCTAAAACAGTCGATTTTAGTTTACCTTACTTTGCTACCGGGCAAAAATTTATTGCCAAAAAAGGGTTATTAAAATCGCCTGATGATTTAAAAAATTTACGCATTGGTGCTGATAAAGGTACGGTAATGGAAATTACTTTACGTGAAAAGTATCCAACAGCTAAAGTAATCTCCTATGACGATACGCCTTTTGCTTTTACTGCATTGCGTAATGGTGTGGTACAAGCTATTACTCAAGATGATGCTAAATTAATTGGGTTACTTGCTAATGTGCCTGACGAACAACGCGCCGCATTTGAAATTTCGCCATTTAGTATTACCCAAGAGTATCAAGCTGTTGGTATTCCAAAAGGGGAAACCCGTTTGAAAGAAAAGGTTGACCAAATACTATTAAAACTTGAAAATGATGGTGAAGCGTTAACGATTTATAATCGTTGGTTTGGACCAGAAACCAAATCAGCTATGCCGCGCGGTGATTTTAAAATAGGTCAAGGTTTATAATTTATGTTTGAGCAGTTACTAGAACCACGTTACTTATGGTGGTTATGGGATGGTTTTTTAGTCACTATCGCTATTTCGGTTTTAACAATCATTTTATCTACTGTATTGGGTTTTTTGCTAGTTATTGCTCAACAAAGTCATATCAAATTTATCAAAGGCGTTGTAGTTAGCTATAACGCCATTTTTCGTTATTCGCCATTATTGCCTCAACTGTTTTTTTGGTACTTTGGCATTGGAAGTTTATTACCTGCTGAATTTAAAATGTGGTTATTTGATGAACCACAGATTAATTTATTTTTGTTCACTTTAAAAATGCCGTCATTTGAATTTATTATTGGTTTGATTGCTTTAACATTTTATTCTAGTGCGTTTATTTCTGAAGAATTTCGAGCAGGAATATCTGGGGTGAGTAAAGGGCAACAGCAGGCATCATCGGCACTCGGGTTGACTTGGTGGCAAAGTATGCGTTTTATTATTCTGCCGCAAAGTTTTCGTATCGCATTCCCACCATTAATTGGTCAATATATGAATATTATCAAAAATTCATCCCTGACCATGGCCATTGGCGTCTTAGAGTTGTCTTACGTTTCTCGACAAGTAGAAACTGAATCGCTTAAAACTTTTCAGGATTTTGCCATTGCAACGTTTTTATATATTTTAGCTATAGTGATTGTAGGTACGCTCGGCAATATTTATCAGGCAAAACGACTGCAATTTGGTAACAAGGTTTAGTTATGGAACTTAAAGGTTTAGCACTTATTTGGAATAACCTGGATTATTTAATGTGGGGAAACTTTCCTGGCGGCATTTTCTTGACACTATTAATGAGCATTGCCGCTATCTTTTTTTCCACACTTTTGGGGATTTTAGCTGGGGTAGGCTTAACGGTGGCCAAAGGTATATGTCGCTATATATTAATTAGTTTATTGGGTTTTTTAAGAGCTATTCCTGTGATTATGCTAATTTTTTGGACTTACTTTTTATTACCTATATTGCTTGATATTGATGTGCCAGCTATAGCTACAGTGATATTCGCGTTATCCTTAATTGGCGCGGCTTATATTGGTCATTCAGTTTATGCGGGTATGATTGCGATTGCCAAAGAACAGTGGCAAGCAGCCTATTCGTTAGGTTTGACTAAAAGACAAGTTATTATTTTTATTATTTTGCCGCAAGCACTAAAAATGATGTTGCCATCTTTCGTTAATCAATGGGTTTCACTCATTAAAGATACCTCTTTAGCTTATATTGTTGGTGTGGCTGAATTTACTTTTGTTGCAACACAAATCAACAATCGTAGTATGGTTTATCCAACCGAGATATTTTTATTTGTCATTGTCGTTTATTTTATTATTTGCTGGTTGTTGGATTTTTCTTTATCTATGCTATCAAAAAGTCGATTATTTCGTATTCACTGATCATTATTGTTGAACCGCCAAACTAACCATAATTTCTGATTATGTTAAGTTTGGTAAAATCATTATCCCTTTATCAAATATAGCCTTATTCCACTTTACTTGGGCGTATCAAACCGAAATGGAATTTATATTTGAAATTTATTGCATTAAGGTTGTATTAAGATTTATTGATTAAATTAGTTCACATTATAAATAATATTGGTTTTTTTTATGTGGAACAATGTGAATACTCAACTTTTTTTACTCATTAATGCATCAGAACAAGCTTCAAAAACATTTGTCTATTTTGCTGTTTTTTGTGCAAATTATTTAGTTTATTTGCCTGTCATTGTTTTAGGCATTTATTGGTTTTTACAGCCTTCTTGTCGACAATTAATTATTAAAATTGCCATTGGTTTAGCTTTGGCATTATTGGTCACGTTTATTCTTCGCCATCTCTTTTATTCACCGCGTCCTTTTGCACAAAATATAGGGACCAATTATTTATATCACGATAAAACAAGTTCATTTCCTAGCCAACATGCGGTTTTTGTTTGGACTATTTGTTTAGTCATTTGCTTAAATTACGGTGCTAAATTAAAAAAACTTCTAATGCTATTTACTGTTGTGGCTATTTTAGTCTGTTGGAGCCGAGTCTACTTAGGTGTCCATTGGCCATTAGACATAGTGGGGGGCTTTATAGTGAGTTTAATTTCAGCTTATGTAATACAAAAATTATGGCCGATTATTTATAAATTACTATCAATGATTTTTATTCGCTGATCAGTATTTTAATTAAATAAACATCATTCATTTTTACATATTCATTAACGCTGATAGCTAAACACGAACTTCCTTTAGGGATAGGTATAAATGTAGTATAGGTTTTTTATGAAAAGAATAATTCAAATGCTTTTAACTCGTCCTATATCACTGCGTACGCTCATTGTGTCAGTTGCAGTATATCAAGCGACAATTTTGAATATCAGTTTTTACAAACAAGTTTTAATCAAATTATCTTTAGATTCTATTGAAAATATTGCCTTTTTTATATCCATGCCTGTTGTTGTTTTTTGTGTGATTTTTATCCTGCTCACTCTGCTATTAAATCAATGGTTAGTTAAAATAGTAGCAAGTAGTTTAGTCATAATCGGTTCAGCACTCTCTTATTTTATGCTCAGATTTGGCATTATGATTGATCGCAGTATGTTGCAAAATACGTTAGAGACGAGTTTTACTGAATCGGCATCGTTGATAACCTTTGAATTAATAAACTGTATTTTACTGTTAGGGATTTTACCCAGTATTGTCATTATACTTGTTAAAATTAAACCAAGAACGATAGGATTATATTTTTTATTTAAGCATGTCATGATTGTATTATTAGCACTGTTATTGGTTGGGCTTATTGCGCTTATTTTTTATAAAAATTATGCTACGTTTATGCGTAATAATAGCAAAATAATCAAATATCTACTCCCATCCAATTATATTGGTGCACTATACGGACAATATCAATTTGAACAAAATAAAAATCGCCCTTTTTTAACAATCGGTGATGATGCTCATCGGCAAGTCGTTAATAGTGATAGTGAAGCTATTAAAACAGTTGTTGTGTTAATAGTTGGCGAAACAGCGCGTAGTGAAAATTTTGCACTAAATGGTTATGGTAAAAACACAACGCCTTTGTTAAGCAAACGTGATGATGTTATCTCGTTTCAAAATACAACGTCGTGTGGTACCTATACTGCTTTTTCTATCCCTTGTATGTTTTCGAATATGTCACGTAAAAATTACGATGAAGCTTTAGCTTTACGTCAAGAAAATATACTCGATATTTTAAACAAACAAGGTATAAATGTAATTTGGTTGGATAATAATACTGGTTGTAAAGGTGTTTGTAACAGGATTGAAAATGAAAATATAACTAAAAAGTATCTAAATAGCGGTAGCAAACTTTGCCAAGATGGGGCGTGTTATGATGAAGTGCTTGTCAATGAGTTAGCCACAAAGCTGCAACATCTTGATAAAGATTCCTTAATTGTTTTACATCCTTTAGGTAGTCATGGTCCAAATTACTATCAACGTTATCCTGAACAATTTAGAACATTTACACCAACATGTGATACTAATCAGATAACTAATTGTGACTTAGGCAGTTTAGTGAATACTTACGATAATACGATTGTGTATACTGATTATATTATCAATCAAACAATTGAACTTTTACAACGTAAGCAAAATAAATATAACACGATGCTGATCTATTTATCCGATCATGGCGAATCGTTGGGTGAAAATGGTCTATATTTACACAGTTTTCCTTATTCAATTGCGCCAACACAACAAACTAAAATTCCATTTATTTTGTGGATTTCAAAGCATTTAGCAAACTTAAATCATATCAATACAGCATGTATACAAAATCATGCAAAACAGGACCTTTTATCGCATGATAATTTGTTTCATTTATTATTAGGCATTTTTGCTATTCAGACTAAAGAGTATAATCAATCACTCGATAGCTTAAATTCTTGTAAAAATGCTCGTGGATAGGTTTTAAAAATCATGAAAATATTAATTGTTGAAGACGATAATCTGTTACAAAAAGGGTTGTATGATGGTATCACCGCGAATGGTTATGTTTGTGAAGTGGCGGCAACAGGGGAACAAGCTGAACAACATTTACTATTTGGACAATTTAGTTTGATTATTTTAGATCTTGGCTTGCCCGATTGTGATGGACTTGAGCTTTTAACACGCTGGCGTAAAAATAAAATTAGTATCCCTGTATTGATTTTAACCGCTCGAGATACTATTGAAGATAGGGTTCAAGGATTAGATCTTGGTGCGGATGATTACTTAATTAAACCCTTTGCTTTGACTGAATTATTAGCACGCATTCGAGCGCTGATACGTCGGCATCAGGGAATTGCCGAAAACCTTATTAGTTATGGTCCTATCACCATTGATATAAAACAACAAAAGACCATTTTGTCTAATCAAGAAGTGATGCTAACCCCTAAGGAATTTATTGTGTTATCTCGATTAATGTTAAAAGCCGGTGAAAAAGTCCATCGAGATCTGTTGCAAAATGATTTGTATGATTGGCAAAGTGATCCGAGTTCAAATGTACTGGAAGTTTATATTCATGGGCTACGAAATAAACTGGGTAAAAATTTAATACGTACTGTAAGAGGTTACGGTTATCAGCTTAATACTCAAGACGATTAACCATGCACAATCAATTAAGAAAAAATTTTATGATCATAAATTCTATCAGTAAAATTCGTCACACAATTCGCTGGAATCTATTTTTTACTTTGGGCGCTATTATGCTGATTTGTCAAATCATCACCGTGTTTTGGTTATGGCATGAAAGTAAAGAACAGATTGATGTTTTAGTGAATTTAACTTTAAGCCAAAATAAAATTGACGAAGTTGTCGAACATGAGGAACTTGAAGCTATCTTTGCTTTGTTTTGTTCAGCTTTTTCGATGATGCTAGTTACATTATTTTTAGCTTATAAGGCAATTAAATGGATAACAAAACCACTAGAAGTTCTTGAGCACGATCTTAACCAACGTACTGAGGAAAATCTTAAACCCATTGCCCCAATTAGTAATATGCGAGAGATCAAATCGATTACTACGGTATTAAATAATCTATTTTTAAGATTGAATAACACGTTATCACAAGAGCGGCTTTTTACCGCTGATGTTGCTCACGAAATGCGAACACCTTTAGCCGGTATTCGTCTCCATTTGGAATTATTAGAAACTAAACATCACATTGATTGCCATGAATTAATTGAGCGAATTGATCGTTTGGTCAATACAGTTGAACAATTATTGATGCTAGCTAGAGCCAGTCAAAAATTTACTATTGGTCAATATCAAAAAATTAATTTTTATCAAGATGTCATGATTCCATTAACCGATGAGTTAAGCGAATTAACTTCGCAAAAAAATCAGTTAGTTTTGTGGCAGGTTATTGACCATACTGTAACGTTTAATGGTGATGCGACGTTAATTCGTCTATTAGTACGTAATTTAGTTGAAAACGCTCATCGATATAGCCCCGAAAATACTAACATCACTGTTAGTTGCCTTAAGGACGACAAAGATATCGTTATTTCGGTTATCGATGAAGGGATGGGCATTGATGAGTCAAAAAGTGAAAAACTGACCCAAGCTTTTTTCCGTATGGATAGAAAACATAATGGAATAGGGCTTGGGTTAAGCATCGTTAATCGTATATCTAATTTACATCATGGCGTATTCACCCTTAACAATAGACAAGATAATATTAAAGGTGCAGTAGCAACATTGCGCCTTACTGATTCACCTCGTTAACTAATTGAGTGATTAACTGATTGTGTTTGTTTTCTCTGATTAATGAAGCTAAAAACCGTTGCCAAGTGCGTTCAATTTTGGCTCTAGCAAAATAAGAAACATAATTAGCGATAGGAATCAATGTCGAATTACCAATGTTATCAATAATAATTAAGCGATTTGCTTCTGGTGATAAATGTTGAAATAAAATATTTTTACTTTTGATTGTCATGGTAATAATTCGATCATTTAACAATGCTGTTTTTAATGCTTTTAGCGAAATGACTAATGCATCAAAATATTGTTTGGTTAGCTGTTCATCCAACAAATATTTTTCAAGTGGAGTCGCTATTTCACCGTTATAATCACGAATGAGTTCAAACACATGACCTTGGCCATAATTGGTGTTTACCGGACCGTAATATTGTGCTAACGCATCCCATGATATGTGGCGTTTAATAAGATGCTTATAATAGGCTATTTCGCGGTTGGTTTCTTCTTCTGCCCCGTCATTATAATTGACTTTGATGCACTTATTCGGATCATCTGGGTGATGATAGCATTTACGGTGTAACCCCTTGCTTATATAATCTTTATCGGTAAGTTGAATTAAATTTTCCATCTAATTTTTAATGCGTTATTAATAGTTCGCTTAGAGTTTATCAGCAAGTGTTTTCGCATGCCATGATTTTTTATTTAAAATGTAGCGCTTTTATTATATTTCTGTATAATATTGCAACCCACGTTACAACAGTGTTTTTCCCAACACTGTTTTCGGTTGTCAAAGTTAATGTAACAACTCGAAGGGGTTAGTTAGTTAATAGCAACAATCAAAAAGTGTAAATAAATCAAATGATTTATTAACGTGAGATTAATTAAAAATTGGATAATTACGAATGAGTACTTTTTCAGCTAAACCAGAAACAGTTAAACGCGACTGGTATGTTGTTGATGCAGCAGGTAAAACGCTAGGTCGTTTAGCTACTGAAATCGCAAGCCGTTTGCGTGGTAAACACAAAGCAGAATATACACCACATGTTGATACAGGTGATTATATTATCGTTATCAATGCAGAAAAAGTTGCTGTAACAGGCAAAAAACGCACTGATAAGATCTATTATCGTCATACTGGCTACATCGGTGGACTTAAAGAAGCGACTTTTAAAGAAATGATTGAACGTCATCCTGAACAAGTCATCGAAATTGCTGTCAAAGGCATGCTACCGAAAGGTCCTCTTGGTCGTGCAATGTACCGTAAACTAAAAGTTTATGCTGGTAATGAGCACAATCATGCGGCACAACAACCGCAAGTATTAGATATTTAAGGGGATAGAAGATGGCTGATAATCAATATTACGGTACAGGTCGCCGCAAAAGTTCTGCTGCTCGCGTGTTTATTAAACCAGGTAGTGGAAATATCGTTATTAATAAACGTTCATTAGAGCAATACTTTGGTCGTGATACTGCTCGTATGGTTGTGATGCAACCTTTAGAGTTAGTTGAAATGACTGACAAACTTGATCTTTACATCACTGTTAAAGGTGGGGGTATTTCAGGTCAAGCGGGTGCGATTCGTCACGGTATTACTCGTGCATTAATGGAATATGATGAAACTTTACGTTCTTCATTACGTCAAGCGGGCTTTGTTACTCGTGATGCGCGTCAAGTTGAACGTAAAAAAGTGGGTCTACGCAAAGCACGTCGTCGTCCACAATTCAGCAAACGTTAATTATTTTTTGTACAAAGGTTACAAAATTGTTTGCAAAAACCCAGTTTCGACTGGGTTTTTTTATTTGGATTTTAATTAGATGCTAATTCATAGTCTGACGGGTAAATGTAATTTTGTTAATTGATAAAAAACATTAATTTTATTAATTTATTGTTTTTATTTTATTTTATTATGTTAATTAAATTCAAACCTTTGTTTTAAGATGTATATTTATTCTTAAACTTTTGTCAAATTGCTGTTGTTTAGAGAAAGATAACAAGAAAATTAATTTTTTTTAACAAATTTGTTATCCAATTTGCTAGAATAGTTAAATTCTAAACTTTTTTTAATTTTGCATATTTGGAGTGAACATGGTTGTTGCTGTTAATAAACGTTCTGTAATGACATTATTTTGTGATACAACAGATATTTACGGCCATCAAATTCGTTTTGTGCTGGCAGAAAAAGGGGTAACTGCTGAAATTGAGTTTGTAACGGCAGATAATTTACCTCAAGAACTTCTAGATCTTAATCCCTATGGTACAATTCCAACTTTGATTGATCGCGATCTAACATTATATGAACCTCATATTGCGTTAGAATATCTTGATGAACGCTTCCCTCATCCACCTTTAATGCCTGTTTATCCGATTGTTCGTGCAAATTCTCGTTTAACCATGTACCGCATTAAAAAAGAGTGGTATAGCGCTTATGAAACCATCATTGCCGATCCTAATAGCCAAGCTGCAAAAACTGCGCGTAAAAATTTGCTTGATGATTTGGTTTCCATTTCGGTTATGTTCAAAGAAAAACCGTATTTTATGAGTGATGATTTCACATTATGTGATTGTTATTTTGCCCCATTACTATGGCGTTTACCAATGATTGGTATTGAATTGCCAAAAGTAGCTGAGAAGAATTATCTAGCTTATATGGCACGTATTTTTGAACGTCCAGCTTTTGTTAACTCATTAACTGAAGAAGAAAAAAAGATAAGATCTTAAGTAAATTTTTATCTCGTTGATAAAACTGTTGAAATAGGTAGTTTTTATGGATCTTGAACAAATGACACCAAGGCGCCCTTATTTATTTAGGGCTTTTTATGATTGGATTATTGATAATGAACTAACGCCATATATTGTTGTTAATACTTCAATTTATGGTGTGATTGTTCCTCAAGAATTTGTCCAAAATAATCAGATAGTCTTAAATATTGCGCCACATTCAGTTGGTCAATATTTTGCGTCTAATGAACAAATTGAATTTAATGCTAGATTTTCTGGTGTTCCTCAACACATTGTTGTGCCAATGGCCGCTATTGAAGCTATTTATGCACGTGAAAATGGGGTAGGGATGGGATTTGAAGATGAACCTCAATATCATGCTCAGACCAAAAATAGTGACACACAACCTGAATCAACCAATAAAAAAACCACTAATCCATTTAGAGTTGTAAAATAATTAACCTTTCATAATTGTTCTTACTTGCTTAGTGACTGCGTTATAAACCCTACTAATGTCTTGCTTGCACCTCTGTAAGCAAGATCTCATGATGTACTTTATAAAAATTAATCTACAGGTGTAATAGTTATTTTTTAATAGCTAAACGCACAAAAAATATTGTTATTTTATTTTTTATAATTGATAATGATTATTATTATTAAATGAAAGTTGGTTAATTTTATGAAGTCCAGTAATAAAACTGCAAGTTCAAGACTTTGGGAGTTAGCATTTAATTATAAGGTTTTAATGACTTTCGCTTGTCTATTTTCAATTGTTAGTGTAGCCGTTTCTTTTATCCCGTTTATCGCCATATATTTTATTATTTATGAAATAGTAATGAGTATCAGTAGTGGTGCGGCGTTAAATAATGATTTAATTATCAATTATGGTTGGTTAGCTTTTATTTCAGCAGCGGTATCCATTTTATTAAACTTTTTGGGATTATGTTTTTCACATTATGCGGCTTTCAAAACTCTCTATCATTTAAAATATAATTTTGTAAGATACTTATCCCTATTACCATTAGGTTTTTTTTACACGCATTCGAGTGGAGAATTACGTAAGATTGTTGATGATGATATCGAAAAAATTGAACAATTTATCGCTCACCAACTACCCGACATGGTTGGGGCGTTTGCTTCCCCTGTTATGATTTTCATTATTTTAGCTGTCTTTGATTGGCGATTAGGTTTAGCGACGTTATTCCCTATAATGCTTGCCTATATTGTGTTAATCAGTGGTTATAAACGTCAAGATGTTAAACATCATCAACAAGAGTTTCAAAAAAGATTAATTGAAATGAGTAATGCATCTGTCGAATATATTCGTGGTATTACTGTTGTTAAAGCCTTCAATCAAACCTTTTTTTCATTTAAACGCTTTTATCAGTCAATTAAAGCTTACCAGTTATATTGCTTAAAATTTATCTATTGTTTCAAATATCACATGGCTTTTTTCTTATTGATATTAAATAATATTTACCTTTTTATTATTCCAATCATTATTTTATTATTAGGGCATACTGATAATTACGCTCATTTTATACTGTCTGCTATTTTTTATTTGATTTTTTCTTTAGGGTTACCAGCACCGTTCTTTAAATTACTTTATGTTACTAGGAATTTTCAAAATTCAGCAACTAGTGTGCAAACTATGGATGCGGTATTGAATATACCTTTGTTGCCTGAGCCTAAAATAGGTTTAAAAACAGATCATTATGATATATGTTTTAATGATGTGAATTTTTCTTACTCTAACAATCAAATTGATGACCAATCTGTCAATAATAATGCAATCAGTCATATAACATTCACTGCAAAACAAGGTCAAACTACAGCTTTAGTTGGTTTATCTGGCAGTGGTAAAAGTACCATTTCTTTACTGATACCACGATTTTTTGATCCTACCAGTGGGCATATCACTATTGGTGGTGTTGATTTAAAGCAGATGAACAGTGATTACTTGTTATCGTTAGTCAGTTTTGTTTTTCAGGATGTTTTTTTATTTAAACAACGCATTTTAGACAATATCAGAATCGGCAAACCTCATGCATCACTTGATGAAGTGATTGCTGCTGCGAAAGCGGCACAATGTCATGATTTTATTGAAAAGCTACCGGATGGCTATAATTCAGTTATTGGTACACAAGGCTTACATCTATCGGGGGGTGAAATGCAACGTTTGGCTATTGCAAGAGCATTATTAAAAAATTCGCCTATTTTGATCTTGGATGAAGCGACGGCATTTGCCGATCCTGAAAATGAATATAAGATTCAACTAGCATTAAAAGCGTTAATGAAAGATAAAACAGTCATTATGATTGCGCATCGGCTCTCTACCATTAAAGATGCTGACCAAATAATTGTTTTAGATAAAGGTCATATTGTTGAAAAAGGTGCGCACCAAACACTAATTGACAATCACGCAACCTATTACAAGATGTGGCAGTACTATCAAAAAACATTAGATTGGGATATGCCACAAAGTAATCAGGCAGTTGAAGCAAATGATAGGCAAATAAATCATGTTAATGAGGTGCGAGATGTTTAAACGTTTACTGATGCTATCAGATGTGGGAAATAAAAATCTAATTCAAGCTACGATTGCTTGCACTATTTCTAATCTGACATTAATGCTCCCTTTTATTATTTTATTGCAAGTTATGGTGTTACTGATAAACCCATTAATCAATAATGTGCCTATTAATAAAGATGATTTATGGATAATGGTTGCCTTTGGCGTTTTAGCCGCTTTGTTATTTTTATATTGTTATCAACGAGAATATAAAAAAACTTACGCGAGTGCTTTTGGACAAGCCGCTAATACTCGAATTGAAGTCGCCGAAAAAATTCGAAAACTGCCCCTAAGCTTTTTTAATCGTAAGGATTTATCTGAATTGACGACCAATATCATGGGTGACTGCTCAACGATTGAAAGTATGTTAAGTCACGTTATCCCCCAACTAATTGGTTATTCATGTAGTAGCATAATTACCTGTAGTTTACTTGCTTTTTATGACTGGCGAATGGCTGGAGCCATACTGTGTACATTACCATTATCATTGCTGATTGTAGTTGTCGGTAAGTTGATTGAAAAAAAACTAAGCCATAAGCATATCGAATCAAAATTAGCGGTGTCGAATGAAGTACAAGAGTATCTTGATGGTATTAAAATTATTAAAGGTTTTGGACGCAGTGGAGAAAAATTTCAACAACTGGATAAAGCATTAAAGAATATGATGTGGGCATCGATTAAATTCGAAGGCATTGGCGGTATATTTGTCACGTTATCTATCATGATGTTACAAGTAGGGCTGGGGGTAGTGGTATTAGTGGGGGTAAAATTAATGGTTTCAGGTAGCTTAGCGCCCATTACTTTTTTAGCATTTGTGATCATTAGTTCTCGAATTTACAGCCCTTTAATTTCGGTATTAACGCTGTTACCTGAACTGTTTCATATGTTGGTTTCGATTGAGCGTATGAAGAGTCTTAATAAAGAATCAGTTATGGAAGGTCGTGATGATGTCGTTTTAAATGATTTCACAATTGATATTAATCATATTAATTTTTCCTATCATCAAAAAACCGTTATTCACGATTTAAGTTGCGTTATACCCTCAGGAAAAATGACAGCATTAGTCGGTCCATCTGGCAGTGGTAAAAGTACGTTATTACAATTAATTGCGCGTTTTTGGGATGTCGATAGTGGCACAATTAGCATTAGTGGATTTGATATCAAAGACATCGATCCAGAAACCTTGATGCGTTATATGTCGTTTGTTTTTCAAAATGTTGTGTTATTTGATGATACCATTTTAAATAATATCCGTATTGGTCGCCATAATGCGACAGATGAAGAAGTGATGCAAGCTGCAAAAAAAGCGCGTTGTGATGAGTTAGTTGCACGCTTACCGAATGGTTGGAATACTTTAATTGGTGAAAATGGGAGTAAGCTTTCTGGTGGTGAAAGACAACGTATTTCAATAGCAAGAGCTTTATTAAAAAATGCGCCGATTGTGTTACTTGATGAAGCAACAGCTTCACTTGATCCCGAAAATGAAGTTTATATTCAGCAAGCTATTGCTGAACTGGTGAAAGATCGCACGGTAATTGTGATTGCGCATCGTTTAAAAACCGTCATTTCGGCAGATCAGATAATAGTATTAGATAAAGGTACTCTTGTCGAGCAAGGTAGTTATCAACAATTAATGAATAACAATCAACTGTTTGCTAAGCTTTATAAGCTACAAAAACAAACCTTTTCGTTGGCACCTTGAGTGCCTATATTTCTGAGTTAAATCGGTATATGATATGTGTAAATTATCATTATAGACTATAGATTAATGAACGAAATCGAATTGAAGTTTGAAATAACTAATCGCCAAATTGCTGACCTAACGTTGTTTTTAAACCAGTGGGTGAATTGTGATGCTGCTGAGTATATAGATAGTGGGCAAACGCAGCCAAGAATTTCACAATTAATCTTATTAAACACTTATTATGATACTCCAGACTATTATTTGCGTAATAATGGCTGTGGATTAAGAGTCAGAGTAAGTGAACAAGGTTCAAATCAACATTGTGAAATGACTCTTAAGCGTGATTCTCAATCAATAGCGGGTTTGCATCAACGCGCTGAATACAATATTGATTTACCCAGCCCACACCTTGATATAACGGCTTTGCCTAAAGCTGCACTACCAAAAGATTGCGATATTAACCAACTACAAAATCATCTTAAACCTTTATTTAGCACCAATTTTAAACGCCAAGCTTGGTTAATTTTATTTGCTAATAGCGAAATAGAAGTAGCTTTAGACCAAGGTGAAATCGAGTCGAATGGAACAAAATTACCCATCCAAGAAGTTGAATTAGAGATAAAACAGGGTAATAAGCAAGATTTGATTAATTTTGCTATTGAATTAGCTCGGTTTGATTTGCACCTTTTTTCGCAAAGCAAAGCAGCAAGAGGTTATCGATTATTAAAAAATCAACCAATTAACCACAGTGAAATTAATTTAAGTTGTCAACAAAGCTTACCTGATATTTTAAAATTCTGGCAACAAAATGAAGAGTATGCCTTAGCTAATAACGATCTCAACTTTTATCAACACACATTACAACAAGTTCAACAAGCTTTATTAGAAAAGGGTGTTTTCATTGAACCTGAATTCAATCAATGGCAGCATGCGTTACAATCGATTAAATCAGTAAGCGATTTTGCTTATCGTGAGGTAAATACTAAATTGAAGTTAATGTTATTAGCTCAAAATAACCGGTAGTGTTTTAGCAATATGTTTTAAATCATTATGGAACATTAAATGCCCGTTAATTTTTTTAAATTACCTTTATTGACGATATTATTTTTTCTGCTAATTAACGTTATTTTGCTAACAGGTTATTCTTGTTTTTTTGACATTAGCCTGTTTTTTTCACCAACCATTGGGCAAAGATCGTTTTATTGGGTAGTGGGTAATGTGCTTTTAACGCATTTCTTAATTCAATTACCCAATTTATTATTTATTTTTATTATCTCAACGCTGCTTTTATCTCGACAAGCTATTTATCAAATCCATTGGCGTAATGTTAGTTTTATTTTCATTATTTCAATTGTCATCACATTGATAACGCTGGTTAGTCAATACTATCTAAATCAATATGTTGTTCCTCTCTTAAATCAAAGTTCATCATCGAAACCATCTATATTAACCTCATGGATTTTGGTTATCGTATTGATGATAATTGGCTATGTTGTGATAGCAATGATGTTTTATTTAGGCATGAAATTATTTAAAAAATACCTTATTTATCCCCATTATTGCCTAACCAGGCAGCAAAATAAAAATTTACATTTATCATTGTATATCGTGCTATTTAATGGGTATTTTTTAACTTTGTTATTTAGTTTTTTTCACCTGCAGAACGTTTTTTATACGTCTTTGTTTGCTAACTTGGTTAGAACTGGCATATTGTTTACTTTTCTAATTGTAGTAAATACATTAGGTTATTTTGCTTTACGTAACGGTTTTACGGCTGTAAAAAACCATTTAGAAATAAAAAAACTGATCTTGAGTTCTTTATGGGCTTTTTTGATTCTTTGTTGTTTAACGTTAGCATTGATGTTTGGATTAATCCAATTGATGGGATTAATCGCAAATGAATATCTATCAGACACCATAGAAATAGGTTTGTGGTACCTATTTCTTTTGATCTTGTGCGTGTTAGGTTGTTTTGTCACTCGGGTATCGGTAAAACTGTTTTTTAAACAGCGTCAACTTATCAATCAACCAAATTTTATATGAGCTAATAATATGTCAGAATTAACTTCACTCCTTAATGATAAAAAGCAGAAAATTATCTCACAATTGACTCAATGTGATCCTAATGATGTTCACGTTAATTTAGATATTTTGGTTCAAAGTGATTTTATCGTTGATGCTTTTTATCGGTTTCCAGAATGGTTGACAGACATTGTTAACAATCCCCCTCAGACTGATGAAAGACGTAACTATCAACAATGGTTAAATCAAAAGTTAGCGTCGGTATCTGATGAATTGACGCTCATGAAAGCGTTAAGATTATTTAGGCGTTATATCTTAGTGAGGCTTGAATGGTCACAATTAACGCAAACCAGTAGCGATGAGCAAATTTTATTGCAACTTACTCACTTGGCAGAGGTGATTATCATCACTGCGCGAGATTGGCTTTATGAACTGAGTTGTAAAGAGTGGGGTACGCCGTGTAATTTGCAAGGACAAGCGCAACCTTTACTTATCCTGGGCATGGGAAAATTAGGAGGGGGAGAGCTTAATTTTTCATCTGATATTGACCTTATTTTTACTTATCCTGAACATGGACAAACACAAGGCGGTCGTCGCGAATTAGATAATGCTGTGTTTTTTACGCGTTTGGGACAACGTTTAATTAGAGCGTTAGATCAAGTTACCGAAGATGGTTTTGTCTACCGAGTTGATATGCGCTTACGTCCTTTAGGCGATGGTGGCCCGCTTGTTTTGAGTTTTTCGTCGATGGAAGACTATTATCAAGAACAAGGTCGTGATTGGGAACGTTATGCGATGGTGAAAGCAAAAGTGCTGGGTAATCAACAAGATCATTATACTGTTGAACTATATCAACTTCTCAAGCCATTTGTTTATCGTCGTTATATTGATTTTAGTGTATTACAATCATTGCGCAACATGAAAAGTATGATTGAACGCGAGGTTCGTCGTCGAGGTTTAAAAAATAATATCAAATTGGGTGCAGGTGGCATTCGTGAAATTGAATTTATTGTACAAGTTTTTCAACTTATTCGTGGTGGGCGAGTTGTTGGATTACAGACTCGCTCACTGTTAACCGCACTACAAGTCATTGAACATGAACAGTTATTGAATTATCAGGAAGTCTCAATTTTACGTGAAAACTACCTATTTTTACGTCGTTGTGAAAATGTATTGCAAGCAATCAATGATGAACAAACACAAACACTTCCCGACGATGAATTAAATAAAGCTCGGTTATCATTGTCTATGGGGTTTGGCACTTGGCAAGAATTTGAAACGGAATTATTTGTTCGAATGCAGGCGAATCGTCAAATATTTAATGAATTAATTGGTGAGGATGACAATGAATCCTCAACTAAAACTAAACCTTATAATGACCAATTTGATGAATTATGGGTGCCTGATTTGCAATTGAGTGATGTGCAAGCACTATTACCTGATTATTCAGATGAGAAAGCTAATCAGCTCTACCAATTACTTTTACAATTCCGTAATGATATTGGTAAACGTACTATCGGCGTACGTGGACGAGAAATACTCGATCAACTCATGCCACGCTTACTTGATGCTTGCTGTAATGATAGTCATAGCTTGATGGTATTATCACGTATTTTGCCATTATTGGTAAATATTGTAAGCCGTACCACCTATTTAGAACTGTTATTAGAATATCCAACAGCATTAAAACAATTAATTCGATTATGCAGTGCATCGCCTATGATTAGCGATCAGCTTGCACATTATCCAATTTTGCTTGATGAACTAATTGATATTAATTCATTGTATCAAACACTTGCGCCACAAGAGTATAAAAATCAGCTCTACCAATACCTATTACGTATTTTATCGGATGATGAAGAACAACAACTTGAAGCACTACGGCAGTTTAAACAGATGCAACTGCTGCATATCGCGGCGGCTGATGTTGAGCATGTATTATCGACCATGAAAGTCAGCGATCATTTAACCTATGTTGCAGAATCGCTCCTTGATTTTGTTGTTCAAATGGCCTGGAATCAGATGGTGGGTCGTTATGGTAAACCTGAACATTTAGAGGATAATCAAAAAGGGTTAGTTGTGATTGCTTATGGTAAATTAGGTGGATGGGAACTGGGTTATGGCTCTGATTTAGATTTAGTTTTTTTACATGATTGCCCCGTTCATAGCATGACCAATGGCGATAAGCAGATCGATAGTCGTCAATTTTACTTACGACTAGTACAACGAATAATTCACCTATTTAATGTACGAACCAGCTTTGGTATTCTTTATGAAGTTGATGTCCGCTTGCGACCACAAGGTGATGCTGGACTATTAGCGTGCAGTTTAGATTCATTTGAAGATTATCAGATGAATGAAGCATGGACATGGGAACACCAAGCTTTGGTTCGAGCAAGAGCTGTTTATGGCGAATCCGCACTCATTGATCGCTTTAATCAGATTCGTCATAGTATATTAAGCCAACCTCGAGATGAAAATCGATTAAAAACTGAAGTAAGAGAGATGCGCGAAAAGATGAGAAGCCATTTAGGCTCCACACAATCAGACTTATTTAATTTAAAAATTGATGAAGGTGGAATTGGCGATATTGAATTTTTGTCTCAGTTTTTGGTACTTAATTATGCTCATCAACAACCTAAAATGACGCAATGGAGTGATAATGTGCGTATTTTAGAGTTGGCTGCAAAATATCAAATTATGGATAATGAGCAAGCGCAGCAATTGACAAAAGCTTATATCGATATGCGTAACGAAATTCATCGTTTAGCCTTACAAGTTTTACCCGGTACGGTTGATAATTCTTGTTTTACACAGGAAAGAGCAATAGTAAAACAGAGCTGGAATAAATGGTTAAATTGAAGGTTTAATATTGGTTAATAAGCGAGTTTGATATCAAAAAACAATGATGCTTGATATCTTATTAAAACTAACCTACTAGTTAGGCTTCATTTGCAAGTTTGATAAAGGTTCAACAAACTTATATTAAATAGAGTGATGATCTAAGGTTCAAATAAGATTTTAATATCAACACGTTACCATATAGTTAGTTAAGTTGAGTGGGTTATTACCGGTTATTTATGGAGTTTAATATCAATGGCAACGATTAAAGATATCGCTAAGATGGCGGGTGTATCACATGGTACGGTGTCAAATGTACTAAATGGTCGCGGTAATGTCAGTGTCAAAAAAATTAAACTTGTTGAGCAAGCCGCTCAAGCATTAGGGTATCAACTAAACTTACAAGCAAAATTTTTAAAACAAGGAACGACCAAAACGATTTCGGTCTTGTTACCCAATATTACCGCTGAACAGTACGCCGATTTATATGATGGGCTTTTTAGTTATTTAAATCGATTAGGTTATGGATTAACCTTATATTTAACCTATGATTCAAAAGAGTTTGAATTACAACTCATTCAAGAAATTGCTGTAAAACGCGATTATGCGGTGATTGTGGTCAGCGCTTTAGACAGCGCACAAAGTTATTACCAAACGCTAAAAGTAGATAAAGAAAAAATTATTTTTGTTTACCGTAAACCAAAATCTGCGCTGAAATTCATATCATTAGATTTTGAAAAAGCTGGGCATGATATTGCCTGCGAAATGATAAAAAATAATTATCGGCATATTGGTTTATTTAGTAATTCTGATCAACATACTCATTCACAATCTTTTAAAAAAGGGTTAGAGCAAACCTTTAAGCAACAAAATTATCGTGTCGAGATAAATTGCATTACTTCAATGCCTTCAAATAGTACCTATAATTTATCATTCAATTTTTTTGCAAATGAGCAAGTAGAGTACGATGCCATCATTACCATGGATATGGAGCGCGCACATTTTGTTCGTAATGCTAATTATTTCGGAAGTTTACAATCTTGCCCACCCATTTATACATTAACAAATCATAGTTTTTTTTATGAAAACCATTTTTATCAATATCATATGAATTATGGGATATTAAGTCGGCAAATTGCCAACTTAATTGAGGACCAGCGAGTTACTTTACCTGAAAATAAAGGATTTACCTTACTTCCTGATTCATTGCCCCACGACAAGACTAACGATGGTGATACAGTTAATTTTTTAATCCTTCCCAGCCCGTCAACCCAAGCCGTAGTCAAATTATTACCTCACTTTAGCAAAATAAGTGGTATTAATGTTAATTTAATAGTTAAGCCTTTTGATGAGATTTATCACATACTTAATCATATAGAACATCATCAATATCTGGATATTATTCGGATTGATATGGCGGGTTTGCCTTGGTTTGCCCCTTCAATATTTAAACCGCTATCTGAACTGCAAATTGATTTATCCAATATCTTTACACGCTATACGCCTGAAATAATAGACCGTTTTAGTTATGTGAATAATATCGCTTATGCTTTGCCGTTCGATCCAAGTGTACAAATGCTGTTTTATCGTAAAGATCTTTTTGATGATCCGTTAATTAAACGCGCTTATTTTGAGCAGTTTCGTCAACAACTTGATGTACCGGCAAATTTTGCTGATTTTAATCAAATATCGGCTTTTTTTAATCGACAGCAAAATGGGGAGTCACAAGTAGAGTTTGGTAGTTGTTTTACCTCAGGTAATGATGAACTCATCGCTTCCGAATTTTTAGTCCGCTATTATGCACAGGGTGGAAAATTATTTAATCAACCCCAACCTCAGCTCGATACTGCTATAGCACTTACAACGTTAACTCAATTACACTCTTTTATTAAACTAGCCAAAAATATTAATGCCACTTGGTGGCAAGATTCAGTGAAATTATTTGAACAAGGCAAGTTAGCGATGCTAATTGTTTATATGAATTTGTTTAGTTGTATAAATCATCGTAACATTTTGCCGTTGGTGGGGTATGCTAAAGTGCCGGGTAATAAGCCTTTATTTGGTGGTGGTTCTTTAGGCGTATCAAAGTATAGTCAAAAAGATGCGGCTATAAAATCTTTTTTTGAGTGGCTATATTCGCCAGAAATTAGCGAACAGATTGCGTTGTTGGGTGGGGCAACGGCACAAAACTCTATTTTTCAAAATCAACGCATTATCAATAGCTATCCGTGGCTCACTGTGGCTAAGCAGCAGTACGCTAACGGTATACGTGAAAATAGTATAAAAGGTAAGGCTGTGAATTTAAGGTGTGTTGAAAACATCATAGGTAATTATTTATCAAAGTGGATGGCTAAACAATACGATTCAAAACAAGTTATTGATTTGATTAATGATGAGATAAAAAAACAATATTGCTAATGATAAACACACTAACAATATTGTTTGATTTGATAATTAAAATCAGATTATTTTGATTTTTCTTTCGGTGCCATTATTACATCTTTATCTTTGAACAATAACCAAAAACCAATCGCAACAATCGCTGCCACTACAGCAGGATAGATCCAAAATTCTTGCCATTGTGGCCCAGCATTTGGCAGCGTTTTTTCGGTAACTACGCGATTGTTGATAAATCCACAAACTGATGCGGCCATAAATACGCCAAAGCCGTTAGAAACAATAAAACGTAAGCCTTGCGCTTGTGCTTTGATTTCTGGTCCTGCTTTTTTATCTACATAAATATCACCAGCGGTAAAGAAGAAGTCCCAACAAACACCTTGTAAAAGTAATGTGCCAATAATATAAAAGAACATCGTACTACCATCAGCAGTGGCGGCTAACGATAACATTAAACTACGAATAACCCAGCATATTGCGCCAAATAAAATGATTTTTTTGAAACCAAAACGACCTAATAAGAAAGATAGAAGGAACATAAATAAGACTTCAGTGGCGATAGCTATTTGCATCATTGATGCAGGTTCTAATCCTAAAACAGGTAGATAAACCGGTAAATAAGCACTATAAGCTGTTTTAGTTATCATTAAGATAAAAGTGGACAACATAAAAATAGTAAAGTATTTATCTTTAAAAAGTGATAATGCATCTAAACACATCGCATCGCGCAAAGAGAATTTTTTATTTTTGCTGCTTGGTGGTGTATTAGGTAGTGTGAAGCAATAAATGCCATAAACAACAGATGCACCTGAAGCAAGTAAAAATGAATTGATAGAACTAGAAAAACCTGTGTAACCAAGAATCAACCCTACAATCATAAAGCCGATAGTACCAAATACACGAATAATTGGGAACCAACGTACACCATCTATATGTCTAAAGCTAACGCTATTGGCTAAAGCTGTTGTTGGATAGAATAATAAACCAACGATGAAAATCATGATTAAAAAACCAGCAATATTGCCGTTTTCAACAAAGTTAGGAATCAAGAATAATACAACGGCATTGAGAATATGCAATATGCCCATCACTTTTTGTGATGCAATAAATCTATCCGCAATCATGCCAATAAATAACGGTGAAATGATGGTTGCGATACCTAATACAGAGTAAGTTGATCCAACAATCTCTTTTAATCCATAAGCAGCGAGGACTGCCCCAATAACCATATTCCATGCACCTTGCACAAAATATTGTAAAAACATCATTACCAGTAGACGTGGTATTTTAAACATAAAAAACTCCGTGTTAAATTGTTTTTATTAAGCCGTCATAAGCGACTTCTATATTATGAGGTTTGAATATTTCCACTAATTCATCGTGCATAAAGCCACTACTATGTGAATGATGCGACGTTATTAGTTGTGTTTTATTATGAAAAATATTTTCACTAATCATGCGTTGTTGTGCGGCGATCACAGTTTCAATGCTCATATGATTATTGGTGCGGTCGTCTTGTTTATAGCCATAGGTACATTCAAAGATCGCTAAATCAATTTTTTTGCCGCTGTTTTTGAGCCATTGCCAAGTGAGTTCAGGAAAATAGCCAGAATCATGACCATGAAGAATAGTTTTCCCCTCTTTTTCAATTAAGTAGATAAAACAAAATTCCCATTTTGCATGATTCGATAGTAAAGGCGTCACATGATAGCCAGCAGAACTGGTAATAGTCTGATAAGGGACCAATAAATTAAACACAAAGCGTTCAGGGCTGTAACCTGGTAGCACATGTAAGCACCCATTTATTGCGATATCATTGCCGTAGATATAAAGCGGGTGATCAATGTTAAAGCCATAATCTACCATACGGCTAAATAGATCACCGACATTAAAATGGTCTGGATGAGTATGCGTAAATAACAAATCTTTAATTTTAGTTACATCAATATTTTCTCGCATAACTTGGTAACTAAATTCGGGTGCAAAGTCAATTTGCATGATGTCATCAATGATAACGGAGCTTCGGCTCCTGATATTTTTACCTTTTTGTATGCGGGTTTTCTCGCAGATTTCACATTTACAAAAAGGATTTGGGATACCTTCCGAGGCTGCTGTACCCAAAAACTGTAGTTTCACATTGTTCTCCTATAATTCAATGATTCAAATTGTTGTCATTTTATTTGGTGATATAAAGCATTTAAAATTGGAACGTTCCAATTTTATTGAAATGACTTGAATTCCACAATAAAATTAATTAATTTTTTGTTAATTCGTGAGGAAGATCAAAATTTGTAAGGGATGATGAGTGTCGAACTCTAAAATTAATGAGGGGAAAGATTATCGGCGAGTTTACTCATTCGCCGATAAATGGTTATTTAAAAGTAGATAATGACGTAATATTTAGTTTGCTTCTTTCCAAAGAATTAAGTCTTGATCCTCAAGGTCAGATGGATCAAATCCAACTACTGAGGGGAGATCTTCGCGATCAAACGCCATGTCGCCACCATTGACATCAATATCCCCTTTTTTGATACCTTTAAAATCATAAAGGTTAGTATCACATAAATGTGAAAGCGTAATATTTTGCGTGGCTCTAAACATGGTTTCTATACGACCAGGAAACTTTTTATCCCAATCGTTTAGCATCTCTTTAATCACTTGACGTTGTAAATTAGGTTGTGAACCACAAAGATTACATGGAATGATTGGAAATTGCTTAATTTCAGCATATTTTGCAATATCCTTTTCTTTGCAGTAAGCAAGCGGTCGAATAATAATATGCTCGCCTGAGTCATTAACCAATTTGGGTGGCATTGCTTTAAGTTTGCCACCATAAAACATATTTAAAAATAACGTTTCTAGAATATCATCGCGGTGATGACCTAACGCAATTTTCGTTGCGCCAAGCTCTGTTGCGGTGCGGTATAAAATACCACGACGCAAACGAGAACAAAGTGAACACGTTGTTTTGCCTTCAGGAATTTTTTCTTTTACGATACCATAAGTATTTTCTTGAACAATTTTATACTCAATACCTAATGACTCTAAGTACTGCGGCAAAACATGTTCAGGAAAACCGGGTTGTTTTTGATCTAAATTGACGGCAATTAGTTCAAAATTGATCGGGGCACTGATTTTCAAATTTAATAAAATATCGAGTAGCGTATAGCTATCTTTACCACCTGATAAGCAAACCATAATCCGATCACCATCTTCAATCATATTGAAGTCGGCAATGGCTTCTCCAGTTAGACGACGTAACCGTTTATGTAATTTATTTTGATTATATGTATTCATCACGATTTTATAGATTATTCAGCTCGGCTCATATAACGGCGTTCTGCAATATGAATTTTCACTTTTTCGTTGTTATCAATGTATTCTGGAACCTGAATAACTAAGCCAGTTGATAAGGTTGCCGGTTTTGTGCGTGCACTGGCAGACGCACCTTTGATGCTAGGTGAAGTTTCAATGATTTCTAAATCAACCGTTTGCGGTAACTCTAATGCAACTACCTCGCCATCAGCCATTAGCACTTGAATACCGTTCATTCCCCCTTCAGGAATAAATAATAGCTCTTCTTCGATTTGCGCTTTTTTGAAGATAAACGGCGTGTAATCTTCATTATCCATAAAGACATACTCATCACCATCGATATATGAAAAACTAACCGGACGACGAATTAATTCAATGGTTTCGATAATATCATCACCTTTAAAACGTTCTTCGACTTTACCGCCAGTTTTTACATCAGTAAATCGCATTTTATAAAGTGTACTAGCGCCACGTGCACTAGGGCTTTGAACATCAATATCTTTAACCAATAATAATTTACCGTTATAAGTGACTGCATCGCCACGTTTTATTTCATTTGCTTTAGCCATAATATCTTCTTCGTGATTATTAAAAATAGAGTTGAAAATTAGCTCGCTATTTTAGCGCTATCTTGCTATTGTCACCAACAAAATTTACCGATTAATGTCAAATTATGAAAAAAACAACGGATAGCTTATTTCAATGTCGAAAAAACTGTGGTGCTTGTTGTATTGCGCCTTCAATTTCGTCAATGATTCCTGGTATGCCAAATGGTAAACCCGCTGGAGTTGCATGCATTCATTTAAATGCTAATTTTCAATGTGACTTATTTGGACAGTCATCAAGACCAAAAGTTTGTGGTCGGTTAAAGCCTTGTATTGAGATGTGTGGCAACAATCGTGTACAAGCTTTAAATTATTTAACTCAATTAGAACAGTTAACTAGCGTTTAACTATTGCTAATATTTAATAAACGAGTTTTATTATTAGAATTATTTATCTCGCGTCGTTTTTTTTTTGATAAACTTCATCGCATTTCATTATTTAATGATAAATGACCATATTAATTAGATTAATCTTTAGTTAATTGTTGTTAGGATTGCGGTATTACACTATTAACTGAATTTTTCTTATTGTCTTTTTTAATCTTTTTAAACAGAAGAATATTGTTATGAATAATAAATTAAAACGGGACTTAAAATCTCGGCATTTAGCCATGATTGCTATTGGCGGTTCAATTGGTACAGGGCTTTTTGTTGCTTCAGGCGCAACGGTTGCTCAAGCGGGTCCCGGTGGTGCATTACTTTCGTATGCTATCATTGGTATTATGGTGTACTTTTTAATGACCAGTCTTGGTGAACTAGCGGCGTATTTGCCGGTGTCAGGAACCTTTGCTACTTATGGCGCTCGTTATGTTGATGAGGCTTTTGGTTTCGCAATTGGATGGAATTATTGGTATAACTGGGCAATTACTGTTGCAGTAGATTTAGTTGCTGCTCAGCTTGTTATCTCTTATTGGTTTGATGCAGGTAGTTATAGTTGGCTTTGGAGCTTGCTGTTTTTAAGCATCATCTTTTGTTTAAACTATATTTCTGTAAAAGGATTTGGTGAAGCCGAGTTTTGGTTCTCATTAATTAAAGTTGTCACTGTTATCGTGTTTATTGTGATTGGTTTGTTGATGATTGTTGGCATTTTAAAGGGGAGTGAAAATGCAGGTTGGCAAAATTGGACTATTGGTGATGCTCCTTTCGTTGGTGGTTTTTCCTCGATGATAGGGGTTGCGATGGTTGTTGGCTTCTCATTCCAAGGTACGGAGTTAATCGGCATAGCGGCTGGAGAGTCAAAAGATCCAGAAAAAAATATTCCAAAAGCGATGAAGCAAGTTTTTTGGCGAATTTTACTGTTTTATATTTTTGCTATTTTGGTCATTAGCTTAATCATTCCTTATACGGATCCAAATTTATTACGTAATGAAGAAACCGACATCAGTGTCAGCCCATTTACCTTAGTTTTTCAGCATGCAGGACTATTATCCGCTGCGGCAATTATGAATGCGGTTATTTTAACATCGGTATTATCGGCGGGTAATTCCGGTTTATATGCCTCAACACGGATGCTTTATGCATTGGCTAAAGAGGGGAAAGCCCCTAAAATCTTTTCAAGGCTATCTTCATCAGGGGTACCTAGATTTGCACTTATCGCAACAACAATTATTGCTATGCTATGTTTTTTAACTTCGATGTATAAAGATCAAGAAGTTTATTTATGGTTGCTTAATATGTCTGGGATGACAGGTTTTATAGCTTGGCTTGGTATTGCAATTAGTCACTACCGTTTTAGAAAAGGTTATATTGCACAAGGATTAGATATCAATAAGTTACCTTATCGTTCAAGCTGTTTTCCATTTGGTCCAATATTTGCTTTTGTCCTATGTTTGATTATTACACTAGGTCAAAATTATGAAGCATTCTTACAAGATACTATTGATTGGAATGGCGTAATAGCAACATATGTCGGTTTACCACTATTTTTGGTAATCTATTTGGGCTACAAAATTGTGAAAAAGACCAAATGGGTTAACTATTCAGAAATGGATTTTTCACAAGTAAATTAATTAGCATAATAGTATTAAAGCTCTTTTTTCCGTCGACACAAGTCGACGGAATTTTATTAAAAAAGAGAATAAACCGTTTTAGATTTAATAATGATTAAATAACAATTCTGATGATAACGATATTAGCGACTACGGAATATGATACGTGCTTTAGATAGATCGTAAGGTGTCATTTCAACGGTAACTTTATCACCAGTTAAAATACGAATATAATTTTTGCGCATTTTACCAGAAATATGTGCAGTAACGACATGACCATTTTCAAGTTCAACACGGAACATCGTGTTTGGAAGAGTATCAAGTATGGTACCTTGCATTTCAATGTTATCTTCTTTTGCCATTGGGGCCTCTTATTAATAAATACAAATTAAATATACTCATATCATCATCCATTTATTCCCATATCATCTGGGGATAACGTGACAACTAAAAACTTTTTCAAAATTGCTGTTATCGACTTTTGTGCATATAGATTAATTGACATTGAGTATAAGCTATAAAATCACTGAATTTATAATATATAAAGACAGCGGCAAAATAATGCCGAAAAAACTGACAGAAGTAAAGACCTTTCTAATTTTTCTTTGCATTATAAAGCCCTTGCTCACAAATATAACGCCATACTTTGGGGGGTAATAAATTTTTACAACTTTGTTGATTATGAATATTTTGTCGAATTTCTGTCGCAGATATATTTTCTAAAGGGGTATGTGCAAAATAGATGTAACCAGCTGGAAAATCATGCAAATCGTCAATATTGGTTGTTTGATGTTGAGTGATAAACGCTTGAAGTTCATTGTCAGTCGTTTTTTCGGTATAACCTGGACGTCTACAAATAAGTAAATGACAGTAATTAAGTAGTATTTTCCAATCTTTCCAGGTGGGTAAATTTATTAAAGAATCTTGTCCCATGATAAAGGCTAGACCAGACTGATCACCATGTTGGTGACGCCACTGTTGCAGTGTTTCGATAGTGTAGGACGGTCGGGTTAAATTTTGTGGTAGTAATTCTCTGGTATCAATTGAAAATAACGGTATATCGCTTATGGCTAAATTTAACATAGCTAGGCGCTGTGCTATCGTTGCCTCAGGTTGCGGTTTATGCGGGGGAATATGGTTGGGTAATAAACTAATTTTCGTTAAGCCAACCTCTTTTGCGAGCGCAATTGCTGGGTAAATATGCCCATAATGAATTGGATCAAAAGTGCCGCCGAACAATGCTGTTAACATTTATTTAATCCCATAAATTGCATTGTTAAAGCCGATAGCGCATCCCACACTCGTAGTTGATTATCATGTTTCAAGCTGATTTCGATTTCAGTAAGTAGAGCTAGCGTTGAAAATAGATCTTTAATATCATTACGATTTAAATAATTGGTATACATTGCTCTTTTATTTTGCCAAATTTTATATTCATCAAAAATTTGTTTTAACGGTTTTGATGATAAGCCTTTTTTTAGATTGATGATCAAAATCAGCTCACGTTGAATAATTCGGAGTAATATTAATGGTTCAAAATCATTCATTTTTAATTGCTGTAAAATGTGGGTTGCTCGCTTTGTTTTGTGAGCAACCATTGCATCAATCCAGTGATATGGGGTAAATATGGCTGAATCATTAATATTACTTTCAACCTGATCATAAGTTATTGTTTGATTTGTATATAATAACTTTAATTGTTCAATAATTTGCGTTAATGCCAGTAAATTTCCTTCGTAATAATAACAAAGAAGATCGATAGCTTCAGGTTCAACCACTATTTGCTTTTGTTGAAGATGATTTTTAATCCATTGTGGTAATAAAGCTGTGTCAGGCGTAGTACAATTGACGACGACTAAGTTATCGGATAATTTTTTATACCAAACTGCATTTTCTTGAGTTTTAGTAATTTTGGTTAAACTGATAATTAATGCAATATCAGGATTGAGTATTTCACTTAAACTATTCAGCTTTGAACTCGCCGCTGCATTGATTGTGTTTTCACCAAAATCTAAAAAAATAAGCGTATTGGTTGAAAACAGATTCATTGCATGACAACTATCATAGATAGGCTGCCAATCAGTTTGATTATCTATGTTAAATGTCAGTTGTTCATTAAAGCCAGCTTGTTTAAAAGCGGTTTTTAGCTGCGATTGGCTATAATATTGTAAATAAGGATCGTTGCCTAATAGTAAATAATAGGGCGATCCTAATTTTGTCGTAATTTGGTCTGCGTTGATTTTAATCATGTCAAAAAGTTAATTAACAGCATCAACCGATTTCAATTTACGAATAATTTGCTTAGCGGCTTGTTTATACATTTCATCTTCAATTAAATCTTGCTCGGTTGTTTTAGCAAGTGCTGCTGTTGGGTTATCAAAAAATGTACGGAAAATACGAACACTAATTGGGTATACCTTTTCACTCGCAACAATAACTTGAGCGTCAACATTTAAGACTAATTGATATTCCGCCGCCTTACCATCTTGGTAAATAGATATCGTACTACGATCAATGGACTCTCTTATAATATTTAAAGAGGGATAATTGTGTGATACATCATTGTTAGCTAATGTAACTTTATTATCCTTTAATAACTCTTTAATATTTCTTGAAAGCTGTCCATAAGGATCATAACTGATATAAGCCATTGTTTTAAATCGTGCCGGTATTTCAGTTTCATTTTGTAGATGAAAACCACAACCCGTCAGTGATACTGCCATTAGCATAAATAAGGCTATATATTTTTTCATAAGTATTACCACCCATGTTTTAATTTTAACAGTATCAACCAACAACAAGATTTAATAATTTACCCGGCACATAAATAACTTTACGAATAGTAACGTCCGCTAAGTATTTTTGGATATTCGGTTCTTGTTTTGCTTGCGCCAATACCAAATCTTGATCAGCATCAGCAGGAACGGTAAACTTACCACGTACTTTACCATTAATTTGCACAACAATCAGTTTTTCATCTTCGACCATGGCTGACTCTTCAGCTATAGGCCATGTTGTATTATCAATTGTTTCACTATGACCTAAAGCTTGCCACATGACAAAACAAGCATGAGGCATCATTGGGTAAAGTAAACGAACAATCGCATTTAAAGCTTCATCCATAAGCGCATGGTCTTGTGCTGATTCTTGTGGTGCTTTTTGCAAACGATTCATAAACTCCATTACCGCAGCGATAGCAGTATTGAAGGTTTGACGACGACCAATATCATCACTGACCTTAGCAATTGTCTTATGTAATTCACGTCTTAATGCTTTTTGATCGGCATTTAAAGCATTAACGTCAAGTTTATCCACACTGCCTTTTTGTGCGTGTTCATAAACTAAACGCCAAACACGTTTTATAAAGCGATTGGCACCTTCAACGCCAGACTCTTGCCATTCAAGGGTCATCTCAGCCGGTGAGGCAAACATCATAAACAAACGTACAGTATCGGCGCCATATTTTTCGACCATTTCTTGCGGATCAATACCGTTATTTTTTGATTTAGACATTTTAGTCATACCGGCATGCACCAGCTCATTACCTTTGCTATCTACCGCTTTCACAATACGACCTTTTTCATCACGTTCGATTGTGACCTCAGTTGGCGATACCCAAATACGTTCATTGGTTGGGCTGGTATAATAAAACGCATCAGCTAACACCATACCTTGGCAAAGCAAACGCTTAGCCGGTTCATCTGATGATACTAGACCAAAATCACGCATTAACTTATGGAAGAATCTAAAATAAAGTAAATGCATAATGGCATGTTCAATACCCCCTACATATTGATCGACTGGCAACCAATAATTGGCAGCTTTTTCGTCCAACATGCCTTTGTCATAATGTGGGCAAGTATAACGAGCATAATACCAAGATGATTCCATAAACGTATCAAAGGTATCCGTTTCACGCAATGCTGGTTGTCCATTTACCGTGGTTTTTGCCCAATTAGGATCGGCTTTAATTGGACTGGTAATACCGTTCATTTCAACATTTTCTGGTAAAATAACTGGCAGCTGATCTTCTGGTGTAGGAATTGTGGTGCCATCTTCAAGTGTCACCATTGGAATTGGTGCACCCCAATAACGTTGGCGAGAAACCCCCCAATCACGTAGGCGGTAATTAACTTTACGTTCACCAATACCTAACGCTATGAGTTTATCGGCAATAGCATTAAACGCTTGTTCAAAATCAAGGCCATTAAACTCACCCGAATTAAACAATATACCATGTTGAGTATACGCATTTTCGGAAAGATCCGGCGCATTGCCATCTTGATCTAAAATTACCGGTTTAATTGGCAAATTATATTTACTTGCAAACTCATAATCGCGTTCATCATGGCCAGGTACTGCCATTACTGCACCGGTTCCATATTCGATTAAAACAAAATTAGCAATCCAAACTGGAACTTTATCGCCTGTTAATGGATGAATAGCAAAAAATCCTGTCGCCATGCCTTTCTTTTCCATGGTCGCCATATCGGCTTCGGCAGTTTTAGTATTTTTGCATTCAGCAATAAATTCAGCAATTTTGGTGTTATTTTGGGCTGCTAATTGCGCTAGTGGGTGTTCGGCCGCAACAGACACAAAACTCACACCCATTAATGTATCTGGCCGCGTAGTATAAACTCGTAACTTATCAGCATAGTTTTCAACCGCAAAATCAAACTCTACACCTTCAGAGCGGCCAATCCAGTTACGTTGCATGGTTTTAACTTGTTCTGGCCAGTTTTCTAATGTATCTAAATCGTTAAGTAACTCTTCGGCATAATTAGTAATTTTAATAAACCATTGTGGGATCTCTTTGCGTTCAACGGGGGTATTACAGCGCCAACAGCAACCTTCAACCACCTGTTCATTAGCAAGGACGGTCTGATCGTTCGGACACCAGTTAACAGCGGATGTTTTTTTATAGACTAAACCTTTTTCAAATAGTTTAGTAAAAAACCACTGTTCCCATTTGTAGTATTCAGGACGGCAGGTTGTCACTTCGCGATCCCAATCATAACCAAACCCTAATAACTGTAGTTGCTTTTTCATGTAAGCAATATTTTCATAGGTCCATTTAGCCGGTGCAGTGTTATTTTTCACTGCCGCACCTTCTGCCGGTAAACCGAAAGCATCCCAACCAATAGGTTGTAAAACATTTTTGCCATTTAAACGTTGATAGCGTGAAATAGTATCACCGATAGTATAGTTTCGAACATGACCAAGGTGTAACCGCCCTGATGGGTAAGGTAACATTGATAAGCAGTAATACTTTTCTTTTGAGGGATCTTCGGTAACATGGAATGTTTTATTTTCTTGCCAATGTTGTTGAACTTTGGCTTCAATCTCATCGGGGCGATATTGTTCTTGCATGACGAATTAATGTCCTATCTATTATTGCTAATAAAAATAATTTGCTAATTGTATTGGTTATTGTCACGTTTTACAAACGATATGTGAATGTATGAATAGATTTATTAAAGGGGATAATTTAGGCAACTCATTAATAATGATTAACAAACAGAGTAATTGCTAGCTGATAATCTTAGTGATGGGCGGGTAATTATCCCGCCTCTTACGGCTTTAGTTACCATTAAATACGCTGGTTAAGCGTGATAAAAATGAGCGCTGTTCTTCTTTAGGCATGTTTTCAAGATTTGCTTGTATAAGCGTATCGGTTTTTTGTGTTTCATTAGTCAAGCCTAGTTCATTATAGGCATCGCGCATTAACAGTAGACCTTGTTTAGTTGAATCCGTATCCGGAAATAACGCAATCATTTGGCTAACACGATTAATAACCGCAACATAAGCACCGCGCTGAGTATAATATTCCGCTATTTTAAGTTGGTATCTTGACAGTCTATTTTTCAAAAATACCAAACGTTTTTGTGCATCAGCGGCGTAAATACTGGTTGGAAAACTTGAAACCAGATAAGTAAAATCTTTAAAAGCAGCGGTAGCAAAGTCAGGATCTCGGTCTGAACGATCAACATTGAACCAACCTTGGATCATATTGTTGTCTTGAGCCATATTGGCTAAACCACGCATATAAATAACCCAATCGATATTAGGATGAGTCGGGTTTAATTTTAAAAATCGGTCAACCGACGCGATAACTAATGGGAAATTAGCAGATTTATAATAAGCATAAATTAAATCAAGTTGCACTTGTTGTGAATAAGGACCAAATGGATAATTTTTATCCATTGCCTCTAATATAGTGATACTGGATTTTATGTTACCACTTTCTAGCTCGGTTTGAGCTTTGTTGTGGAGTTCTAATTCTGATACATTTTCAACATCAGGCTTTGTTGTTGTGCAGCCAATTAACATGCCACTTAAAGCAATTGCTAACAAAGAGTGTAAACGTAGTTTCATTCAGTTCTCAATCCAAAATATAAATAAACATTAAAGTCTATGAATAGTATATAATACTCTAAAACATATCAGCTTAAAATAGATAAATTACATATGCTCGAGTTAAAATTATCAACAGAAATAGAACAAACACAACTCGGAATGCGTTTAGATCAAGCGTTATCCGAGCTTTTTCCTGATTATTCACGTTCAAGAATAAAAGAGTGGATTGTGAATAATAAAGTGACAGTCAACGGTATTATTGTTAATAAGCCTAAAGAAAAAGTATTAGGCGGCGAAAAAATTACCATTAGTGCAGAAATTGAGCAAGAAACATATCATCAACCTGAAAATATCAAATTGAATATTGTTTATGAAGATGATGATATTTTAGTTATTAATAAACCGCGTGATTTAGTTGTCCATCCTGGTGCGGGCAATCCTAATGGTACCGTATTAAATGCATTACTCTATCATTATCCAGAAATAGCACGAGTTCCGCGCGCCGGTATTGTCCATCGCTTAGATAAAGATACCACCGGTTTAATGGTCGTTGCCAAAACAATCATTGCACAAACACATTTAGTTGAATCGTTGCAATTACGTGAAATTACGCGGGAATATGAAGCCGTTGCCATGGGCATTATTACCGCAGGTGGGACGATTGATGAGCCGATTACACGTCATCCAACAAAACGAACACACATGGCGGTATTTCCAACGGGTAAACCCGCTGTTACTCACTATCGGGTAATGGAAAAATATCGGCTCCATACGCGCTTACGTTTAAGACTCGAGACGGGACGCACACACCAAATACGTGTGCATATGGCTCATATTGCTCATCCACTAGTTGGTGATCCTCTATATGGTGGACGACCAAGACCACCAAAAGGTGCAAGCGAATCATTTATACAAACTTTACGCGATTTTGATAGACAAGCCTTACATGCTGCTATGTTACGGCTATTTCATCCTATTACTGGGGAGCAGATGGAATGGCATGCACCTATCCCAGAGGATATGGAAAAGTTAATTGTAGCGCTTCAAGACGATACCCAACAACATAAAGATGAATTAGATTGGTGAGGTGAGCATCATGATTAAATCGATTTCTCCTTATTGGCCAGCCCCGAAAAACATACGGGCATTTACCACCACTCGAAAGGGTGGGGTAAGCCTAGCGCCTTTTGAAAGTTTAAATTTGGGCAGTCGCACTGGTGATGATTTAGATCATGTTGCGGAAAATTGTCGGCGATTAATCAAAGCAGAACAGATTCCCAGTGAACCTTATTGGTTAAATCAAACGCATAGTACAGTTGCATTAGATATTACTGAAGTGGAATTGCAACCGGCTATCGGCATGATTGCTAATGATAGATTTGAAGCTGATGCGTCGTATACTCGGCAGGCTAAGCAGGTAAGCGTGGTGTTGACAGCTGATTGTATGCCAGTACTGTTTTGCTCGGTTAATGGCGATGAAGTTGCAGCGGCTCATGCTGGTTGGCGTGGACTTTGCAATGGAATTTTAGAACAAACTATTAAAAAGTTTTCATGTCCTAAAAATCAAATCCTCGCTTGGATGGGACCGGCTATTAGTGCAAAAAAATTCGAAGTAGGCGGTGAAGTGAAAGCACAATTTGAAGCAATTGATCCTCAAGCTGAACAGGCTTTTACATTGATTAACCAAACAGAACAAAAATACCTTGCTGACCTCTATTTAATCGCCAGACAAAGATTAACTGCCATGGGAATAAATAAGATTTTTGGTGGTAATTTCTGCACTTTTACTGAACAGGATTTATTCTTCTCTTATCGTCGTGAAAACAGAACCGGTAGAATGGCATCGATGATTTGGTTTGAAAATCCATAACCATCCCAGTTTTTCAAAAGCGGCAACATTCTGAAAAATTATAATAATAAGGTATTAACTAGATAGATGAAATTTGATAATCCTCAGCCAAAAACACGATAACAATTACAACAGAATTTCAAATCTGAAGATGTTTTTATGATTACCGAAAGCCCAATTGCTTTTAGCTTTTTTTAAACAAGATTGGCGATGAGCGTAAACTATTTGCCTTATTTTTTTAAATAGGATGACGTTTAAGTGTGCTCATTAGCAGCAACCGTTTTAGCACATACAGCCAGGGCAAATCACACATTGGATAAAAAAATCGACAAAGTTTTAATAGAAAACTTGCTGACTCAGTCGTTAGTCGTTGCGTGCAAAATGCATTCGATGCTATCGAAATCTTTTGTAACAAAGTTTTTTAATCAATACTGAAAACTCAAGCAATACTACATTTATTTCATTGAGTTAAATAATTAAAAATAATTCATTCATCATTCGATATTTGCAAATTTATGAGTTTGAATACTAAGTAACCATTTATTCTCGCTACGCTGTTGATTTATTTTGCCGAGTAATTCAATGGTTTCAAACATGTTAAATTCACCATTTTTTTCACAAGGTGATAGATAGTAACGTTTGGCTTTGATATGTTTTTCAATATAGCGGCAAAAAGGTAAAAATTCAGGGTGGTTTTCTGCCACAATTCGCACTTCATCTGCGGTGGATTGAACAATTTTTTGATAGCGTGTTTGATAACAGAACTTCGGGCTTAAGGCAATATAATCGATTAATGAATCGACTTTACCTAAACCATTACTTTCAATTGCAATAAAATAATTAGCTTGCTTAAGTGGTGCTAACAATTCGGCTAATGCTTTTACCATTGTTGGTTCGCCACCAGTAATAATAATATTTTTACTTTGGTAACTTTTTACTTTAGCTAATATGTCCGCTAACGTATATCGTGTAAATTGACGGAAATTGGTATCACACCACTGGCAATTTAAATTGCAACCAGCAAAGCGAATAAAAATAGCTGGCATGCCTGTATTATAACCTTCGCCCTGTAGAGATTCGAAGATTTCAACAATGCGAAACTCTGTCATTTTTCGCCCCGATGATATTCACAATAAGAAGTGGGTGTTTCCCATAATTTAATCATCGAAACGGGTAGGTACTGTGACAAACAATCAAAAATAAATTTACTCATTGCTTCGGCTGTCGTCCGACAAGGAAAAGCAAAAGTTTTTCGATTCATTTCGTGTAATAAAGCCGCGATGCGACACTCATTTTCATTGTTTTGATTATAAAGGTAAGCGTGATCGAGTGGATCAACAATATGTTGCGTGACTGTTGCCTTTAGATCTGCGTAATCCATCACCATATCAGCACTTGAACCATCGGCAATAAGGTTACCACTAATCTCAACCAATAATTTATAAGTATGGCCATGAAGGTTGTGACATTTTTTATTATGCCCATCTAACATATGACAAGCATCAAATTGAAACTCTTTAGCTATTTTAAACATGTTAAATCCTAGTTTTTTTTCGTGGGATGGGTTACGAACCACGGTTAGATAATCTAACAACATTGGGGAAGCTAATATAAAATATTCCTAGTGTTTTGTCATTTAAAATCATTATTTTGAATAAACATGGTAATGATTATATTTTTTATATTAGGTAAGTAACTTAAATAATATTAGCAATATAGATGCCCCAACATTTTGTTGGGCAATTTAAAATTAATTGCCAAATCTCGTCAAACTTTATAAAAAATAGCGCTAAATTATACTTGGGTTAAAATTAAAGCGCTCATACATCAGTACATAAAATTCTATTTTAGAATTGAGGTTAGCTTTATGTTGTCGTATCAATAATTGATGTATCGAACGATTGTGGTGTTTTGTCTATTTGGTTAATTGGCGAAGATGTATCAAGTCGCATAGATTTTAATCTCGCTTTGCTTAATGATGATTATTCCTTTCTATACATTTTGAATTATTTTATGATAGTAATAATTCATGAAAATTGATGCGGCTGTAATGGTACAGCTAATCAACAAATTTTAAGACCAAATCTAGCCAGCTAAACGAATAATATTAACGTTTATTACTCAATTTTTTTAGTGTTTTCTTAGCTCGCAACTGGCGGTGAATGAGGTTATTTTTATTCGAAAGTAATTTCATGATTTTTAACTTTTACTTTGATTTTAATCATATAAAAAAATTTTTTTGTAGCTCTTGAAATTTACTCTTCCACACTTATTTAGTGATCATGCAAATGGTTTAAATGTTTTATGCATTTATACCAAATTTATTGCTCAGGAGAGAATAATATGAGGTTAGATAAACTCACTAACAAGTTTCAACAAGCTTTAGCTGATGCACAATCATTAGCATTAGGTAAAGATAATCAATATATAGAGCCGGTACATGTGTTATCAGCAATGCTTAATCAGGAAGGTAGCAGTGTCAAACCATTATTGGCAGCAGCGGGAGCGAATGTTGCTGCTTTGCAACAAGAATTAACCCAAGCAATTGATCGATTGCCACAAGTACAAGGTGTGGGTGGTGAAGTATTGCCTTCACAAGAGTTTGTTCGTGTATTAAATCTTTGTGACAAATTAGCGCAAAAAAATGGCGATAGTTATATTTCGTCAGAACTATTTATATTAGCTGCTTTAGAAGAAAAAGGCAGTTTAGGTGATATTCTTAAAAAATCCGGTGTTACAAAAGACAGATTAAATCAGGCCGTCAGTCAAATAAGAGGAAGTGATAACGTGAACGATGCCAGTGCAGAAGATCAACGCGGTGCGTTGAAAAAATATACTATCGATTTAACCGAGCGTGCTGAACAAGGCAAACTCGACCCTGTGATTGGGCGCGATGAAGAAATCCGTCGTACAATTCAAGTATTACAGCGTCGTACTAAAAATAACCCGGTGTTAATCGGTGAACCTGGCGTGGGTAAAACCGCTATTGTCGAAGGACTTGCACAGCGCATTGTAAACCGTGAAGTACCTGAAGGTTTACGTAATAAACGTGTGTTGTCTTTAGATATGGGCGCATTAATTGCGGGTGCCAAATACCGTGGTGAATTTGAAGAACGTTTAAAAGCCGTTTTAAAAGATTTAGCCAAAGAAGAAGGGCGCATCATTTTATTCATTGATGAAATTCATACCATGGTTGGTGCAGGTAAAAGCGATGGTGCAATGGATGCAGGTAATATGTTAAAACCAGCATTAGCCCGCGGTGAATTACATTGCGTTGGTGCGACTACCTTAGATGAGTATCGTCAATATATTGAAAAAGATCCCGCTTTAGAGCGTCGATTCCAAAAAGTCTACGTGGCTGAACCAACTGTTGAAGATACTATTGCTATATTGCGTGGTTTGAAAGAACGTTATGAATTGCATCACCATGTACAAATTACAGATCCAGCAATTGTGGCAGCAGCTACATTATCACATCGTTATATTTCCGATCGTATGCTTCCAGATAAAGCGATCGATTTAATTGATGAAGCTGCATCCAGTATTCGTATGCAAATGGATTCAAAACCGGAATCATTAGATCGACTTGAACGCCGTATTATTCAGCTTAAACTTGAGCAACAAGCGCTTAAGAAAGAGTCTGATGATGCAAGTAAAAAACGACTTGAGATGCTAAACGATGAACTTGCTGAGAAAGAAAAAGAGTATGCGTCACTTGAAGAAGAGTGGAAGTCAGAGAAGGCTGCTGTTTCGGGTACTCAGACAATCAAAGCTGAGTTGGAAAAAGCACGTACTGAAATAGAACAAGCGCGCCGAGCTGGTGATCTTAATAAAATGTCTGAGTTACAATACGGCAAGATCCCTGAACTGGAAAAGAAATTGGCATCGGCAACACAGCTAGAAGGCAAAACCATGAAGTTATTGCGTAATAAAGTTACCGATAATGAAATTGCTGAAGTGCTTTCTAAATCAACGGGTATTCCTGTTTCAAGGATGCTTGAAAGTGAGAAAGATAAATTACTGCATATGGAAGATGCACTACATAAACGCGTGATTGGTCAAGACGAAGCCGTTGTTGCGGTAGCGAATGCAATTCGTCGTAGCCGAGCAGGACTTTCTGACCCGAATAAACCAATTGGATCTTTTTTATTCTTAGGACCAACTGGGGTAGGTAAAACTGAGCTTTGTAAATCATTAGCTAACTTTATGTTTGATAGTGAAGATGCCATGGTCAGAATTGATATGTCCGAGTTTATGGAAAAACACTCTGTGGCACGTTTAATTGGCGCACCTCCGGGATATGTAGGATATGAAGAGGGCGGTTATTTGACCGAAGCGGTAAGACGTCGTCCTTATTCTGTCATTTTATTGGATGAAGTCGAAAAAGCGCATCCGGATGTCTTTAATATTTTATTACAAGTATTAGATGATGGACGCTTAACCGATGGGCAAGGACGCACTGTTGATTTCCGAAACACAGTGATTATTATGACATCTAACTTAGGTTCAGATTTGATACAAGGTCATGTTGAATTAAGTTATGACGAAATGAAAGCATTAGTAATGACTGTTGTAACAAAACACTTTAGACCAGAATTTATCAATCGTATTGATGAAACAGTGGTATTCCATCCACTTGGTCAAGAAAATATCAAAGCGATAGCTAGAATTCAATTGGCTAATGTGGAAAAACGTTTGGATGAACGCGGTTATCAATTGGATATCTCTGATGCAGCGTTAGAGCAACTTGCTAAAGTTGGTTTTGACCCAATTTATGGTGCAAGACCATTAAAACGTGCAATTCAACAAGAGATTGAAAACCCATTAGCACAACAAATCCTATCTGGTAAACTTGTGCCAGGTAAAACCATTCATTTGGATTTAGTGGGTGATAACATTGAAGCTAAACAATAATCAATTTTGATTATTGTTGAAAATAATACAATGTGAGCATATAAAAAGCCTGAGATTATTTTCAGGCTTTTTTATTTATCAATTAATCATTATTGTTGAAAATAATTGAATTAAAGAGGACTGACTTGAAAAAATCTGAGGGTATATTCAGGCTCTTTTAATTTATCCTCTAAACGCATGCTTGATTCATCAATACAAGTATCACTATCTTTAAAAAAATTACCTGAGAACTTAACCTTCTGCCTTTTCTTTAAATTTGAAACTGTATCAAATAAACGGTGTAGCAGGTTTAATTAATGTCTTATGAAACGAATCTGAAATGGTTTATTCTAAATAGTAATATAAAAATTTTTTGCTATTTTAATTTTCAAAATACCACGAGTATTTGATTTAGAGGTAATAGATTATTGTTCCTATCGATGCTTTGACTGTTAAAAGGGTGACATTGATATACAGTTGTTCTGTTTTTTTCAATTAAAGCACTATTTTTTTGCCTATTATTATCCGTTTTGGGGGTTGATTAATAACCCCTAAACAAGCATTGATAAGTGCGGTTTGATTAACGGAATAGGGAAGTATCGATTCAGGATCTTTTCTATAATTAGCTATTTTATTGGTTGTTGATGCTCGATGTTGATGCTTTTTATATGGCGGGTGATAATTGGATTTCCACTAACTTTTATGACATTCTTCGTTGTTTATTAATGCTCAGCATCTTAGTAATTAATCTTGAATTTATTAATCATTTTGTAAAAGACTTGTTTGAGTGTGTTTTGATAAAGCTCAAAGCAAAAGTATTATTTAATCTTGCTAAATCCATCACAAAGCATCATACTAAATCATATTGATAAAATCTTCATTATTAGCATGAAAGGAAAAATATATGATTAAATTAATTATCAGTGATTTAGACGGGACTTTTTTAAACGAACAAGGTGATTACGATCGTAAACTGTTTGCTAAAGTGTATAAGCAAATGGCAAATGAGAATGTCCATTTTGTTGCGTGTACAGGTAAACAGTGTGAGCGGGTCGAGGAACTCTTTGGCGATTATAGTCAACATATTTGGATCGTTGGCGACAGTGCTACAGCGATTAAATTTAATGAAGAATTTGTCTATCGTTCCTTTTTAGCCAATGATTTAGGACAACGTATTATCAAAACATTGGAACAAGCCAGCACCGATCATGTCATCATTGCCTGTACAGCAAAAGGGGCAGTGATTCGATCGGATTTACCAGCAAGATTAAAACAAAAAGTTCGTGGTTCTTATGCTTCCATTATTGAAGTTGATGAACTGAGTTCAATTTCTGATGATTTTATTAAAATCACGGTCTATGATGAAACAGGTCAATGCCCTCAAACGCGTATGCATTTAACCCCTTATGAGGATAATGTCTATATTGTTGTATCAGAAGCAAATTGGATTGATATTACCGATTATGATGTACATAAAGGTACAACTATCAAGAAATTACAACAAATGCTTAATGTAACTGCACACGAAACTATGGCATTCGGTGATGGTTATAACGATATTGAATTGTTAGAACAAGCGGAATATAGTTTTGCCATGCGTAATGCATTTGAAGAAACGAAAGCAAAGGCAAATTTTATAACGGGCTATAATACTGACAGTGCCGTTCTAAAAACAATTCAATTGCTATTAAATCTACAAGCAAAATAGCTAAAAAAGAGATTTGGTCGACCTTAGAGCGAATCTATTAGGCGACCTCTATTTGTAAATCAACCTGCTCAAAACCTTCAATTTTAGTTTCTCGACTGACGACAATGATATCGAGATCTTCACACCTTGCCACTTTATAACGAGCTATTTGTAACATTTTATCGGCTATTACAGCGGCGACAACTTCATTACTTTGGGCAATTACCTCTTTTTTAAAACAAGCATCTTCATAATAAACTGCACTTAATCCAGCTTGTGGATCAAGTCCACACACACCGATAAATGTTTGATCAAAGACCATGTTACGGATCTGATTTACCGTATCTGCACCCAGGGTGCTGCCGGTTTGCGGATTTACTTTTCCACCAAGTAAAATAAGCTCCCCCTGAGTTCGACTACTAAGTAGTGAAGCGATTTGGGGGGAATTTGTCACAATAGTTAACTCAATATTTGTAGGAATATAACTTGCCATTGTCAAATAGGTTGAACCTGCGTCAATAAAAATACAAGAATTGGCTTTGATGAGTTGAGCGCATCGTTTAGCAACCGATGACTTTTCACTAACGCTTTGTGTCATTCTGGTTTCAAAGCTTGCAGATTGTTTTAATTGACTGACCGCACCACCATAAACACGTTTGCAGATACCATTACGTGCAAGTTTTTGTAAATCGCGGCGAATTGTATGTTCTGATACACCAAGTAATTTAATTAAATCGGCATTGACTACTCGACCTTTGTCTTGTAACAGCTGCTGAATATAAGATTGCCGTTGCTCAGGAAAAGCATCATAATCAATCATCTATCACTCCATCAATTAATTTACCTTTATCCCACGCCATATTCTTGTACAGTATATTATCTTCACCAATTACATTTGGATTTTCACGATTAATATTATTGCGGTTTAGTAAACAGGCATTATATTCGGCATCTAAACAATTTCGTTGGGTTTTGTTGTCAATATTGATGATTTGACAACGATTTTTTACAAAAATATATTGATAGTTTTTGTATTGATAAACACTTTCTATTTTAGTCTGGACCCTTTGTTGTTTATCATCCAGGTCATAACAATTTTTGCTACCTATGGCGGATTTGTCTTTGGGATTAAATTCTATATTGCTCCCCCATAAATGGGTTGGTGTAAATGCTCCCTTATCATTAATATAATAATCCAAGTTATCACCTTGCCTTGAACGGTATTTTTTAATAGCTAAATCAAGTATTCCATCAAAATTGATATCTTGTAAGTCGATGCTCATAAAACCATTATCACTATAGTTTAAATTTTCGATTTTTTGTAATAACTGATGGTTATTTTTCGCATAAACATTAATGCCAACTAACTTAATTTTATCCATTTTTTGTTTAGAAAAGACGGCAGTAAAATAGTGATGATCAGTTGACGCTAATTGTAATAATTCAACATTAGTAAATTGCGTATTACTGTCTTTATCTATCACTAATTGTTGAGAAAGTTTTACCGGATAGTGTTGATTATTACTGCCATTAAACCAATAACCCTCTAATGTTTGATTTAACAATGTTGTTTCTTGATTTTGTGTTAGGTGAATATCATTAAAGATAAAATAATGACTTTGTTTTTTGGCTTTTATTTGTTGATTGTCAGGATCGATATAGAGATCGTGTGCATCATAAAGTTCTAAATTGGTTTGATGAGTTAACTGTGAGCAGGAATTATTTAATTCACATCCATAGTTTAATTTATGTTGTATCTGTTTAGGATCATCATCATAAACCCAAAAAGCTTGACTTATCGGCTCTAGATATAAAGTCATTTGTTTATCTGCTATATTACCTTTATAAACATAGATAGTGCTAAATGCCGGTGAGGATACCATCAATAATAAAAGTAATATTATTTTTTTCATGCTTTTCATCTCTTAAACAATGTTGATTATGTAACATTCCTTATAATAGGGTTATTAAGGAAGACGTTTTCATCAACATATTACAATCTAATTTAATAATTGTAATGTAAATCTGCTTTTATGCAAAAGGGTATAAACTAAATGAATTTATCTATATTTCAACTTAAAATCATTTTTTTAAATTTTTTTATTATGTTATCTCTGAATCTATCAAAGATAGTATTAAAATTAAACGTCTAGTGTAAAGACAAATGTCACTTTATTTGAGTGATAACTTAACAATTCTTTACTGAAAAGCTCATTACAAACTCAATTAACTATTCTAATATATTACGCTAAAAGTACTTTAGTATAAATTGGTACTAAAGGTTTAGAGCAAAATTAATTGATGATTAAATTAAACTCAATCATATGAATTTTAAAGAAAAAATTTAGATATTCACTACAAGGATTGGTAAAAATATGTTAAAATGTGGTCTTAATCGGGCATCGGGCATCGGGCATCGGGCATCGGGCATCGGGCATCGGGCATCGGGCATCGGGCATCGGGCATCGGGCATTATTAGATAGTCTAGTTACAACAAGTCATCGCGTCAGTGGATTATCCTCGCACTTATTGTCTTTTATCTCTTTTTTCACATTTTTCACATTTTTAAAATTTTTATATTTCCTTAAACACTTTTCGAGCATTATTTCGTTAAATAATTTATATGTAAAAGATTATTTTAAATTAATTCAATCGACATTAGCGCAATGTTCTTTATTGATATTTTTTATTTTATTAACGACTCATACCGCTCAAGCATTAAGTACAACGACAGCGAAAGCGATAGAAGGCAGTGCGCCGGAAGTGATAAATATCGATTTGGCAGCGAATAAGCAAGGATTTACGGTTAATGGTGTTTTTTACAGTGAAGCAAGCAACAATATCAAGGGTGATGTAATTAAGGAATTTAGTGGTGAGTTAAGCCCTGCTGATTTTATCGTTAAGAATTTTTACTATAATTCATTGGATAACACATTAAATTATGCGGATAAAGATGGTGATGGGATAGATACATCAAAGCCGTTTTTACTCTCATTTACCAGTAAACAGTGGTATGACGGTAATGGAAAATTAATTACAGATATTAGTAAAACGATGGGATGCGGAAGTGGTTATCCGATGCCATTAACGCTTGAAATAACAACACAAGTAAAGACCTATTCTAAATATGGTATCCCTCGGGAAAGTGATTATGTGCCAATAGTAAAACGTTATCAAATTTCTTCTAAACCTCTACTTTGTTATGCTAAACCTAATGCAACAATTGTTAACAAATCTAATCAATGGATTAGTTATAATGCCGATGGCAGTGGTGAAGCTTGGAATGATGTTAATCGTACCAGTCGTCATCCGATTCACGGTGGTGGTTTTACGGCAGATTATGTTCCAGATATGGGATTTAAGGTCAATCCTACTGTATCGAAAGCGACGTTTCCAACAACTGGTTTTCCTGGCGCTAAGTTTCAGTTAGTTATGTCAGGTGCACAAACTGATTATAGTTATAGTATCACAGCTAACCCTGGTGGGCAGGTTTCGGTTGATCCGCAAGGATTTGTTAAAATCAAAGATAAACCGACTGGTAATGTAACAGTAAGTATTGTCACCAAAAGAGATAACTCCAAAGTTTTTACTTATACCTTTAATCCAACAAGTATTTGGATAATTCCACAAGGTAGTAATTATATGGATTTTGAGAGTGCAAAAAATCGATGTGGTGGCATCCAAAATATACCGGCTATTTCAGTGTTTACTAATTCACCACAAAATAATATAGCGCCTAATGTTGATTGGGATACCAGTATGAACACCTTTACACGGGCGATAGGACAAGGCGTGTTCCCAGAATGGGGATTTACAAATTTTGCTGCTTATCCGGATTCGCAATGGGGTAACTTTGTACAAGCTTTGGATGGAAAAGCATTCTATTGGACATCTAGTGTTCATCTTACTGGTAGTTATATGTTTGTTGCTGATGCAAGAGCAGGTAATGTAAATACTTATTCTGTTACTTATCAACATTTAGTTGCCTGTAAAGGCTAAATAATTTTTACAATAGTATATTTGATCGTATTATGATGGTTAGTGCCATCTACTAATGGGCTATGCAACTTACAAGGGTAAGAAAAAACGCATTGTGATGATTATATTATTAGAGAGAAAACAAAATTTTGTCTTGTCGCTAAGCGACAAGCAAAATTTTTTAAAATGAATGCATAAAAAATAAACAGATAACGGTGCTTTATTGATAACTTAGCAACAGTTAAAAGATACTTCAGTTGAGCGTAAATAATAATTATAGATAACTGTGCTAAACAGATAAATTTTTTAACTTAATTCACTTAAATTTATATTGGAATTAATCGCTAACTTTTTATCATTTTCATAAAAAACGACATGAGTTAAGTGAATTACAGCCATCTATTTACCAATAAATCTTACATATTTAACCAGTTAAACGACTAGGTAAATTTACACTGTAGGTTATATAGTCATGTTGTTCATTAAGTTATGTATGATAAAAGTAGCGTATTGATAAATAATAAAATATTTATGCTGATTTTTTAATCTGTAAGTGGGATTTTTAGTTAAGCGTTTACCAAAATAAATCAAGGCAATGTCTAACAGCAAAGCGCTTAAAAAACACCATAATCTTTAAGCAATCACCACGATAAATGAATGATAATTTGCTAGATAACGGTTATTTTTTCAACCATTAAAAATGGATCAGTGTAGTCATCTGATTTACTTTTAGTCGATTATTATTTTAACTTTTAAAGGGCTGTACCTTTACGGGGTGTAAAAAATTGTGTCATATCTAAGCCTTCTATTTCAAGTAGTTTAATTTTTTTATCTATGCCACCAGCATAACCGGTTAAATTACCATTGGCACCAACAACTCGATGACAGGGGATAATAATGGATATAGGGTTATGGCCAACCGCACCGCCAACGGCTTGGCTTGACATGCTAGCCTTATTAGTTTGTAGTGCAATTTGTTTGGCTATATTGCCATAGGTGATTACTTGCCCGTAAGGGATCTGACACAAAATTTGCCAGACTAAGTGTTGAAAAGGGGTACCTTGTGGCGCGAGATCAAGTTGCTTAATGTTAGGTTTTTTCCCTGCAAAATAATCATCAAGCCATTTTTTTGTCTGATTAAAGATGGGTAGGTTTGCATGATATTGTTTTTCTGCTTTGAGAATGGTACCGAAATATTTTTGTCCTTCAATCCAAACGCCAACTAATTTATTTTGTTGACTTGCTAGACTGATTGAGCCCATAGGTGATTGGTATTGAGATAGATAAAACATGCTGACCTTTTTAATGTTATCACTTGAAATAATTGATTAATTGTGCAGGTTTATTGTAACAGATTCTATCATTTTTTTAATTGCAAAAAGTATCTTGAGTTAAAGATGCCCCAATGTTGAGGGGGCATCTTTTAACTGTTAGATATTATTGTTTGCCTTTTTCGACATAACTCATATCACCTAAACTTTCAACAATAAATTTGCCATCATCGGTATAACGAATTTTAGTTACACTTGCATTACCTAAACCTGCGGTTATCGGTTTATCTAACAGCTCTTCAACCATTGCCATAATTGCCAAACCATGCGATACGACTAAAACGTTACCGCCACCTTGTGCTTTGGCTGATTCTGCAATCATTTTTAATGATTCTTGCATGCGAGTTTTTACTTTATTATAGTCTTCTGCTTCTCCTGATTTTTCAACAGCAGCAATCGCGTCGATCATTTTTTTAAGTGTTACTTTACCTTTTGCTAAATCGTCCATAAGATCTTTATCAGATGCGTAACCTAAATGTTTTGCTGCCGGATTCCACATATTAGGGTCAAGATCACCTTCATATTCGCCAAAGCAATTTTCCCGTAATCCTTCCATTTCGTTTATTTGCACTGGCACTCCTTTTGTTTCGAGAATGATACGTGCAGTTTGCCTTGCTCGTCCTAAATCACTAGAATAGACCGAAATAAAATCAACATCTTTTAACCCTCGACCAAGTTGCTGAGCAACGTCAATACCAGGTTTGGTTAATGGGGTATCAGACCACCCCTGAACACGATGTACATTATTGAACATGGTTTTACCATGTCGAGTAACATAAAGATAGACATCTTGAGCGAAAGCATTTGTTATCGTAAAAAGAAATACCAATAACAAACTTGAAGATTTTATTAATGTTTTCATAAAAAGTACCTCATAGTGTTCTGATTTATAATAAGTTAAAACGGTATTCTGCAATAAATTCAGCACCTAAGAACTGTGCAGTTTGTGATTTACCATTTCGTAAAATGGGTGTGCGATTTTTATGTTTATAAGACCATCCGGGCCCAACCATTCCCCAAAGGGTTAATCCTTTTAAACTATTATTGGTCGGGATCCAGCTGGTGAACAGGTTAAATTCGCTTGAGCGTACGGTTGTGTGCCTGAATTTAAACTCCCCATAATTGGCAGTTAAACCAAGCGTTAAATCGGGATATAGCTTATAATCAATGATTGTTGATAATGCTCGTTCGCCATGTCGTAAATAATCTTCGCCTGCTTGCGTCATAGACATAAATGTACCGCGTGAGTGGCTAGACATATGGCGATGATAATAGCCTAACTGTCCTTGACCTTTTTTAGCATCAGTATAGGCAATGCCAATTTTAGCTCCCCACTTATCATCTTGCCATTTGACATCAGCGGCATAGTGATTGGCATGTTTATCAAAATAACGTTTGCTCAGTGCCATTTTTTTATAATTATTTAGCGATTTGGTAAAATATAGTTGGGTGCCAATTGTTAACTTATCGATTGGTTTAATGCTACCTAAAAAGATTTGACGGCGTAAATAGTCTTTGCTTTCACCAATGGCATATTCAACGCTGTAAAATTTATTTTTTAGTGAAATATCGCCTGTGGCAATATAATCAATGGTGTGTTTGCCATCACGACTTTTAAACTGTTTTTTATCGGGAGAGTCACGAGAAATTGAATGCGTTATATAAGCCCCTTTTAATGTCACTTCACCGTAATTTAATGTTGCGCTATAGCCTTGATAAGTTGTTGGCGATAGGCGAGTAGTATTAGAAATAACCCCAAAGTTTTTCATTGTATGCCAGCCAATATTACCATTAAGATTAACATCAGCTACTTTCGCTTTTAATTTTACATAACGTTGGCCTATTTTAGTGTAGCCACCGGCATTGCTACTTTTGGCTTTATTGCCTTTATTGTAAAGTACGCCTCGACTTGCAAAGTGATCACTGGCAGCTAAACGAAATGCTCGATAAAAATCAGCATTTAAACTAATAAAATCAGCCAAATAACCGGATTGATAACTTACTGCAACGCCATGCCCCCATGCATTGTGAACTGTTTTTGGATTTTCGGCTTCTTCTTTTAAATACTTCCAATAGTTTTTGGTTGATAGCACGATTTTGGTATCTTTAAAAAAAGCATTATCAGCTATTGATTTAGGCTCATATTTTGATGTCGATTCATTAGCTACTACAAGACTACTCGTCAAGCTAAAAAGTATAACAGTGAGGGATTTTAATTTCATTCCTAAATTCCTAAAGTGTTTATATTCAAAGTTCAAAATAATTAATATTTATAAATTTTTATTTTTTACTAAACATTTAGGTTTTGCCTGCCTTGGCAGTAACAATCCAGTCTGCTCAATTTTTTGTCTGTCTAATTTTTTAAGGTAGATTTTCCGTTTTCAACATAATGCATGTTGCCTATTTCAACCACGTTGTATTGGCCGTTTTTGTAAACAATTTTAACGACTGTTGCATTCGATAATGGTTTATTTTTATTGCTGTTGTCAGTAAGATCAGAGATCATTACTTGCATCGACATTCCAGATGAAATCGCTAATACATTTTTTTGGTGATATTTAATTGCATTATTAACGATAGTATTTAGCGCTGCTTGTGTACGCTGTTTAACTTGTTGATAATCTTCGGCTTGATGTTTAGGATCAGCTTTGGCAATAGCATTCGTCAATGCGGCGACAGAAATCTCACCTTCTTTATAGCTTTTATAAAAACTTTCGACTGATTTATAACCCAAAGAATCCATACTGGCGTTAACCATTTTGGCATTCGGCCCACCTTCAAAACCACCATAAAATACTTCACGTAAACCTTTTAGTTCTTGTATTTTATAATCTTTTATCCCTTTTTGTGCTAGCAATACCTGCATCGTTTCGCGCTGGCGACCTGCATCACTGGTATAGTAAGCATCAAATTTAATATCTTTAAGGCCTTCACCTAAATAGCGAGCAACTTCAATACCTTGTTCAGTTAAAGGCGAGTCAGCCCATCCTTGAACCAAATCATAACTATTGAAAAGTGTTTTTCCATGACGAGCAAAATAGATGGTGATAGCGTCTTGTGATGTATTAGATGATAATTGAGCACAACTCGTGATTAATAGGCTCGATACGATCAAATTTACGGTAACGAGTGCTTTTATGATTATTTTTTTCATATTCTAGTTCTAACTTTTTAGTAAAGTAGCTAACCGTTCTGCCTTGACACAATAATTAACTACTTTTTTACTCGCAATTAGTCAATGATAGACTAGTCACTTTATCGTTTATTTTAATGTTTCACCATTTGAGGCGATGACAGATTGATACCAATAAAAACTTTTCTTTTTGTAACGCGTTAAGCTACCGGAACCATCTTGATTAAGATCGACATAAATAAAACCATAACGTTTGGTTACTTCTGCTTTTGAGGCACTGATAAGATCAATGGGTCCCCAACTCGTGTATCCCATGACTTGCACACCATCATTGATTGCTTCTCGAATTTGCACAAGGTGATCATTCATATAATTAATTCGATAGTCGTCGTTGACAGTGCCGTTATCCTCAAGTTTATCTTTAGCACCTAAACCATTTTCGACAATAAATAGCGGTTTTTGATAACGTTCATAAAGCATATTAAGTAAATAACGAATACCAATAGGATCGATTTGCCATCCCCATTCAGAAGCTTTTAGATAAGGATTTGGCACCATATCTAAAATGTTACCTTTCGTTTTTTGTGATTCATCCGCTGTTGCGCAGCAACTCATATAATAACTAAATGAAACAAAATCGATCGTTTCTTTAAGATCTTCATGATCTTGCTCTGTTATTGTTAGTTTAATATTGTTCTCTTTAAAAAATCGGTGCATATAGGTTGGATAGTATCCACGCACTTGTACATCACCAAAAAATAACCAACCATGATTTTCTTGATGAGTAGCCCATACATCTTCTGGTTTTGGTGTAAGTGGGTAGGCAACAGCACCCAATAGCATATTACCGATTTTTGCATCAGGAATCATGTTGTGGCATAGTTTTACTGCTCGGCTACTTGCGACAAGTTGATGGTGAATCGCTTGGTAAATTTGTGCTTTACTGCTATTGCGAGCAAGCCCAACACCAGTAAACGGTTCGTGTAATGACATGTTGATTTCATTAAAGGTTAACCATAGTTTTACTTTATTTTTATAGCGTTCAAAAACCGTTTTAGCATAATGGGTAAAAAAGTCGATCACTTTACGGTTTGCCCAGCCGCCATATTGCGTAACTAAGTGGTAAGGCATTTCGTAATGAGATAAAGTAACTAATGGTTTGATATTGTGTTTTATCATTTCATCAAATAGCTTATCGTAAAAAGCAAGCCCAGCCTCATTAGGTTGAGTTTCATCGCCATTTGGAAAGATCCTAGTCCATGCAATAGATGTGCGTAAACAGGTAAAACCCATTTGTGCAAATAGTGCAACATCTTCCGGATAGCGGTGATAAAAATCGATTGCTCGATCTTTAATACTAGTAATGTTATGTTCATTACGATCAACAATATCACCAAATAGTCCATTAGGTGTACAGTCCGAAGTCGATAGCCCTTTGCCATCTTCACGAAATGCCCCTTCTACTTGATTGGCGGCAATCGCACCGCCCCATAAAAAATCTTCAGGAAATTTTGTTGACATGTTTTACTCCTTATTTGTCGATAATGCCAATAATGCATCACCAATTTGAATATTATCTTGTTTAAAAATACATTGAATATCTTGATAATTATCTGTATTTGTAACGATAATTGGTGTAGTGACTTCAAATCCAGCTTGTTTAATAGCATCTATATCAAAGCTAACAAGTAGATCACCTTTCTTGACTTTACTGCCAGCTTGTACGTGAGCTTCAAAGTATTGACCCTCTAATTTAACAGTATCAATACCAATATGAATTAAAATTTCAGCACCAGAATCAGTTTGTAATCCAATCGCGTGTTTAGTTCTAAATAGTGAGACCACTTCACCATCATCGGGTGCAACAGCTTGACCAATTGTTGGTATTATCGCTACACCTTTTCCCATTAGTTCATTGGCAAAAGTAGGGTCATTAACTTTATTTAAAGCAATTAACTCACCTGTCATTGGGCTAAATAAGGTAACGCTGCTGTCATTAACTTTATCAAGTTGTTTTTCAGTTTGTTGTTCGTTTTGTCCGATTACATCGCGTTTATCTTTCGCAATTCCAAAAAGATAAGTAGCAATCAAGGCAAGCATAAATGAGATTAAACAACCCACAACGACCGCATAAAATCTTTCATCGATACCTTCAGCAGGAATTAATTGTAAAAATGAAAAGATACTAATAAAACTAAATGAGTAAATTACCGTATGGAAGTAACCCACAATACCGCCACCAACTGTAGCGGCTAGACAGCCAATCACAAAGGGTCTTTTTAACGGTAAATTAACACCATAAATAGCGGGTTCTGTTACCCCAAAAATGCCCGATAAAACGGATGAACTGGCCAATGCTTTAAATTGTGGATCTTTTGCTCTTAGCATCACCGCCAAAACAGCCCCCACTTGTGCAAAAACCGCTGGGAATAAAATTGGTAGCATAAAATCTTCGCCACTGATAGATAAGTTATTCATGGCAAACGGGACTAATCCCCAATGAATACCAAAAATAACCATCACTTGCCAAACTGCAGCTAAAATCATTGAGGCAATAATTGAGTTGAGTTGATATACATAAATAATACCAGCAGCTACAATATCGCTTAAAAATGAGACCACAGGACCAATAACTGCAAAAGTTAATGGCACAGTAATTAGTAACCCAAGCAGGGGCGAAATAAACTTTTTAAACGAGTCATGTAATATTTTATTAAAGCTTCTTTCTAATAAGCAATAAAACCAACTCGCTAAGATGATTGGAAAGACAGAAGATGCATAGGGAATAAGGTTTATCGGAATAGAGAAGAATTCCGTTTTAAGGGCTAAAGCACTCCCCATCATATTGACTATATTGGGGTGGACTAAAGCGCCGCCAATTGCCATACCAACGTAAGGATTACCACCAAATTTTTTCACGGCAGAAAAACCTAAAATTAGTGGTAAGTAGTAAAAAGGCGCATCGGCAATCGCAAATAAAAAGTTATAAGTTGGTGTCGCAGGCTGAACAAGATTCAATACTTGCAATAATGATATGAGGCCTTTTAAAATACCGCCCGCAACGATGATAGCTAATGCAGGGATAAATATACCAGAAACTAAATCAATTAATTTAGATAAAATGCCCGATTTTTTACCTGATGAACTGTTTGGTTGAGAAATTTCATTTAATTTGGTTAATTCCATAATATCGTTAAACACATCAGCAACATTGTTACCAATAACGACCTGAAATTGCCCACCGCTTTGTACAACAGTAATTACACCTTTTTGTTTTTTTAAAATATCGGCATCAGCTTTATTGTCATCTTTCAATACAAAGCGTAATCGAGTTGCACAATGAACTAAACTGGTAATGTTCTCTTTTCCACCAACGTGTTGAATAATTGATTCGGCAAGCCCTCTGTTTTTCATACCTTATCCTTATTAAAAGCAAAAAAAAACCTAACCACCTTTGTTCAAGGTGATTAGGTTTTGCTTGCATAATTTATTGTTCTATTATGCAATAACAATCCAAAAATTATGAAGTTAGGCTAACATAAATTGTGAAAAGTAAATATCACTTTTTGAAAGTCATTACAAAAATGTGATCTATTTCACATTATTGCGTTTTAAGCTCATTACGTAAACGTTCAATGTGGATGGTTAAATATAAACTTTCGTCATCGGTAAGAGGGTGCTGATATTGTTGAATTAGATGTAAGTCTATTTGTTTGGTACAAAGGTAAGCGTGCTCATATTTTTGCCGAATTATCTGATACAGTGAAGCATCTTGTTGTACTTGTTTGCTTTGGTTTAAAATTCGATGAGCAAAAAATTTCAAATGTGTTACAAACCGCTGATAAGATAAACAATCTTCATCATATTCGAAGTTGAAATGATATTTTACAATATTAAGGATTTCCCGCATAATCTTTGTCATTTTGACGATATTTGGCATGGTATCATTTAGCTGTGCATTAATAATATGAAAAGTGATAAAGCCGGCTTCGTCTTCGGGTAATTCGATATTCAAACGATCTTTTATTACCGATAAAGCGTATAACCCCATTTGGAACTCTTTGGGGTAGAGTTTTTTTATTTCCCACAAGAAACTATTTGGAATGTCAAATCCTTGCTTATGACGCTCTATGGCAAAATGAATATGATCAGTGAGTGAAATATAAATACTATCTTGTAGTTTTCCTTCTATAAATTGCTTGGCATGTTGAATAATAATTTCTGAAGTGGTGAGTACTTCAATTGGAATTTCAGAAAGTAACTCAGCAAATTTGGGCAAAGTTTCTTTATTGGTTAATGAAAACTGCTTTTCAATTAGGGTTGGATCAATTAAATCACCTTCACGTTTTTTAAAGCCAACGCCTCTACCCGTTACAATTAATTCATTGCCTTTAGCATCAAGCGTAATAACTACATTATTATTAAGTATTTTATGAACTTTCATAGCTTAGGATTTAATTTATCGGTTAAAATATTATGAATAGCTAATCGAAAATGGAAAGTTAAAATATCAAAAAGTGTGATATTTATCATAATTCCAACAAAATTTTATTGCTTTTTGAGGAAAAAATAACAAAAAACCCGATACATTGGTCAATATCGGGTTTGCACTTTAACATTAGATTAAAAAAATTATTGAGCCAGTAACTTATTCATTGTCTGAATAAATTTACTCGGATCACTAAGCGAACCTTTTTCGGCAAGCAGCGACTGATCTAATAATAATTCAATCCAATCCTTGAATGCAGCTTCATCTTGGGTATCGGCAATGCGTTTAACCAAGCTGTGATCAGGATTAATCTCGAAAGTATATTTTATATCTGGCGCTTTTTGTCCTGCTGCGGCAAAGAGTTTAGCCATTTGTGTTGTCATTTCATCAGCAGCCGTAGTCACAATTGCTGGCGTATCCGTTAAGCGATGGGTTAATTTGACTTCTTTAACTTTATCACCTAATACTTTTTTGACTCTCTCAATAAATGGTTCAAGTTCTTTTTCAACTTGTTTTTGTGCTTCACTATCTTGATCGGCTAATTTTTCGATTGATTCGTCTGATTTGCTGATTGATTGGAATTGTTTACCATCAAATTCAGTTAAATTGCTCATCATCCATTCATCAATACGATCAGAAAGTAATAAAACTTCAATACCTTTTTTACGGAATAACTCAAGATGAGGACTATTTTTTGCTGCGCCATAACTATCAGCAGTAATATAGTAAATTTTTTCCTGACCATCTTGCATGCGGCTAATGTAGTCTTCTAATGAGACAGTTTGTGCATCACTATCACTATGGGTTGTAGCAAAACGCAATAATTTAGCTATCGCTTCACGGTTGGCAAAGTCTTCACCTGTACCTTCTTTTAATACTAAACCAAACTCACTCCAGAATTGTTGATACTGTTGTTTGTCGTCTTTGTCTAATTTTTCAAGCATCTGTAATACACGTTTAGTACACGCATTACGTAAACTTTGGGTAATTTTATTGTCTTGCAGAATTTCACGCGATACATTTAGTGGTAGATCATTTGAATCAATTAATCCCTTCACAAAACGTAAATAGTTAGGCATAAATTGTTCCGCATCATCCATAATAAATACGCGTTGAACATAGAGTTTTAAGCCGTGTTTGTTATCACGATTCCACATATCCCAAGGTGCTTTAGATGGGATATAAAGTAAACTAGTATACTCTTGTTTACCTTCAACGCGATTATGACTCCAGCTTAAAGGATCGGCAAAATCGTGAGAAATATGTTTATAAAACTCTTTATATTCTTCATCAGTAATTTCAGATTTGCTTCTTGTCCAAAGCGCTTGAGCTTTATTAACTTTTTCCCATTTAACTTCTTTACTTTCTTCGTCTGTGGTTTGTACTTCAACCGGAAGAGAAATATGATCAGAATATTTGCTGATAATTGATCGTAAACGCCAGTCATCTAAAAACTCTTTTTCATCGTCTTTTAAATGTAATGTGATTTCAGTTCCTCGGGTTTCTTTATGATCATCAGAAATAGTGTATTCACCTTCTCCGGCTGATTCCCACATGACGGCTTCATCTGCATTTGCAGTAGCGGCGCGCGTTCTAACGGTCACTTTATCAGCAACGATAAATGCGGAGTAAAAACCGACACCAAATTGGCCAATTAACTGACTATCTTTAGCTTGATCGCTACCAATTGATTCTAAAAATGCTTTGGTGCCTGACTTAGCAATAGTGCCAAGATTTTCAATGACTTCGTCACGAGTCATACCAATACCGTTATCCGAGATTGTTAGCGTACCGGCATCTTTATCGGTTGAAATACGTACGCCTAGTTCACCATCACCGGCGTATAGATTTGGGTTTTCTAATGCTTTAAAACGGAGTTTATCGGCAGCATCAGATGCATTAGAGATCAGTTCACGTAAAAATATCTCTTTATTAGAATATAAAGAGTGGATCATTAAATGAAGAATCTGTTTAACTTCGGATTGAAATCCTCGTGTTTCGGTTCCTTGCTTACTCATTGACTAGTACCTCTTACTCTATTAAGTAAATTCAATTAACGATTGCGACCATAATGATTGTTAACTCATTGATATACTTTAACGATTATTTTAAAAAAATATCAATACAAAAGGGTATTAACGTTAATCGAATAACATTGTTTTAACCATATGATTTATTGTTGTATTGGTATATGGGAATAAAAAAATCGTTTTCAATAGACGTTTGCAAATTTAGTGGGTAGTTTGCTGGTTTTTTGTAAAGTTGCCAAAAAAGCCCTGACATTACTTCAGGGCTGATTAACAACTTTCTAATGATTATTCTGGTGTAAATCCAAAAATAAGAATCGCGATAATTGCTACTGGAATAACAAATCGTGTCAATAAAGTCCAAACAATAGTCCAGAATGAATTTAAGTTGAGCTCTTGACGGATGCGTTTTTGATTCATCATCCATGCACCAAAAATAACCGTACCTAGTCCTGTGACCGGCAACATAATTTTACTGGTTATATAATCAAGAATATCAAAAATATTTTTGCCAAATAGCGTTACATCGGCCCATTTGTTGAACGATAAAATACAGGCAATACCTAATGCCCAAATAATAATACTACTTACAGCGGTTGCTGTTTTACGGCCCATATGTGTTTTTTCTTCTAGCAATTCAACTGTTGGCTCGAGTAAAGAGATAGAAGAGGTTAATGCAGCAAAAGTTAAAAAGATAAAGAATAAAATACCTAAAATTAAACCACCACCCATATTACCAAATGCAATTGGTAACGTAACAAATATTAAGCCTGGACCAGAACCTGGTGTTAGATTGTTGGCAAAAACTAATGGGAAAATCGCTAAGCCAGATAAAACAGCCACAATAACATCTAATATCACGACTGTACGGGCGGTTGATAACAAGTTAACATCCTGTCCTAAGTAAGAGCCGTATGCCATCATAATACCCATACCTAATGATAGACTGAAAAATGCATGTCCCAACGCAGCTAAAATAGCCGTTCCGTTTAATGCTGACCAGTTAGGTGAGAATAAGAATTCACAAGCTACACCAAAAGACGGTCCACTTGCATAAGCCGCGTAACCTACTAATACTAATAGTAAAATGCCTAAACCTGGCATCATCACTTTACAGCCACGCTCTAAACCTGCTCCGACACCTAAGGCAACAATAAATGCAGTTGCAAACATAAATACGGTATGCCAAGTGAGTAAACTAGTCACATTACCAAGGAAGTCAGTAAAAATTTGTCCGGTAATTTCGCCTGTTGCGTTTTCAAAGGTCCCTTCTGCTGCCAGCACAATATAATCTGTAGCCCATCCACCGATTACACTATAAAAAGATAAAATTAAAAATGAGCCAAGTACACCAATAATACCAACCCAACGCCATGATTTAGAACGTCCCTCAGAAGCGGCGACATCTTCCATTGTATGAATCGGATTTTTTTGCCCGCGGCGACCAATTAACCATTCTAAAACTAAAATTGGTAGTCCAATCATGAACATGAACAGTAAATAGGTGAGTACAAATGCTGAACCACCCATTTCACCTGCCATATATGGAAATTTCCAAATATTACCTAAACCCACTGCAGAACCCGCCGCTGCAAGCATAAATCCCATGCGAGAGCTCCACTGTGAGTGACTTTTCTTCATAGTACCTGTACTCATGAATATCTTTTCCTTTACTCTTAATTAAACGTTTAATTTTAGTGTAAACAAATGCTCAAAAAGCTTTTTTATTAAAAAAATTAAGTGTTAGATCATGCCATGAAACCAAGCTATAAACAAGAAAACATTACTTTATTTACTATATCTGTCTAAAATTTTAGCTTGACGTTATTAGTAAATTAGCATCTATTACTGAATAATTTTTATATTAATTATTCTATTAGATTGACTTTGTTCATTAAATTAATGTCAATAAAAATTAGCCTACAAGTAGAGTAGAAAAAACTTATTTTGATAATAAAAATAAACGATTGAATGAATGTACCCAGCCAGCTGTAATTTCTATTTGGTTTTTATTATGATCATCATAATTAATGAACTAAGAATAGTTTGGGCAATTTGTTGATAATTACTGATAGTTAGAATATAGTTAATTTTAGTTTTGATAATCTTATAATACATAATCATGTCACAAAATATCGATATTAATGAAATCAATAAATTTTCACAGATGGCTGCCCAATGGTGGGATCCCAATGGTGAATGTAAGCCACTACATATTATTAATCCATTACGAGTAGACTATGTTAAGCAAAAGTGTGGCTCATTAGAGCAAAAAAATGTATTAGATGTAGGATGTGGTGGGGGAATTTTATCTGAAAGTTTAGCCAAACTCGGTGCTAATGTTACGGCAATCGATCTAGCTGATGAATCATTACAAGTGGCAAAATGCCATGCACAACAAAGTGGTCTTTCTATCACATATTTAAAACAGACCGTTGAACAGCATGCTGACCAAAAAAGTGATTATTATGATATGATTACGTGTATGGAATTATTAGAACATGTTCCTGATCCCTTTTCTATTATCAACGCTTGTGCAAAATTACTTAAACCTGGCGGAAAACTATTTTTATCAACCATTAATCGCAATTATAAAGCTAAATTAATGTTGATTTATGGTGCTGAATATATTGCAAGACTAGTACCAAAAGGCACACATGACGCCAATAAATTTATTCGTCCGTCAGAGTTAATGCTATGGGTTGAACAATCAGGTTTAGTGGTTAAAGATATTATCGGAATGGAATATCATTTACTCAAAAATCAATTTACATTAGGATCGAATGTCGATGTGAATTATATTATGATGGCGCAAAAAGAGATTAATAATGATTATGAGTAAGTTAAATTTTTTGATATGTAAGTGAACAAACACTTAATAAAATATTAAATTTAACTAGTTTTTCATAAAAAAGAAAGGTAGAATACGTCGGCAATATTTTATCAACAATTCAACTCAATGGTGAATATTGTCATGTCTCGTATCGTAAAAGAAGCCCTCACATTTGATGATGTGTTATTAGTTCCCGCTCACTCATCTGTATTACCTAACACTGCTGATATTAGTACTCAATTAACGAAAACAATAAAACTTAATATTCCAATGCTTTCAGCTGCAATGGATACGGTTACCGAATCCGATCTGGCTATAGCCCTTGCTCAAGAAGGTGGAATTGGTTTTATTCATAAAAATATGCCAATAGACGTTCAAGCAAATCATGTTAAGCGTGTTAAAAAGCATGAAAGTGGTATTGTACAAGATCCAGTTTCAGTGTTACCAACAGCAACAATACAGCATGTTATTGATCTTGCTAAAGAGTATGGCTTTGCCGGTTTTCCTGTTGTCACCAAATCGCAAGAATTAGTGGGGATTATTACTGCACGGGATGTAAGATTTGCCACCGATTTGTCGTTACCGGTTACTGCAGTGATGACCCCTAAAGAACGTTTAGTAACGGTCAATGAAGGTGAAAAACGTGAAAGTGTTCTGCAAAAAATGCATGAACACCGCGTTGAAAAAGTATTAGTCGTTGATGATAAATTCCACTTAAAAGGCATGATCACCGTTAAAGATTACAATAAAGCGGAGCAAAAACCGAATGCTTGTAAAGATGAAAAAGGACGCTTGCGTGTCGGTGCTGCGGTAGGTGCTGGTGCTGGAAACGAGGAGCGCATTGCTGCCTTAGTCGAAGCGGGTGTCGATGTGCTGTTAATTGACTCTTCACATGGTCACTCCGAAGGCGTTCTTGAACGTATTCGTCAAGCTCGAAAAGCGTATCCTGATTTACAAATAATAGGTGGTAATGTTGCAACGGCCGAAGGTGCAAAAGCCTTGATCGATGCGGGTGTGAGTGCAGTTAAAGTTGGGATTGGTCCAGGTTCAATTTGTACAACGCGTATTGTCACTGGTGTGGGCGTACCACAAATTACAGCGATTATGGACGCTGTAGAGATGGCACAAAAATACAATATCCCAGTTATTGCCGATGGTGGCATACGTTTTTCGGGTGATATTGCTAAAGCGATTGCAGCAGGTGCTTCGTGTGTTATGGTTGGATCGATGTTTGCTGGAACCGAAGAAGCACCCGGTGAAATTGAATTATTCCAAGGCCGAGCTTATAAATCTTATCGTGGAATGGGGTCATTAGGTGCAATGGCTAAAGGTTCTTCAGATCGATATTTCCAAACTGATAATGCCGCTGATAAATTAGTACCTGAAGGGATTGAAGGTCGTATCGCTTATAAAGGCTTATTGAAAGAAATCGTCCATCAACAAATGGGCGGATTACGCTCTTGTATGGGATTAACTGGTTGTGCCACAATTGATGAATTACGCACAAAAGCTAAATTCTATCGTATTACTGGTGCAGGCATGAAAGAAAGTCATGTACATGATGTACTTATTACTAAAGAACCACCTAACTATCGTGCAGGTGTTTAAAATCCAAAAAAAAACAGGGATCATTGATTAAATGATCCCAATCTAACATAATTAATTCTCTATAAAACAATTTGTTATTTTTAAATAAATTGTTTCAGTTATTGCATAGTTATATTTTCTGCGTTTGACTACTCTAGATAAAATTTAAATATCAATCTCTCTGCTAGATTCTTTTAAAACTAACAACGTTTGTCAAAATTGCTATCAGTCATTCAATAAATCTCACTGTTTGAAATTAATAGGAACAAAAAATCGTAAATTTGAAATAATTAACAATCAATGACAATTTTTAACATAAATAACCGTTACAGGTGATATTAATTACTTTATGATACCCAAATCATTTTTACTTTTATGGTATTGAAATATATGAAAAAAATAATTTTTAATTAAACGAAAATAACCATATAGATTTCTGCCAAAAAACAGGTATAGCGTTACAAGGAGCGGTAAAAATATGATTGAAAAGGGATATCGTTTTATATTATTTTGTCTTCGATCGGGTGTGATCCCCATATCTAAGGGTTTAACAAAAAAACAATTATTGACTTACTTTAAAGCGTCGTTATTAGAACATTTTTTTATTTATTTTAAGCTTGTTAACAAACCTATAGGTTTAATGCTTAATACGCTTTATCTTCATCTCTTTTTTAAAAAGACAACCCTAATAATTGTTGGCTTACTGTTACTCCCTTTTACTTGTGCCAACGCATTGATCGCCGCGACAGCGAAAGCAATAGAAGGGAATGCGCCGCAAGTAGCCAATATAGATTTGGCCGCTAGAAAACATGGATTTACCGTAGGTGGTGTATTTTATAGTGAAGCAAGCAGTAATATGAAAGGGAATGAAGTTAATCTTTTTGACGGTAATTTAAAACCATCAAGTTTTGCAGTTAAAAACTTTTACTATGATTCGTTAGATAATAAATTAAACTATGCCGATAAAGATGGCGATCAGATAGATACTTATAAACCTTTTCTACTCAGTTTCACGAGTTCTAATTGGTATGATGCAAATGGTAAAGCGTTAACCAATATTAGTCAAAGATTGGCTTGTGATAATGCGTATACACTGCCATTAACGTTAGAGATTACCGCACAATTAAAAACTTATTCTAAATATGGCATTCCTAAAGAAAGTGATTATGTGCCAGTGACTAAACGTTATCAAATTTCTCATAAACCGACAGTTTGTTACGCACAACCTAATCTAGCAAACGATTCAAGTAATAATACCCAATATCAAGATTTAGATGGTCCCGATTGGGGCAAAGGAAAAGGATTTATTCCACAAGATATTAATACAGCTGCTAAAAATTTTCCAAGTACCGGTTCAGATAATTTAAGATTTTATTTGTTATTAAGCGGAATAACACCGCAAGAAGTTGTCAATATCAATGGTAGTACAATTAAATCAAGTTCAGGTAATGTTACGTTATTGCTATCAGCGGAAAATACGCCGGGTTGGGGTAATAGTAGTAGTGTAAGTGCGGTAAAAATAGTACTAAAAGGGCCAACAACTTCAACTGCCAATAAAAGTTTTTCTCCGGTTACCTTTCAGTTATATTCTGACAAAGCTAAGCAGAATATACTCTACAGTTTTACTATACAACGTTGGTATCTCACCCCATCAGTTGATCTTGTTTCAAATCAGAGTAGCGCAATATCTTATTGTCGAGGCATTGGTTATCGACTGCCAAGTGTGGCTGATTATACTAATGCTAATACTTCGATTTGGTCTGGCGGAATACCTGGGCGTAATATAAATGGTTACCGTCGTCAATTAAGTTATAGAGGAACGAACGGCAAATGGATAGGCGGATTATTTAACGAATGGGGAACCATGTTTAATCAACCTATTCATTATCCTGGCACAAACTGGGCTTCTGATCATCCTGGAGATTGGTATTGGGCGATGGAGACTTATCAAGGTAATCCAATAAGAATTGATGCTGGTGATGGGGACATGTGGTATAACGAACCAAGCTTTAGTTCATATCATATTGCTTGTGTTAGTCCATAACTGTAATGATATTATAGCCTCAATTTTGTTATTAGTTGTTTAATATACTGAGTTGAGGTGAGTTATTATAAAAATAAAAAACACATATTGGCTTAATAAACGATTTACCACTGTTCACATCATGTTGTTGTGTGTTTTATACTCTAAAAAACTTGATAATTGAGCCCTGATGAGGGCAAGATTGCCAACAAACTTAGAATCTATTATTTATAAATGAGTGAAGTAAAAAATTTGCCCAGACACAAATAGTGATCTGGGCAGAATTTTTATTGCTGTACAAATTGTTATGAACACGACAAACAACTCAATAACCTTTGCTGATTTTAAGTTAAATCAGCAAAATACATGGCAGTTATTTGATAGCTTTGGCAACAATTTCTTGCGCTTCTTTTTGTAATGTTGCTAAATGATCGTTACTGATAAAACTTTCAGCATAAATTTTGTAAGCGTCTTCTGTGCCTGAAGGTCGAGCTGCAAACCAACCGTTTTCAGTTATCACTTTCAATCCACCAATTGGTGCATTATTTGCCGGCGCCGTAGTTAAACATTGGGTAATTTTTTCACCAGCAAGCTGGTCTGTCGTTAACTGGCTGGCATCAAGTTTAGCTAATTTTTGTTTCTCAGTAAAAGAGGCCGGTGCTTGGAGCCGTCCATAATATGAAACACCAAATTTTGCTTCAAGTTCTTGGTATTGTTCTTGTGGATTTTTTCCTGTTTTTGCCGTCATTTCAGCTGCTAGCAAACATAAAATAATACCATCTTTATCGGTTGCCCAAACTTTTCCATTCGTTCTTAAAAAAGAGGCGCCAGCACTCTCTTCGCCGGCAAAACCTAATGTTCCATTGTAAAGACCATCAGCATACCATTTAAAGCCAACTGGATATTCTAAATATTTTTTATTAAGGCTATTGGCGACGCGGTCGATCATTGAACTCGTTACTAATGTTTTACCAATAGCTATGTCTTTATGCCATTGTGGACGATTTTGGAATAAATAATTCACACAAACAGAAAGGTAAGCATTTGGATTCATCAATCCTTTTGGCGTTACAATACCATGACGGTCAAAATCGGTATCGTTACCAAACGCTAAGTCAAACTTATCTTTTAATTGCAATAATCCCGCCATTGCCCAGCGACTAGAACAATCCATTCTAATCACTTCATCATGATCAAGGTGCATAAAGCTAAAGGTCGGATCGATTTTATTGTTGACAATATTAAGTTTAATACCATATTTGTCAGCAATTCTTGGCCAATAGGTGATACCGGCTCCCCCTAATGGATCAACGCCAATATTAAGATCAGAAGATTTAATTAATGCTAAATCTAAAATGTTTTCAAGATCATTTACATAATCAGTTTCGTACTCTTTAGTATGTATGTAAGAGGAGTTAATCGCTTTGTCTAAAGAAACACGCTTCACGCCATTAAGTTTATTTTTTAGTAATTCGTTAGCGCGATTTTCGATTTGCTTAGTGATATGCGTATCGGCCGGACCACCATTAGTCGGATTATATTTAATACCACCATCTTCAGGCGGATTATGCGAAGGCGTAATTACAATACCATCAGCCAATTGTGATTGTTTGCCAAGGTTATACGTTAAAATAGCATGTGAAATAACTGGCGTTGGGGTAAATCCCCAATCTCGAGCGATAACAACGGTTTGTTCATTAGCGACAAACACTTCTAATACTGATTTTAATGCCAACTCTGACAAAGCATGGGTGTCTTGACCAATAAAACATGGACCCGTAATATTATTTGCCTGACGGTATTCTGCTATAGCTTGAGCAACGGCTAAAATATGATCCTCATTAAAGGTACCTTTGTTGGAACTACCGCGGTGACCTGAAGTGCCAAAAATCACTAATTGACTTGCGTTTTCTATATCAGGGCTAATGTTATAGTAATTATTTCTTAATGCTTCAACGTCAATGAGATCAGACGGTTCAGCTAATAATCCTGCCCGGCTAGGGTTTGCCATTTTATACTCCTCTTTCATAAATTATCTATTTATATCTATGCTACAAGCTATAGTTGTTTATTCTTTAATAAAAGCATGTGATTTTATTTATTCTGCGATGAAAAAATTTCAATCACTCGATTAATCATATTTTCTGATATACCCATATCACTCATAATTGATTCAATAATATAGATTTTTCGGGCTGTATTGGTATTGCTGATCACCCAATACGGCGTGCCAATTACTTCACGCGGCTTTGTATTTTTACCGGATGTTTCTAATGACTCTTTATCTTTCGCCAAATATTGCCGTTTACTGCCATGCAGTGATGTAGCCGCAATTGAAAATAAAGCTGGGTTATAATTGTAAAGCGCACCAAGTAACAATATAAACCGATTTATAATTGATTTTTCATTAACAAAAGTATCACTCGTTAGTAAGTCATTAAATAAGGTATATTGATTGTCTGCTTGACTGGTAGTACTAATTGTTGTTTTTACAGGTTGATTGATCTTTAACAAACGACGCAAAATACTTGATGCATCTTCACCAATATGTTTAGTTTGTGCTGCAATAAATTGATATAATTCTTCGTCTATTTCGATGGTTTTCATTATGTTAATTATGCCTATTAAGTTATTTTACGGGACACCCTTGCGCTGCAATTGCAATATTGTCGAGTTGATGCAAATTACTGCCTGCATTCTCTGATAAACAATCTTTATTTTTACTCTCAACAATTGCTTCATTATCTAATTTTTGTTGTTGATTGGTATCATGGCAGGCACATATCATAACTGATAATATTAATTGAAAAAATAACCGTTTCATATACTTATTGTATGGTAGATAAACTATTAACCTGAGTATAACTCAACTTGCTAAGAAATAATATTATCTAGTGATAAAATAGTGAAAATGATATTGTCGTTTTTATAAAAGAATATTATGCTAAAAAATAGTATGAGCATGCTCATACTCAAATTATATGAGGAATAAATTATGAAAAAAATCGTCACTTTAGCTATTTTAGCAGCAATTTTAACGGGTTGTGGTAATAGTGATATATATTCTGGCGATGTTTATACAACAGATCAAGCAAAACAGGTTCAACAAGTTAGTTATGGTACAGTTGTGTCTGTTCGCCCAGTGAAAATCCAAACTAATGCCTCTGATGGTAGCAGTGAAAATATTTTAGGTTCATTAGGTGGCGCAGTACTTGGTGGCGTTTTAGGTAATACAGTCGGTAATGGTACCGGGCAAGCTGTGGCGATTGCAACTGGTGCAATCGGTGGTGCAGTGTTAGGTAGTGCAATTGAAAATCAAGCTAGCCAAACCAGTGCTGTTGAGTTAGAAATTCAACGAGAAAACGGCGGCAATATCGTTATTGTACAAAAAGGATCTGCTAATGATTTTTTTGCAGGGCAAAAAGTACGTTTAGTCAGTAATGGTAAACAAATTAGCGCATCACCTCGTTATAATAGCGAAATTAAGAAGTAATTTTCCCTTTTTTCTAAATAAAATAGACTTTGCTTGTTAGCGTTCTAAGCGAAGTCTATTTTCGCAAAATTATTCATTTAACTATCTTCAGTAAGTCGTGCACCAATAAAATCTTCAAGGCTTTCTCTTCAATCCATATCAAATATTATCAATATGCAAATTCAGGCATAAAAAATTTGATTGGCTCGTTGTGAATATATAAAATTATTGAAATCATTATTACTACAAAAGGAACAATAAAGCGATGCGTATATTACATACTATGATTCGTGTTGGTGATTTACAACGATCAATTGATTTTTATACTCGTATAATGGGCATGCGATTATTAAGAACGAGTGAAAATACAGAATATAAATATTCACTTGCTTTTGTTGGTTATCATGATGAATCAGCCGGTTCAGTTATTGAACTGACCTATAATTGGGGAACACAAAGTTATGATCATGGTAATGCTTTTGGGCATATTGCTATTGGCGTTGATGATGTTGCGCAAATGTGTAGTAATGTCAAACAAGCAGGTGGCAAAGTAACGCGTGAAGCCGGTCCAGTAAAAGGGGGCAACACAATTATTGCATTTATTGAAGATCCCGATGGTTACAAAATAGAGTTGATTCAAAATGATCAAGCTGATAAAGCATTAGGTCATTAAAATTAAGGTAAATCATATCGCCGATCAAATTCGGCGATATTGTTGTAAAAAATGAATTTACTAATTTACATTAAGGCTTTTATGTCAAAGCTAGCAAAATTATATAGCGCTAACCTATGAGTTACTATTTTGCTAGTAAACTTCTAAGTAGGTTTTGATTAATCATTGCTTGTTTCTGCTGTTCTAAACGTGTAGCTGTGATAATTGAATTTAATGAATTTAACGAACAATCAAAATCATCATTAATAATAATATAATCATATTCATCATAATGTGAAATTTCGGCTTGAGCTTTTTGCATTCTTTTATCAATTACCTGATCATCATCTTGTCCACGCTTCTTGAGTCGATTTTTTAGCTCTTCAATTGATGGTGGCAAAATAAAAATGCTTTTTGACTCGGGCATTTGCGCTCGTACTTGCCTTGCACCTTGCCAATCAATATCTAAAAAAACATTTACTCCATCAATTAAACTTTTTTCGATCTCATCTTTTGAGGTGCCGTAATAGTTTTCAAATACATGCGCATACTCAACAAAAGCTTGTTGATTGATCAACGATTCAAACTGTTGATGATCAACAAAATAATAATGTTCACCATGTTGTTCACCGGGCCTTGGTGTGCGAGTTGTATGAGAAATAGAAACTCTAGCTGGATGATGATCTTTTTGCGCTAAATAAGCTTGAATTAAACTTGATTTACCCGCACCACTTGGTGCTGAAATAATAAACAAGGTTCCTGTATACATAAAATTTTATCACTTAGTATGAAAAGGTTGATTAGATAACTAAAATAAGATAACTAAAACGAAATGCAAATATTATAACAAAATAATTTGCTAGATTGTGGTATAGCAAACATCAAATTACATATGTTTATACTGGATGCAATGATAGGTTGTTAAAGTTTTTGCAATTTAATAAGTTAACAATATACTGACAATACATCAAAACGACTATAAAAATAATTGAATTGAATTTTGTTAATCAGAAAGATAAATTTGATCAACCGCTAATTTTAGCAGTAATTTTTTAAGGTATAGATATAAAAAATATAACAATATAGTTTTGATGAAGGTATCAATAAAATAGTACACAAAAATAATAATTGCAAAAATTTTGTGTCATATTCATGTCTGGTTTATCTTTATTTAGCAATAAAATTTTTAACTATCATTGATTCTAGGGTGAATAATATAGCCCATATACCCCTATAACAGTATTTTTCTTCGTTTAACCACGTTATATCAAGCAGCGAAAGGCTAAAGATAAAATTACTGCTCAATGATGAAAAACATAATATTGATCAAAAAAGGATAACTAGTAATATGACAAATACCAAAATAAAGAGAGTAAGTTAATCAACAAAATCAATTTAAAAATAACTATTTAAAATGATTTGATTTGTTACTAATTAAATTTTAGTTAAAACTGTGATGACTCTATGTCATAATATTGTCATTTAAACCAGAGCTAAGTGGAGTAAATTATGCCATTAAAATATTATGGTGCCAATGCAACGCTTTCAACAATAAATACGACCTCATTTAGCCCTTCACCTATCATAAAAACTGAATATAAAGCGAATAAGACTATGACTGAAAATAAAAAAATGCCAATAAATGCCCAATCTAGTCCTGAAGTAGAAAAAAAATCCAATTTATCAGCTACTAAAAATAATTCAAATAAAGTGCCCACTTCAAAGTTAGCCATCTTAGCGATTGCTTTAACAATCGGTTTAGGCGGCTTTGTTTTTTATCATGGACACTTGCAAGTCGAAAATCAAAAAAAGACAATTGCAAGCCTACAAGTTGAACTTGCCAATTTGAAACAAAGTACCAAAGATAGTATTGTTCATGATTTGCAAAATAGCATCACCGATGCGGTAAACAAGCAAAATCAACAATTTTCATCGCTGGAACAGCGCGTTGATCGCCAACTCAATGAACAACAAAAAAATCAACAACAGTTAACCAATCAAATCAATGACGCCTCAAAATTAACTGAACAAAATTTGCATAATTTAAACGAGCGTCTTTCGGCCATGTCAACAACAGATAACAGTGTGTGGTTGATTTCACAAGCAAATTATCTGGTGCATCTAGCGGGTAGAAAAATTTGGAATGATCAAGATTATACAACCGCTCGATTATTGCTTAAAAGTGCCGATGAAAGTTTAGCGCAAGCTGATGATCCTAGTTTGATACCGGCAAGGCAAGCGATTAATCAAGATATTACTTCACTGTCAAAAGTCAGTTTTGTTGACTATGATGGTATTGTGATGAATTTAATCGGACTTTCTGAATCCCTAACGGAATTACCTTTGGTTGGAAATTACAAAGAAATAGATTTAGGGATGACACAATATAATGATGACATATCATCAGCACAATCAGTTAATACGCCGACTAATTCAAAAGAGCTAACCGAAGAGCCAACAGAGAAAAATAATCATCGCGAAATAACGTCGTCTGTTTTTGATTGGTCGAATAATTTATTGACTAATGCTCAGTCATTTTTGGATAAATTCATCACCATTGAAAAAATTGATGAAAATGAGAAAAATTTTGCCACTTGTTTATCCAAAGCTCAAAAAGATGAAAAACAGATTGTGAGATGTCAAATATTGAAAACACCACTAAATTTAGAACAATCACTTTATTTACGCGAAAATATTCGTTTTCGTTTATTGATTGCAGCTCAGGCTGTACCAAGACATCAAGATCTTGTTTACCAACGCGCTTTAAGTGATGCTGCATTGTGGGTTAATGCTTATTTTGACGGTAATGCGCCTGATGTTAAAGCTTTCTTAGATGATCTTGAGAATTTACAAAGTCAATCAATCAGTAATCAATCTGTTCCAGATAAGTTGGCAAGCGCGACGGAATTAGAAAAATTAATGCAATCGCGTGTGCGTTCAATGATGGCTAAATAGGAGAATAATAATGCTAAAAATATTGATTATTTTTTTAGTGTTGGTGGCGGGTTTTTTGTTAGGACCGCTATTACAAGGTCATCAAGGTTCAGCTGTTTTTGAAGTTGCAAATTATAAAGTCAGTATGTCATTTAATTCATTTGTCATACTTGAGTTATTAGCTTTATTTTGTTTATATATTGTTTATTGGTTTTTAAAGAAAATTTTTAATTCCAAAACAATTTTAGGGGAATGGTTACGTTCAAAATCACCTAAAAAAGTTGTTAAACGGCTTGAGATGGCACAAATTTCACTACTTGAAGGCGATTATCAACAAGCCAGTAAGTTTTTTATGAAATCAGCTAAAGTATCGAACAATTCGGCATTATCTTATTTGCTTGCTGCACAAGCGCAAATCGATAATGATGAATTGGTTTCAGCCAATCAATCTTTGGAACAAGCTGCACAAAACTGTCAACCTAATGAGATATTTGCTTTCAAACTGGTACAGATACGTTTACAAATTAAAAACCGTGAATATGCTTCAGCGCGAACAACAATAGAGCAGCTATTGAATGAAAAACCACGTCATCCAGAAGTATTAAGACTTGCCGATCAACTCTTTTATGATATGGGTGATTATCAAGCTGTGATTGATTTAATGCCTGCTATGTACAAAGTTAAGGCTTATAGTGAATCTCAATTAGATCAATTTAAACAAGCCGCTTATATTGGTCGCATTAAGCAATTGTCAGCTGATAGCGATCCATTAGCATTAATAAAATGGTGGAAATCACAACCTAAAGCAATTCTAAATAATATGGCGTACCAAAAAGCAATGGCGAATTATCTTAATCAAGTAGGACAAACAGCTGAAGCTAATAAGATTATAAATGCTATCAATAAGCTTGAAAATAAAGAGAGAACATAATAAGCAGGACAGTTGTCCTGCTTTTTTCAATTTATTAGGTTAAAAAGAACCGTATTGCTGACATCGCACACATGCCTGTTACCACAATTAACATTAGATTTTTAGTCAATAGTGCCACAATAATCGTTGGAATCGCCGCTAAGCAATATTCAAGATTAAACTCAGGAAACGCGCCAGGTTTTACAATAAACAGATTTTCTACAAATAAGGCAGTTAATATACATATAGGAACATAGGATAAAAAACGAGTCACAATGTCAGGTAATTGTAATTTTCGTACTAATATGAATGGAATAATTCTAGGTAACCAAGTCACTAACCCTGATCCTAATATAATCAGTAAACTATAAATACTCATGCTTTACGCTCCATGGCAACGCCGATAAAACATCCTGCAAACGTACTGGCCAGTATTGCCAATTCAGCGGATAAAAATCGTAATAAAAAAATTAATACGATAGTTACAGTCAACATTGCCAATAGTCGATTTTTCATGCGTTTATTTTTATCACTTATAAGTTGTAAATATAAAAGACCAATAAACATAGCAACTAAAGCATAATCTAAGCCAAACTGGGCAGGATCGGGTAACCATTTGCCAATTAATGCTCCAATCAAACAAGATAAAATCCAAGCTAAGTAAGCGGTTAAATTCAGGCCATGCATCCATGCACAATTGATTGGATTTTTATTCGCAATTGCATTCATCGCGACCGCAAAACTTTCATCGGTTAATAAGCTGCCTATTGCAATATTATTCAATAAAGAATACTTTTTAAATGTTGGTGCAGTTGCCATGCTCATTAAAAAATGGCGAGAATTAACTAAAAAAACTGTAAAAATAATAGCTGAAATTGGTGTTGCAACAATCATTAAACCGGTAATAATAAATTGTGCAGAGCCCGCATAAACCATTACTGCCAATAAGGTGACTTCTAAAATGGATAAATTTGCTGCTTTACCCACAGCTCCAGCTGCAATGCCAATACCAACATAGCCAAGTAATGTTGGTATACATGCTTTAACGCCGTCATTAAATGTTAATGCCATCGTATTCTCTTAATCATTAAAATTTTATAATTTAAAAAATGTAGCTAATCAATTGGTAAGTTTTATCGCTTTTATAATATCAAAAACAATTGATTAGTGAGTAATTATATTTTCATAAACTTCTAATTAGTTAGCTTGATATATTTTTTATTTTATTACCGATGAATTCTTTTCAGTGTTAATCGGTAATTTGATCCTTGCCTCTTGTTATTTGATATAACGTGGCAAAATTTATTGTGGTATCTTCAACTGCTGAGCCTTAATTGCATCCATTTTAGTCTTATTTTACGGTAATCCGCTGTCGATTTAATACTTGGGTGCGGCGTACACAGCTTTCGGCAAACCGTTTTCAAAGAACCGGATTACGTCCTTATTCTGTTGTGACATATGTGATAAATATCTGGTTACAAGGTAAAAAATGTACCGTGATATTTGCGACTTTACCAAAATCATCGCGGGCTGATGGCGGTGGTTTAGGCAATGAAATTTCGGTCGAGTCACTTTTATCATATTGTTGAATGATATTTATTTCATCATAATCCAAATTCATGGCAGGTAAGTTTGACGCGCAGGACCCCATCTTAGATATGGCAAGACGACTCAATAAATCTTCATCGTCATACTGGGGATCCAGTTAGCTCTTAATACAGCAGCGCCACAAGTTGAGCCGCCGCCCCCCCTTTTTTTGCCCACATCTTCGTCATCAATTTCTGGCGTGTTAAGGGCACCACCACTACCATTTCGGTCAGAAGTAAGATTTTTATAATTACATTTAATTGTTTCTATCTGTGTGCATAGGTTTTATTGTTACTCAAGGCCATTTTTACAATCGGCTTAAAACGATTGGCACAACTTGTTAATAGAAGTGGTACTGCCAAAAGAGTTTATAGGTGTTTTTATCTCATTTTTCCTATTATTTTTCATCATGTTGATAACTTATGTGACTAGAACCATTTTTGTTTGAATTGGGAAAGTTTTGCATGGCAGCATTGAGTATATTTTGATTATTTGCGCCATTTACTAATAATACGTTTTGCCATAGATGCTGCTTGGCAACAGTGAAAATTCTATGACTTGTTACAATTAGATGGGTCAGCTGTTTATGCTCTAAATTGCTGTACAGTTCAAGTTGGTTTAAGTGTTCCAAACTGGTAATAATGATAGTTTGTTCGGCAATGTTGTGAGATAAGATATCGGTTGGATAGATTATTGGTTCTCGGCAATAACATTCAATTGGGATTACTTTCGCGTTTCGACCAATGAGTTCTTGTGCTAATAGTTGCCTGCCGACATTACCGCATAATAGTAATACAGTATGATTTTCTATTACTTCGGACTGCAGTCTGATTAAAAGTCCTTCGCTGTTTTCTTGGGCTGGGTAATTAACGTTTACTGTTGTCATTTGATTAAAAAGGTCAGCTGACTTTTTACCAATTGCAAAATAACGGACGTTAGTGGGGAGGTTTAAACGGCAAAGATAAGTCTTTATTGCATAGCTTACTTGTGGTGAAACTACAATAACCATATCATGAGGACGGAGTTTAGTGAGTTGTTCTTGTAAATTTAACAGATCACGACCCGGTAAAATTTTAAAAAATGGCAAATGCTTCGCAGGTAGATTTGCTTGGTTTAATAATTGGGTTAGTTGTTCACCCTCAGGTGAGGGTCTAGTGACAAAAATCATCCGTCATTTAATTCCTGTAATATAGATTTGGCACCTTGTTCTAGTAAATGTTCAGCTAGTGTTTGCCCTAATTTTTCAGGATCGTTAATGCTACCTTCTACTGTTGCTTTGATAATTTTCGAACCATCAATACTTCCAACTAGACCTTGTAAGAATAATATATCATTATTTAATTGACTATAGCAGGCGATAGGGACTTGGCATCCCCCTTGCAAAGCTTTATTCATCGCTCTTTCAGCTTGAATGCAAATCCGGCTATTTTTATCATCAAGTACAGATAGAATGTCTAATAATGGTTTATCATTTGCTCGAGTTTCAATACCAATGGCACCTTGACCAACGGCGGGTAAAATTGAGTTGATATCGATATATTGCTTGATTCTATCTTGTAAATCTAATCGCTTTAATCCTACTGAAGCTAAGATGATTGCATCATACTCCTGATTATCAAGTTTTGCTAATCGGGTTCCAACATTTCCACGTAGATCTTTGATCTGTAAATGGGGGTAGTTAGCTCGTAGCTGGCATTGGCGGCGTAAGCTTGATGTACCGACAATTGCACCATTAGGTAGTTCATCTAAATTGGAATAGTGATTAGAAATAAAGGCATCGCGCACATCGTCTCGTTGACAAATTGTCGCAAGGGTTAAACCTTCAGGAAATTGTGCAGGAATATCTTTTATTGAATGAACCGCAATATCAGCTTGGTTAGTTAATATAGCTTGTTCAAGCTGTTTAACAAAAAGACCTTTACCGCCAATTTTGGCAAGTGGACTATCAAGTATGATATCACCTTGAGTCATCATCGGTATAAGCTCGACAGTTAAATTCTTATGTGCCAAGAGTAGATTTTGTTTAACAAAATTAGCTTGCCATAATGCTAAAGGGCTTCTTCGAGTTGCAATGCGAATCTTCAATTGATTTTCCTATTGTATAGCTAAGTGTAGTTGTTTTTTTAGTTTAAATGAGCTCATAGTTTAGTCTGAATAGCAAAATACTGTTACTATTCAGACCGTTTTTCAATGATTAGAGCTTATCTACAAAATTCACCGCATAACCAATATAATTAGCTGGTGTTAGCTGTTTTAATCGAGTTTTTTCCTCTTCAGGTAAATCTAAGGATTCAATAAACTGTTTCATGCCCTCTGCATCAACTCGTTTGCCACGTGTTAATTCTTTCAATTTTTCGTATGGTTTTTCTATACCATAACGGCGCATCACTGTTTGGATTGGTTCAGCTAATACTTCCCAATTACGGTCAAGTTCGTCAAGCAAGTATGCTTGGTTTACTTCTAACTTATTTAGGCCTTTTAAGGTTGATTGGTAAGCAATAATCGCGTAGCCAATCCCAACGCCTAAGTTTCGTAATACAGTCGAATCGGTTAGATCGCGTTGCCAACGAGAAACCGGCAATTTACTGCCTAGATGATTCATAATGGCATTGGCAAGACCTAAATTACCTTCTGAATTTTCAAAATCAATAGGATTGACTTTATGTGGCATGGTTGACGATCCGATTTCGCCTGTTACCGTTTTTTGTTTGAAGTGATTTAAAGCAATATAGCCCCAAACATCGCGATCGAAATCGATCAGGATAGTATTAAAACGCGCAACACAATCAAAAAATTCAGCGATATAGTCGTGTGGTTCAATTTGAGTTGTGTAAGGATTCCATTTTAGGCCTAATGAACTAACAAACGCTTCGCTTAAATTGTGCCAATCAACATGCGGGTAAGCAACCATATGCGCATTATAGTTACCGGTAGCCCCATTTATTTTTCCTAATATTTCAATGGATTGAAGCTGATTAAATTGGCGTTTTAATCGATAGGCAACATTGGCAAACTCTTTGCCAATAGTTGTGGGTGTAGCGGGTTGTCCATGGGTTCTAGCTAGTAAAGGTAAGTTGCAATACTCTTTTGCTTGCAACGTAATTTTATCAATTACTTGTTGCCAATAAGGTAGTAAAACAGTCTCTTTTGCTGTTTTTAGCATCAAAGCATAAGATAAATTATTAATATCTTCAGAAGTGCAAGCAAAGTGAATAAACTCATTAATAGCATGGAGTTCTTCATTCGTACTGACTTTCTCTTTTAGAAAATATTCAACGGCTTTTACATCGTGATTGGTTGTTTTTTCGATCGCTTTAATGCGTAATGCGTCGTCTTGATTAAATTGTTCAACAATTTGGTTTAAATGATGAGTGGCTGACTGACTTAGTGCTGGAATTTCAGGAATATTTTCTTGTGAAGCTAATTTTTGTAACCAACGAACTTCAACTTCAACGCGGTATTTTAATAAACCAAATTCGCTAAAAATGGTACGTAATTCTATTGTTTTATCACCATAACGACCATCAATAGGTGAAAGGGCTGTAAGTGCAGATAATTCCATCGGTTCAACTCCGTGACTCTATTTAAGTATCATATAAAAATATAAATTAAATTGTTGTATTGATATCTTGTAATAATTGTTGTGCCGCATTATTGATTCGTTTTCGACAAAATAAAAACTGTAATCGACCACCTCCAACTTGATACCATAACATTGCAGAACGAACACAACCCAGTAGCGATGTTCTTACTTTAGCTTGCACTAGTGAGTTTTGTAAAAATTCTGGTTTGCCTATAACTTTTATTTTGGTCGCTAAAGGACTAATAATATCGGAGTAGATCCCCGCTAATGAGTATGATAAATCTTCAATATTGTTATTAATGGTATCAATATTTGTATCGGGGTAAAGACTCGCAATGCGTTTAAGTCGCTGATCGATCTTATCTAAAGCATCATTATTTTTTATTAATTTGCTGGTAATATTTAATGTGCCAAAAAGATAACGAATAATTTCGATCTGCTCTTTTTGCCCTGAAGAGAGCAATTGGATAAGTGTTTGTAATCCCGTTTTTATGTTTTCAAGTCCATCATAAACATCTGCTGTTGTTCTGGGCGAAGTTTCAAACACGCTTTTAATTGATCGTTCATAAAGCGCGTTACTGCATACCCCTGTATTGGCCAGTTGAGGAATTAATATCGCACTTTGTGCAACACCGGCAAGGGCTATAGCAATATGATGATATTTATTATTCATTTTAAAACTCCTTATTGCCCATAATTCTCTCTTCTATAATACCACCCCCAAGGCAAACTTCACCTTGATAAAAAACAGCGGATTGTCCTGGCGTTACGGCGGCAACAGGATGAGCAAAGATCACTTCAATTTTATCCTCAGATAAAGGATTTACACGGCAAATAATATCTTCTTGACGGTAGCGAGTTTTTACCGTGCAATTAAATGGCTCAGTGACGACTTGCCTATCTACCCAATGCAATTGACTGGCAATTAATCCATTTGAAAATAGGGCAGGATGATCGTGTCCTTGCGCTACAATTAATTCATTATTGATAAGATCTTTATCAACAACATACCAAGGCGTATCATCGGCTTGTTTTAAACCACCAATGCCAAGTCCTTTACGTTGTCCTAATGTGTGATACATCAAACCTTGATGTTGACCAATGACTTTGCCATCCACGGTTCTGATAGGACCGGATTTAGCCGGTAAATAGCGCGCAAGAAATTCAGTAAATTTACGTTCGCCAATAAAACAGATTCCTGTTGAGTCTTTTTTGGCAGCAGTGGCTAAACCTAATTGTTTCGCTATTTCACGAACTTTAGGTTTTTCAAGTTCACCAACAGGGAAAAGGCTTTGACGAATTTGTGCTTCGCTTAGTGTGTAAAGAAAATAACTTTGGTCTTTGTTGTTGTCGATGCCCCGTAATAATTCGACCTTGCCGTTGTGCTCACGTTTGCGTACATAATGCCCTGTTGCAATAAAATCTGCACCAAGATCTTCGGCTGCATATTCCAAAAATGCTTTAAATTTGATTTCTTTATTACATAAAATATCCGGATTAGGTGTTCGACCTGCTTTATATTCGGATAAAAAATGTTCAAATACATTGTCCCAATATTCAGCCGCAAAATTGATTGTGTGCAATTTAATATTCAATTTATCACATACGGCCTGAGCATCAGCTAAATCAACGGATGCAGAACAATATTCTTCGGTGTCGTCTTCTTCCCAGTTCTTCATAAATAATCCAACAACTTGATAACCTTGTTGCTGTAATAAATATGCTGAAACAGAAGAGTCAACGCCGCCAGACATGCCGACAACAACTTTTTTGGATGTATTTAAATTTGGCATAATAACAAAATAATTAGACTAAAAATTTAGGACAATTCTATCATATTTGGATAAAAAAGCATAAAGCTATACCTGTATCAATTTGGTTAATTCTGCAAAGCTTATTTGCAATAATTGGGCCTACGCAATATTTTGAACATTTTTAAACGCAATTTTTGCTCGATATTTGCACGGAAAAAAACGAATTTGTCTTTTTTTTAGTCACTTATTCATGCATGAACAAGTGACTTTATTTATGATAGTTAATTTAGTTTTTTCAGAAGATAAACAACATGACCAATAATTTCAAAATCGAGAGGTGAATTTTTATTAACCATAATAGTTGGATATTTCGAATTGTCACATAATAAGGCTAAATTAGAACCTTGATTTTGAATTCGTTTTATACTGATTTGATCATCATACTGTACTGCATACAAATAACCATCAATAGGTTTGCAATATGCTTTATTAATGATAAGAATGTCGTGGTTTGCGATTGTAGGTTCCATACTATCGCCTTTAGCCCATACCGCAGTTAAATCATCATTATGACAATCTTGATGTTTAAGTAAGCTCGTTTCGAAGGGAATAGATTGAATGTCGGCTAAAGAATTACTCGTTTTATTTAGATTGTGGAAAGGTATATGTATTGATCCTCGATTTTGTGATTCACTTAACAATCTACATTCGCCTTTTCCTGTTGCTAACCATTCTATTGGAACTTCACACTTATGTGCAATGATGGCCAAGCGATTAAGTGAAGGATAAGTTTTACCAGATAGATAATCTCGAATTACAGCTTCAGACATACCTACTTTTTTAGCAAAAGCATTACCTGATAGTCCTTCTAAGACTAATGTTAATCGATTTTTGAAATTTATCACCCCTGTGTTTATTAAAATCGACGTTTTTTCTTGCTCATTAAGTGTTTTAAAGTTCTTTTTGTTCATTTTCTATTCCATTTCATGTGTTTTTTTTGTTTTTGTAGTTTTGTTTCGTTTTTTTATATGTTATTCTCTGCCGGTAAATTCATATCTATTCAGCGTTGTAATACCGATAATCATTACAATAGCAAAAAAATTAACCAATAGAGGATCTCATAATGAGAGAACAAGATCAAGACTGGTCACCATCAAGAGTCGTGGGCGAAATTAAAATTAGAGGTGGAAATTTAAGAGCTTTATCAAGAGCGAGCGGATTACAAGCTGATACTTTAAGAAATGCGCTATATCGTCATTGTCCTAAATACGAAAGAATTATTTCTGAATATTTGCAGGTTCCGGTTGAAACTATTTGGCCTTCTCGCTATGCCCCAACTGGAAAAAAATAGTTTAAATAAAATTCTATAAAAAAAAGACGCCCTTACAGGCGTCATTAAATTATTTTTTAGCTTGTTCTGCTGCTTTAACAATCGCTGCAAAAGCATCGGCTTTTAGTGATGCACCACCGACTAATGCACCATCAATATCTGGCTGAGTAAATAGCTCTGCTGCATTTTTATCATTTACTGAACCACCGTATTGGATGATAACTTGCTCAGCAACATTAACATCTTGCTTAGCGATATGTTCACGAATAAATTTATGTACAGCTTGGGCTTGCGCAGGGGTAGCTGATTTACCTGTACCAATTGCCCAAACGGGTTCGTAGGCAATAACTGCACCATTGAATGCTTGTACTCCTAATGCTTTGATAACCACGTCAATTTGACGAGCACAAACCGCTTGTGTTTGTCCTGCTTCGTTTTCAGATTCTGTTTCACCAATACAAAGTACCGGCACAAGTCCTGCATCTTTTAACACGCCGAATTTTTTAGCAATATATTCATCTGATTCTTTATGATAAGTGCGTCGTTCAGAGTGCCCAATAATAACATGTGTTACACCAATTTCTTTTAACATGTTAGCTGATACTTCGCCCGTAAATGCCCCTGAAAGATTCACATCTACGTCTTGTGCACCTAAAATGATATTTGAACCGCCTAACTGATGTTTAACAAAATCAAGATAGACAACAGGTGGTGCTATAGCGATACTGCATTCAATATCAGTAGATAGCTCATTTCGAAGTCCTTCTACTAAGTTTTTAGCCATATCAATGCTACCATTGAGTTTCCAATTCCCCATGACTAGTGGTTTACGCATAATTTTCTCCAACTTAAAGTTTAAAATAGTGTTGATTTTAGAATGAATTCGCTATAATGGTTTGCATTATACACCAAATATTTTGAGCTTGAGGAAAAATATGTCATTAGAAATTTTGAACCAATTAGAAAATAGAATTCAACACACTGTTAATACAATCACTACTTTGCAACAAGAAATTGCAACGTTAAAACAAGGTAATCAAGAGCTAGAACAATTAATTAATGATAGTTCTGACGAAATGAAAGCATTGCGAGACGAAAACGAAAAACTTAAACAAGATCAACAAATATGGCAACAACGTATTCAAACTTTATTAAGTAAAATTGGTGAAATTACACAATAAGTTGTTATATCTGTTTGTTAACGCGGCATATGTCGCGTTTGTTTTTGTTATTCATTAAAGTGATGGCGAAAATTATACACAATGCGTGAAGAGTTAAAATCATTATGGATTGCTCAAACTATTCATTTAATTGAACAAGAATCTGGGCGTTTTGCGGATCAAGACATTAATCGACAAGTAAGAGCCGCTCAAACTTCATCTATTAATCGCATTGTGATGCGTGCCTTAATGCTGTCTAAAAAAAATGGATTATTTTCAGCCCAACAGACGTTATTACGGGCAGCAAATCTCTCTTTCATTATATTAATTTTTCTTTCTATTATGCTTGGCGCTTCATTAGCGTTAAGTGCCTTAAGCCAAGATCCGATTAATTTATATTGGGCTTTGTTTAGTCTATTAGGGGTACATTTAGTCACTTTAATCGTTTGGTTAATGTCTTTTTTCTTTTTTTCAAATTGGGGTGGCAGTATATTGGTTTACTGTTGGTTATGGTTAACTAAAAAATTTTCACAAAAAAAGACTGTCCAACAACTTATTCCCGCTTTTGTTGAACTATTTGGTAGTCAAATTCGCTGGCTAATTGGTTTTATACTTAATCTTTTTTGGACTTTTATATTAACGAGTGCACTGGTGGTATTAGTTGTACTGTTTTCAACTGAACATTATCGCTTTGAATGGAAAACAACTTTATTAAGCTCTGGTACTATTATTGATTTAACGCATTATTTAGGTTCGATACCTGCTTTAATTGGTTTTACCATCCCTAATGATGATGTTATTCGAGCGAGTGAGCACGCATTAAATTCTGGCGATACCCGTTTTGCTTGGGCTGTTTGGTTATTGGGTGTATTTATTGTTTATGGTGTAGCTATTCGATTTTTATGCATGATAGTTTGTGCTATAAATTGGTTGATTTGCAGTCGAAAAGTGAAATTGGACACCAAACATCCACATTTTCAGGTTTTAACTAACGAGTTACAACCTATTTCAGTGAATATAGAAGATGAAGATAAGCATGGGGAGCGTTCCATAAATTATTCACCTTATCATTATGTTGAAAATGCAAAGGGCGCTTTTTTAGTCGCAATTGATATCACGGAAAGCTGGACCCCACCAAATTCGGTTACGTTTTTAGGCTTTTTAAATACGCGAGAACAGCGGCGTAACATTCTAGATTATTTGCAATTAACGCCAGCTAAAAAGTTATTGATCGCTATTGATACCGATAGAGCACCAGATAGAGGTATGTTAAATTTAATTAATCAGCTTATGAATAAATCACAGCAAAATCGCCTTTGGTTTATCAATAACGGTAAGCAAATGAAAAACTGGCAAGCTTTATCGCTACAATTAGCAACACCCACTTGGTTAAGTGAGGAGTTTTGACATGTTAACAACATTAAAATTAGCTGTAGTCGGGCATGCCAATGTCGGTAAAACGTCTTTATTGCGAACTTTAATACACAATAGCCAATTTGGTGAAGTTTCAGATAAACCTGGGACCACAAGGAATGTCCAGTCCATTACATTACCTTTAGCACATCATCAATCTATCATTTATTATGATACGCCTGGATTGGAAGACAGCTTAGCGTTGTATGATTATATTCATCAATTAACTATCGATAGCGGTAAACTAGATGGGATCGATAAATTAACGATTTTTTTACAAAGTCCAGAAGCCGAAAATAGTTTTGATCAAGAAGCAAAAGTCATCCGACAATTGCTCAAAAGTGATGCGGCAATCTATGTTATAGACGTGCGTGAGCCGATTTTAGATAAATATCATGATGAGCTTGCAATACTTGCGAGTAGTGATAAACCAATGCTTGCCGTATTAAATTTTACCGCAAGCGAAAAAGAAAATGAAAAGGAATGGAAAAGATTACTCTCACGCGTGGGGATACATGCTATCATACGGTTTGACGCTATAGTTCCGCCCCTAGATGGCGAGGAACGATTATATAAAAGTCTTGCTTTATTGCTCGAACCTGCCAAAAAGATCTTAGATCAATGGTTAGATCAAATTGCACAAATGCGGCAATCTCGTCATCAAAGTGCTAACTTGATTATTGCGGAAGCACTGGTTGATGTGACTGCCTTTTACAAGATGGCAAAAATTGATGATCAACAGGCAATTGCTCAAATGCAAGATCAAGTTAGAAAGCGCGAACAATTGGCAATAAATGAATTGTTGAAACTTTATCAATTTAATTCTGATTTAGAGAGTTTTGAGACTTTACCTTTAATAAAAGGGCGCTATAATGCAGATCTATTTAATATTGATGCATTAAAACGAATGGGTGTGCATTTGACGAAAGGTTTTGTGTCAGGTGCAACTATTGGGGCAAGCATAGATTTAGCTACAGGCGGAATTACGCTTGGCTCAGCTGCTTTAATTGGAGCAGCAGTAGGCAGTATAATGCAAACTGCCAAACATTATGGTTCTAGAATGCGGTATCAGCTTTCTGGTTATAGTAAACTAAGTGTTGATGATGTTATTATTTGTTTTCTTTCTTTACGGCTGCTTAGTCTGAAAGAAAGTTTAAATCATCGCAGCCATGCGAACACTCATCCGATTAAGTTGTCAAAATTAGAACAACAAGAGTGGGAAAAAGGTGTGTTGCCAAAAGAGTTAAAAATAGCAAGACGCTATTCGCAATGGTCGACTTTAAATAAAGGAACAAAAAGAAATGACAAAAAAAGACAATCGACGATCAAGCATGTTGCCGAACAACTTTTTTAGTGTGAAGAAGCGATTTTTAATAACGACTTTGCTTTTTTCTCTTTTTATGTTATTTGGATGTAGTACAAGTCAAGGGCAGGTATCAACGAAAACCACTAAACCTGACCCGCAAATGTTAGCAAAGATTGAATCTCACTATAAAAAATGGCAAAAAACCCCATACCGGTTCGGTGGAACGACATTATCGGGTAGCGATTGTTCTGGTTTAGTTGTTAATTTTTTCAAAAATAAACTGTCTAAGACATTACCGCGAAGTGCATCAGCTCAAGCTCAATTAGGTTATAAAGTCTCTCAACCTAAAGCAGGTGATTTAGTATTCTTTAAAACTGGTCGTAGCCAAAGTGGTCTACATGTTGGTATTTATTATGCTGATGGTAAATTTTTACATGCATCAACTTCTAAAGGCGTAATTTATTCCAGTTTAAATGAGGATTATTGGAAAAAACATTATTGGATGACGCGTCGCTTAACAGATGGTTAGTCAACTCAATTGAATACAAATTAATAAATTAAAAAGCTCTCTAAGTTAACTGATTTCGAGAGCTTTATTATTTTTGAGCATTGCTAAATTAAATTTTCCCCTGTTCTTTCAATTCACGCATTACATTAGCCACATAAAGCATTTCACCTGGTGTTCCAAGTGATATTCGACACCAGTTTGTAGCTGGTGCAAAATCTCTACCAATTAATATAAATTTTTGTTTCATCAATTCACGATATTTATTCAAATCAATTGGCGTTTGGTGAAATATGAAGTTTGTTTCTGATTTAAGATAATGCAGCCCAAGGTCTGATAATGTTTTTTCCATAATTTCCCTCGATACATCAACAGCTTTTTTGGAATAAGTCAGATATTGTTTATCTTTCATCGAAGCCAAAGCAGCACAAACACCACAATAATTAAGTTTTTCACCTGCGACATATTGTGAAATATTTTGTATGTGAACTTCGGTACTAACAACATAACCAACACGTAATCCCGCCATTGCGTGTATTTTTGAAAATGTTTTAAGTAATACAATATTTCCGTAACCTTGTGTAATAAATTTATCGGCAGACTTAAAGGTTGGATCATTGACAAATTCGGCATATGCTTCATCAAAAATAAAAATAGTATTGTTAGGTTTGCTCGCTACCCATGATTCAATTTCAGGTAAACCAAACACAGTAGAAGTTGGATTATTAGGGTTAACTAAATAAACTATTGAGAATCCTTGATGAGCTTCAACGGCTTTTCTTAACCCGTTGATATCAATTTTCCAGTCATTTAAACAAGGTACTTTGGTTATTTTTAAATTAAAAATTTTAGCAAATTGTTCTCCATCACTGTAGGTAAGTTCAGGTATAACTAGCTGAGTATTGGGTTTTACAAAAGCAGCGATGGTGCTTCTAATACCTTCTGATGAACCGGCAGTCAAGAGTATTTGTTTTTCACTGACATTATGATGTTCTGCTAATGACTGACTTAAAATCGGCATCTCCGCTTTAGCATAACGGTTAGCTTTAGGAACTGCATCAATTGCTGCTTGTTTGGCTGAAGGTGACATACCTAAAGCATTCTCATTAAAGTTAAGCCTTACTGGATTATTTGCATCAGGTGTTACAACTGTATCAAGGATGGGCAATGAAAAAGCGATCGATTTTTGCACTTCTTGAGCATGGGCTTTGGACAGTAATTGATTTATTGATAAACCAGCAATTGCCGCACCAGAGAATGTTAATAAACTTCGACGGCTGATATTTAAATTTGCATCCATTATTCACCTCACCATTTGTTGATCTTCTGTCGGTAATAGTTTGATGCAATATTTATACCAGTTTCAATTGCCGATTATGTAATGCTTAATTTTGTTATCTAAGTCAAGAACATTTGTATTTATTGTATTGGTAAGTGTGAGTAGGGGAAATGTTGAAATGCACTCTATTGGTGCTTTTTTGCACAATTAAATCTTTTTTTTAAATACTGCGCTTATTTAACAATGATAAATAAGCGCAGTTAATTTGGTTAATCTTGATAAGGTTAGTTAACTATCAGCAGGCGTTTCAATATCTGAGTAGGTTGATAACATCTGCAAAAACTTATACTTCGAGTTAACCATTTTTGTTGATCGTTCATGTAAAGTATTCGCAACAGCCGGCTCTAATGTCTCTAATCGTCGGAATCGTTGTTCTTTCAGTAGGATATCTGACAATGATTCACTATTTGGTGATTTAGAGTCTAATACTAAACCTGGTTTTCCTTCTGCTACGCGGCGTGGATCATACCGATAAAGAGGCCAGAATCCCGATTTGACTAAATCTTTCATCTGTTCATGTGATTTAGCCAGATCATAGCCATGTTCTTCACAAGGACTATACGCGATAACAAGTGAAGGTCCATCATAGGCTTCGGCCTCTTGCAGCGCTTTAAGTGTCTGATTGAGCTGAGAACCTAATGCTATTTGCGCAACATATACATGACCATACATCATTACACTTATGCCTAAATCTTTACGTGCTTTGTGTTTCCCTAGATCGGCAAATTTAGATACTGCACCCATTGGTGTTGCCTTCGATTGCTGACCACCTGTATTTGAGTAGCATTGTGTATCTAATACTAAAATATTGACGTTATCAGTTAAACTCATCACATGATCAAGCCCACCAAAGCCAATGTCATAAGCCCAACCATCGCCACCAATAGCCCATACTGACTTATCAATTAAATAGTCTGCATCTTGCATTAATTCTTTAGCTTCGATCGAATCCAAGTGTGCTAATTGTTCACGTAATATAGCAATTTGTGCGCGTTTATCTGCAATCGAAACATCTGCTGATTGTAAGGCTAGGGTAATTTCGGGTGAGATTTCACCGGCAACATGCTCTAATAATCGTAAAACGCGTTTTTTATGTTGATCATAAGTAATACGGTAACCCAAAGCAAATTCAGCATTATCTTCAAATAATGAGTTAGCCCAAGCGGGTCCACGACCACTACGATCGGTAGTATAAGGCGTAGAAGGTAAATTTCCACCATAAATCGATGAGCAGCCGGTTGCATTGGCAATGGCTAAATGATCACCATAGAGCTGGGTTAACAATTTAATATAAGGTGTTTCACCACAGCCTGCACATGCTCCCGAGTATTCAAATAGCGGTGTTAGTAATTGTGATGTACGGATATCAATACGTTCAAGCGTTTTTATATCACGATCGGGTAACGCCGAGAAATAGTCATAATTAATTCGTTGGGTATCGAGGTTTTCAATACGCGGACGCATATTAATTGCTTTAATATCGAAGTTATTTCGATCTCGGGCAGGACAAACTTCAACACATAAATTACAACCTGTACAATCTTCAGGCGCAACTTGCAATACATAGCGTTGACCTTTCATGTCACGTGCTTTCACTTCGAGCGAGCTAAGCGACTCAGGTGCATTAATCATATCATCTGGCGCTACAACCTTGGCTCGAATGGCTGCATGTGGGCAAGCAACCGCACAGTGGTTACATTGCGTGCAAAGCTCGGGTTGCCAAATAGGTATCTCTTCAGCAATATTACGTTTTTCCCATTTTGTTGTTCCGGTTGGCCAAGTGCCATCAGGGGGAAAAGCCGATACAGGCAAGCTATCACCAAGTCCTGCTAGCATTGTTGCTGTAACCATTTTAACAAAATCAGGTGCGTTATATGGCACAATAGCTGGGCGTGATGTGCTACTTTCATCGACACAACTTAATGGGATTTGTTCGAGTGACGCGATAGCTAAATCAAGCGCTTTCCAGTTATTTTCAACTAATTCTTGCCCTTTACTACTGTAACTTTTGGCAATGACTTCTTTTAATTGAGCAATACTGAAGTCATTTTTAAATATTTCTGAAAGATGAAAAAAAGCCGCCTGCATTACGGTATTAATTCTTGCACCTAAATTACATTCACGTGCTATTTTAGCTGCATTGATGATATAAAAGTGCGCTCTTTTTTTAATTAATTGTATTTGAACTTCTTTCGGTAAGCGATGCCAAATTTCATCTTTACTATAAGGGGTATTGAGTAAAAAAATGCCATCATCTTTAAGTTTTTCAACAATCTGATATTTATCAATAAATTGATCTTGATGACAACCGATAAAGTGTGCACTCGTAATTAAATAAGGCGAGTCTATCGGTTCTAAATTAACACGTAAATGAGAAGTCGTTAAGCCACCTGCTTTTTTAGAGTCATAAACAAAAAATCCCTGAACATAAAAGGGCGAACTATCCCCAATAATTTTGATATTATTTTTTGTTGCCGACACTGTGCCATCACTGCCAAGCCCATAAAATAGTGCTTCAAGTGCAGATTTTTGAGGAATAGACTTTTCAGGTAAGGGTAACGATAAACCGGTAATATCATCATAAATACCCACAGTAAAACGAGGGCGAGGATTTTCTAATTGTAGTTCTGTAAAAATAGCCAGAACACAGCAAGGATCAAACTCTTTTGATGATAAACCATAACGTCCACCAATTATTTTGGGTATATTGCTTCGTTCGCCTTGACTAAAGCTTTCTGCAAAAGCTGTCATTATATCTAAATAAAGTGGCTCAGCTTGAGCACCGGGTTCTTTAGTTCTATCTAATACCGCCACTTTTTTAACACTAGTCGGAATAACTTCCAGAAAATGTTTGGCGGAAAAAGGGCGATATAACCTAACAATTACCACACCCACTTTTTCATCATTTTTATTCAAATAATCAACGACTTCTTTACTAGTACTTGCACCCGAACCCATGATAACTATTACTCGCTCGGCATCATTAGCACCATAATATTCGAATGGCTGATACTTTCGACCTGTTTGTTGTTCAAAAGCGTCCATCGCATCGACAACATGCTGATAAGTGTTATTGTAATAAGGATTGACTGCTTCACGGCATTGGAAAAAGGTATCTGGGTTAGCTGATGTACCTCGTATAACCGGTTTATCCGGTGTTAAAGCTCGAGAACGGTAAGCTTTAATGGCTTCATGGGGTAAAAGTTGATGGATATCTTCGTCAGTCAGTGGATAGATTTTATTGACTTCGTGTGAGGTTCTAAACCCATCAAAAAAGTGGACAAAAGGCACACGACTATTAAAGGTTGCCATTTGCGCGATTAATGCTAAATCTTGTGCTTCTTGTACCGAGCTTGAGCAGAGCATCGCAAAACCAGTTTGTCTGATTGACATCACATCGGAGTGATCACCAAAAATTGATAGAGCATGAGTCGCAACGGTACGTGCAGCAACGTGTAAAACAAATGGTGTCAGTTCCCCAGCGATTTTATACAGGGATGGAATCATCAGTAGCAAACCCTGCGATGAGGTAAATGAGGTAGCTAATGCACCTGTCATTAACGCGCCATGCACAGTTGAAATCGCGCCTGCTTCAGATTGCATTTCAACCACTTTAGGGATATCCCCAAACACGTTAGGTTTATTGAATTCAGCCCATGTACTAGCTTGTTCTGCCATTGATGAACTTGGTGTTATTGGATAAATAGCAATGACTTCGTTTGCACGATAAGCAACGGAAGATACCGCACTATTAGCATCTGATATGATCATTAAAAAACCTTGTATTCTAGAGTATTATGACATTACTTAGTTATAATAATTAATATTATTGTACCAGAAAGTAAGATAGCTTTTCGTTATTTTTATGTTAAATTTTTTGTTTAACTCTTTGAATTTTTGAGTGACTGAAATCGATATTAATAGAGTTGAAAATTTAAAAAAGGGCATAATTAATCAACCCAATAGGCAATAAAAAATACCTGTTTGGTAATTTATCAACTTAACGATAAAACCTTCTAATAATAAGGGTGGTTCTCTACTACGTTTTACCTATTGCTTATTATTATCCAACCTGTATGGTTGGATAATAATAGTGTTAACCACTTGGCTATTTTATTATTACACGTTCGTTTGACGTTGAGTGTTTAATTTCACCGAGTAACCAAGCCTTTTCACCTTGATTATTGAGTATGGTAATGGCTTTAGCTGCAAGTGATTTAGGTAGCGCAATAATCAATCCAACTCCACAGTTAAATGTTCGGTACATTTCGTGACGATCCACATTACCTGCCTGCTGTAGCCAATTAAAGATTGCAGGCCATTGCCAACTGTTTTCATTAATTATCGCTTGAGTATTGTCGGGCAAAACGCGCGGAATGTTTTCCCAAAATCCACCACCAGTGATATGTGCTATGGCATGCACATCAATTTGCGTAATTAAGTTTAGAATCGATTTTACATAGATTTTTGTTGGTGCAAGTAAGTGATCGGCCAGCGTTTTGTCTTCTAATTGTGTTTTTGCTGGATTTACCCCACTCACTTCGATAATCTTCCGTACTAGCGAATAGCCATTGGAGTGTGGCCCACTCGATGCTAAAGCAATCAACGCATCACCATCTTGTACTTTGCTGCCATCAATCATTTCCGTTTTTTCAACAACACCCACACAAAATCCTGCTAAGTCATAATCATTACCATGATACATGCCTGGCATTTCAGCTGTTTCACCGCCAACTAATGCACACCCCGCTTGCTTACAGCCTTCAGCAATCCCTGTGACGACTGTAGTTGCTACATCAACGTTAAGTTTACCTGTGGCATAATAATCAAGGAAAAATAGCGGTTCTGCACCTTGCACAATAAGATCATTAACGCACATCGCAACTAAATCAATGCCAATTGCATCATGTCGATTTAAATCCATCGCCAGACGGAGTTTAGTACCAACGCCATCTGTTCCAGATACTAAAATAGGCTCTTTGTATTTTTGCGGAATTGCACATAGTGCACCAAATCCGCCTAAACCCCCCATGACTTCTGGGCGCTTAGTCGCTTTTACTACTGATTTGATTCGATTAACGAGTTCGTTACCGGCATCAATATCAACGCCAGCATCTTTATAACTTAGAGAGTTGTTATTTGACACGAGGAGTAATCCTTACAATAGAAAAATTGCTGATATTTTAGCAAGGAAGCAATGGAATGGCGATCTATAATTATATGAAATAACCAATTAATTAACATAATTAATTGGCTTCAAACCAACTTTCTAGAATGATAATTGCTGATGTTGCATCAACATGCCCCTTTTCCAGCGCTTTATAACCACGAGAAGCAAAAATATGGGATTTTGCCTCAACGGTAGATAGCCGTTCATCTTGCAGATGGACTTGATAACCAAACATACCATGCAAACGATTAGCGAATTTACGTGCTCGAGCAGTTAACGGTTGTTCAGTCCCATCCATGTTAAGTGGTAAGCCTACAACCAAATAGTCAGGTTTCCACTCATTTAACATTTTTTCAATTGCTTGCCAATTCGGAATACCATCACGCGCTTTAAAAGCGCATAATGGATTCGCTGTTTTGGTAATATCTTGCCCAATCGCAGCGCCAATGCTCGCAGTTCCAAAATCAAATGCAATTATTGTTGCCATTTATTATGCATTTCCCATTTGGTGCGAAATCGTATTTATGTTAATACCGAGTGATTGCGCTGCTTTTTGCCAACGATCTTCAATTGCGGATTCAAAAATAATTTTTGGATCAACATCTGTCACTAACCAATCATTACGTGCTACTTCAGCTTCTAATTGCAGTGACTGCCACCCAGAATAACCTAATGCTAAAAACATATCTTTAGGTTGCTCAGGCGAACCGATTGATTTTAGTAGATCAAGCGATGTGGTAATCATTATATCATCCGAAATTTTTATGCTGGATGCAAACCCTTGTTGCGGCGTATGCAAAATAAATCCCTGTTCTTCAGCTATTGGTCCACCAGCAAAAACAGGATGCTCAAGTTCAGCACAGTTTTTACTTGCGGTAATTTCAAGGCGAGCTAAGACTGCGGCGACATTAAGATCTTGTATTGGTTTATTGATAACAATCCCCATTGCCCCATCACGATTATGTTCGCAAATATATACAACAGATCGACTAAATGTTGGCTCAGTGATAGTTGGCATTGCCACGATAAAATGATTTTTTAAATTCATATGCTCACATTTCTATAGTTTATAATGCACATTTGCCAATTTTTACATGATGTTGGATATTACAACGCATCAATAATTCAGGTTCGTTACTCTCTTCATTGATTGATTCGTTTATAATTTCAAATTGTTGCGATAAAAAAAAGTTAATTGCAGAACTATTTTTCTTATAAACATGTACTAGTAACTCACTATGGCGCTGCTTAGCTTTTTCAACTAGCGCTTTACCAATGCCTTGCCCACGATATTCAGGTACAACAAAGAGACCCGAGATGTAATTTTCGGTTACGCCAATGAAACCTTTAACACCGTTAAGATCTTGTACATACACCGTTGACATCGGAATTAACATTTTGACAATGTCATAATTTTGTTTAAAAAATTGCGGATCAATAAAGCTATGTGCTTGTTGGTTACCTTCAAGCCATATATTCATCACTGTGTCTAAATCTTTACTTTGAAATTCTCTAATCATTTTTTTCTCTACTTATTTAATCGACGTTCAATCGCATCCATTAACATACCGGTAATAGAAAGTTTGGGGTTTTCTGATTCAATCTCACGTACACAGGTTGGACTTGTTACATTGATTTCAGTTAGTTTATCACCAATAATATCTAAACCAACAAACAGTAAACCTTTTTGTTTTAATACGGGTGCTATGCTTTTAGCAATCTGCCAATCACTTTCACTTAATGCTCTAACTTCCCCATGACCACCGGCAGCAAGATTACCTCTGGTTTCGCCTTTTTGAGGGATTCTGGCTAAACAATAAGGAACGGGTTCACCGTCAACAACTAAAACACGTTTATCACCATCTTTAATAGCCGGTATGTAGGTTTGAGCCATACAGTAACGGCTATTATGTTCTGTAAGTGTTTCAATAATTACCGAGACATTAGGATCGCCCGTTTTTATTCTGAAAATCGAGGCGCCGCCCATACCATCAAGGGGTTTTAAAATAATATCGCCGTATTTTTGATAAAACGATTTTAGTTGATTGGTTTGACGGGTAACGAGTGTTTCTGGCGTAAATTCAGCAAACCATGCAGTGAATAACTTCTCATTACAATCTCGCAAACTTTGTGGTTTATTCACCACCAGTACACCTTTTGCTTCAGCCCGTTCTAGAATATAAGTTGCGTAGATAAATTCAGTATCAAATGGTGGGTCTTTTCGCATTAATATTACGTCGAGTTCACTTAATGGCAGCGTTTGTTCATCTCCCATATCAAACCAGTGAGAGTTATCATTATGAACGGTTAAAGTACGAATGGTTGCATAAGCTTCACCGTTTAGTAAGAACAGGTCGTTCATTTCCATATAAAAAAGTTGGTAGCCTCGTTTTTGTGCTTCATGTAACATGGCAAAACTGGTGTCTTTTTTTATTTTTATTTGGCTAATTGGATCCATTACAATACCAAGCTTAATCATGGTAACTCCTTACTGATTTTTATTGGTTTTACTAACACGATATTACGTTGTGCGATTTTATACCGTTTATAAGGTATGTTTGAAACATTGTTGATAAATGGCGTTATAAAATAGCATTTAATTATGCTGGCAACTATCATACTCGTTACTCAATGAGATGCAAATAAACATTTATTATCACGCTTTTTTATTGATTATCCCAAATCACCAAAACGAACTTGTAATGCAGTTATGGCTGTTAGCGCCGCTGTTTCGGTGCGTAAAACTCGTGGTCCTAGTAATAGGTCAGTAAAATGATATTGATGAGTCAAATTTATTTCGTCATCTGAAAGCCCACCTTCCGGGCCAATAAGTAAATTGAGGGTGTTATGTTCGCACGCTAATTGATTAATACCTTGCTTAGCTTTAGGGTGAAGATTAAGTTTTAGTCCGTCAGTTAAATTTGCACACCAATTTTCTAATTTTACAACTGGATTTATTTTAGGAATGATATTACGTCCACATTGTTCACAAGCAGAAATCACGATTTTTTGCCATTGTTGTACTTTTTTTTCCAGCCGTTCCTCATCGAGTTTGACTCCACAACGTTCAGAAAGTAAAGGTGTAATACTTGCAACACCTAGCTCGACTGATTTTTGGATAGTAAACTCCATTTTTTCGCCACGAGATATGACTTGTCCTAAATGGATATTTAATGGTGATTCACGATCATCTAAAATCAAATCCTTTGTTGTTACCTTTACAGATTTTTTATTAATCTCGTGTATGGTCGCGGGCAAGATGTGGTTTGAACCATCAAAAAGGGTAATCTCTTCACCGACTTTCATTCTTAATACACGAATAAGATGATTGAAAGCGTCATTATTTAATTCTATTAGGCTATTTTGCGAAAGCGTATAGGGTTGAAAAATTCGGGTCATAATGATCGTTATTTAATATTATTTGCAATAAATTATAGCGTAAATTCTCAATATTCGGTAATCTCTATTTTCACGCAATTAAGCTTTCGGAATTTGAGATAATGAGTGTACAGAGCAAAGATAGGGTATTAATTGAAGGATTAACCACATTAGCAACAATTGGCGTATATGAGTGGGAAAAAACCATCAAACAAAAACTAATACTTGATCTAGAAATGGCATGGGATAATCAACCTGCTGGCGAACATGATGATGTTGCACTTTGTTTGGATTACTTTAAAGTGAGTCAAGCTGTAACAGATTTTATCACTTCAACCGCATTTGAATTAATTGAAAGTGTTGCTGAGCGTGTTGCACAATTAATCATCCAACAATTTGCCGTGAAATGGATAAAAATTAAAGTCTCCAAACCAAGCGCAATTGCTAATGCAACTAATGTAGCGGTTGTGATTGAACGGACATCTCGTTTTTAATAACACAAGTATAGATTTTATTATGAACAATTCACCTGATGCCATTTCTAATCAATGCCATCGAACCGCTAAAGGTTTTCAAAATGAACAACCATTTAAAATAAAATTGCGGGATATTTGGCGTTGGCATCGACAACGAAAAGTTTTACCACCCAAAATGGGGTACGATGCATTTAGACAAACGTGGTGTGAAAATATAGATTTAACGTTGAGCGGTGACCGCGTTTGGTGGATAGGGCATTCAACAACATTAATCCGTTTAAATAACAAAATAATATTGACCGATCCTATTTTTTCACAGCGAGCATCACCTTCACAATGGATGGGGCCTAAACGTTTAACCCCAGCAGCAATAAGTATTGATAAGCTTTCTCAGCTTGATTTTATTGTTATTTCGCATAATCATTATGATCATCTTGACTTTACTAGCATTAAACAGCTTATTATGCGGTTTGCTAATGTTACACTGCTTGTTCCGCTAGGATTGAAAAATAAATTAATCAAATGGGGCGCACAAAATGTTATAGAATTGGATTGGTGGGATTCAATTAACATAAATGATATTACGTTTACTGCCACGCCGGCTCAGCATTGGAGTAAGCGAGGACTATTTGATACCAATAAAGTATTATGGTGTGGTTGGATGATGCAGTCTAATTGTGATGGCTTAACTAAGACAGTTTATTTTATGGGCGATACCGGATATTCACCCAGTTTAAAAAAAATTAATGAACGTTTTAGCAAAATTGATTTAGCCTTAATTCCAATCGGTGCTTATGCGCCAAGGTGGTTTATGCAATCACAGCATATCGATCCCGCGCAAGCAGTGCAGTTATATGATGAACTTAATTGTCAATCTGCCATAGCTATTCATTGGGGAACATTTGAATTAGCCGATGATCCATTAGATGAACCTCCTGAACTATTAAGCTCACTTAAGCACTCGCGTCAGTTTTATTTATTGAAAATAGGCGGTAGTTTAGCTATTAATCCCGAGAATTATGAATTAAAATAATATTAATCACCAATAACATAAATAAATTAAAAAAGCCATTGGCCTAGAATATTGAGGAAACATATGAAATCTAATCTTATTGCGTTGTCATGCTTAGTCATGAGTTTAACTTTAGTTGGTTGTGGTGGCAAAAATGATGAAGGCAAAAAATACCATTGGTCAAAAGCACATGGCGTTTTAGAAGATTGCCGTGGTGTGATGAATAAATCACAACAGTGTGAAACTAACGGTAATAATCAGCAGTATTTGTTTCAAATAGATAGGTATTAACATGAGTGCTTGGCTCATTTATGCATTATTATCGGCAATTTCGGCTGCTTTTGTCGCTATTTTAGGTAAAATTGGTTTACAACATCTTGATGCCAACACGGCAACGGCTATTCGAGCAATTGTAATGGCTATCTTCTTAGTGGGCGTTGTGGTAGTACAAGGTAAACTAAATTTGATAAGCACTTTTTTGAATGACAAAAAAGCGTTATTTATCATTGCACTTAGTGGTATTGCTGGCGCTCTATCTTGGTTGTTTTATTTTATGGCAATTAAAGAGGGCAAAGTATCTCAAGTTGCCCCCATAGATAAGCTAAGTGTTGTTTTTGCTGTTATCTTTGCCGTCATTTTATTTGGTGAAAAAATTTCCTTTCTTGCCAGTATTGGCGTTTTAATGATTGCCGCTGGTGCAATTTTAGTTGCACTATTTTAGTAGTGCATTAAATAGCTCAACGGTAACACGTTCACCTTTTTTAACATTGCCTCGTTCTTGTTCAAGCAAAATAAAGCAGTTAGCGCGATTGAACGATTGTGTTATGTGCGATCCTTGTTGACCAGTTGTGGTAACGGCTAGCTCACCTTGATCATCAAGGTAGAGTTTGCCGCGTTGAAAATCCATGCGGCCGATACTTTTTTTCAAATCACAGGCAGTTTTGACGGTAAAAGATGTATTGATCGATGAGCGTTGTTGTCCACTTAAGGTTAAAATTATTGGTTGAACTAATTGATAAAAAGTCACTAATGTTGAAACCGGATTACCCGGTAATCCACAAAATAATGCATCGCCAATTTTACCCAGTGCAAACGGTTTTCCGGGTTTGATGGCAATTTTCCAAAAATCAATTTCGCCCAATTGTTCTAAAGCCATTTTGGTATAATCGGCATCACCAACCGAGACTCCACCACTTGTGATGATTAAATTAGCTTGTTTAGCGGCATTAGATAACGCCTGTTTGATTTGCATGGGATCGTCAGGAATAATACCAAAGTCGATAATTTCGCAGTTTAGTTTTTGTAATAATAATCTTAAGGTGAAACGGTTACTATCATAAATACTAGCGTTATTAGATAAAGGCTCACCAATAGAGGTTAATTCGTTACCAGTAGAAAAAATAGCAACGTTTAATTTTTTAAATACGGTAAGTTGATTAATTCCTAGGGTTGCAAGGGTTGATAGGGTTGGTATGGTTAATTTAGTGCCACACTCAACGATAATGGCATCTTTCTTTATGTCTTCCCCGCATCGACGAATGTTATCACCGCTTTTTACTTCATTTAAAAATCTAATTCCAAAATCCGATTTTTCGGTTTGCTCTTGCATGACAACGGCATCGGCCTCATTAGGTAAGACCGCACCTGTCATGATTCGTAAACATGTGCCTTTTGGCCAATGAAGATTGTCAACATCATCGCCTGCATAAATAACGCCTGCTACTGGTAGATTTTTGGCGTGTTCAATATCCGATAATCTTACCGCATAACCATCCATGGCTGAATTATCAAAACTTGGCACATTCATCGGCGATATTACTGGTTTTGCCGTTATCCGATCGAGGGAGTCAAGCAAACTCACTTGCTCACAATTGGGTAATTTTATGGACGATACGGCTTGCAGAATTTTTTGTTTTGCTTGTTCAAAAGTGAGTAGCATAAAAATGAGCCTTGTTTAATTTTAAAAATCCATTTTGTTATTCACTAACAAGAAGAGTTAACTAGTAAATAGCTTTTAATAAAAACATGATTTGTTATCAAGTTATGGTTAAATTCGTTTAACAAATCGTCGCCTAATGGCGACGATATAAGCAGGATTAGACATTAAATAAGAAATTCATAATGTCACCGTCTTGTACGACATAATCTTTACCTTCAGAGCGCATTTTACCGGCTTCTTTTGCGCCTTGTTCACCACCATATTTAATGAAATCATCAAAAGCGATAGTTTGTGCGCGAATAAAGCCTTTTTCAAAGTCGGTATGAATTTTACCGGCTGCTTGTGGGGCGGTATCCCCGACCGAAATCGTCCATGCGCGAACTTCTTTAACGCCCGCTGTAAAATAGGTTTGTAAATTAAGTAAGCTGTAGCCTGCGCGAATGACTCGATTAAGCCCAGGTTCAGTTAAACCAAGGTCTTGCATAAATTCATCACGATCGGCATCGTCAAGTTCGGCTAATTCTGCTTCAATAGCAGCACAGACCGGTACCACTACTGATTTTTCTTGAGCAGCTATAGCTTTCACTTTTTCTAAATATGGGTTATTTTCAAAACCATCTTCATTTACATTGGCAATGTACATGGTTGGTTTTAACGTTAAAAAACTTAGGTATTTAATCGCTTCGAGTTCTTCTTTACTTAAGTCTAAAAGTAATAATTTTTTTCCTTGCTCTAAATGTGGTAAACATTTTTCAAGGATTTCTAACTCAAATTTGGCCTCTTTATCTCCACCTTTAGCTCGTTTTTGTACACGAGTTATCGCACGTTCACAGGCTTCAAGATCGGAAAGTGCTAGTTCAGTATTGATAATTTCGATATCTTCTGCGGGATCAATCTTACCAGCAACATGGATAATATTGTCGTTTTCAAAACAACGAACCACATGACCAATAGCTTCAGTTTCACGAATATTAGCCAAAAATTGATTACCCAAACCTTCACCTTTTGATGCGCCTTTCACTAAACCGGCAATGTCAACAAACTCCATTGTTGTGGGTAACGTGCGCTGTGGTTTTACAATTTTAGCCAATTCATCTAAACGTGGATCGGGCATAGGTACAACACCAGTATTGGGTTCAATTGTACAAAATGGAAAGTTAGCTGCTTCAATACCTGCTTTAGTTAATGCGTTAAAAAGAGTTGACTTGCCAACATTTGGTAGTCCGACAATACCACATTTAAATCCCATACTTTTAATTACCTTTTATTCTAAAATAGCTTGAAAATAGAGGCTAATTATATACTAAATCGTGCCGATTGTGCCAATGTTCTTCATGTTGAATGCAAAGTTAGCAAAATTATTCGCAGGTTTATTCAATAACCGCGCTTTAGTTGATTGCAACAAGTAAGACATATATCGCTATTTGTTTATGGTTAATTCTCGACAGTTAAACCGAGTTGATAAAGTTGATTTTTTTTAAGCCCATAAATTTCAGCTGTTATGGCAGCCGCTTTTTTGAGCGGTAACTCTTTTTGCAATAATTTTAAGGTATTAATCACGTTTGCATCGATATCCTCATCGCTTTTAGTGTGACCTTCAACAATCAAAACAAATTCACCTTTTTGACGATTAGTATCTTCATTCAACCAATTAATTAACTCTGCAACAGGGTAACTGACTATGGTTTCCCAAGTTTTAGTCAGTTCTTTGGCAAGCACAATCATTCTTTCATCACCAAAAACCGTTTGCATATCGTGTAATGTATCTAACAAACGATGCGTCGATTCGTAAAAAATCATTGTGCGTGATTGATTAACTAGCTTAACCAAACTGTCTTGTCGTGCTTTCGTTTTAGCCGGTAAAAATCCTTCATAACTAAATTTATCAGAAGGAAGACCAGCAACCGAGAGCGCGGCAATTGCTGCGCAAGCGCCAGGAATAGGCACGACGTTGATATTATTTTCACGACAAGCTTTGACTAAATGATAGCCCGGATCATTAATTAATGGCGTACCTGCATCGGATATTAATGCGATGGATATTCCTGATTTAAGTTTTTCAATCAAAATTTGGGCTTTTTGCTGTTCATTATGATCGTGTAAAGAAAACAGTTTAGCTTTTATGGCTAAATGCTGTAAAAGTAAACCGCTATGGCGGGTGTCTTCGGCCGCGATAAGATCAACACTTTTAAGTGTTTCAATTGCTCTGAGCGTAATATCATCTAGATTACCGATAGGGGTTGCAACAATATATAAAGTCATTATGTTAAGTCACATTCAATTTTGGTTGAAAAATACGATAAATATACTATACGAACTAGCATTTTATTGTATATACTCACCACTTTCAAAATAAATCCTATTTGGGATCGAATAATCGATTAATTCAATGTTGGTAAGATATTAATCATCTGTAGAGCAATCAACGATATTGTTGATCAACAAATGGTATTTTTGTGCTAAATTAATAGCAATAAAGCAGAAATTAAATCTAACAATATAAACTGCTTTGGTTATTATATTCGACCAGCATAAAAAATAATCTATATAATAGCTTTTTACAATAAAAGCGATAAAATATGCACATAAAAATATATGAATGAAGGGTGTTGCTTTGAAAAAGATTCTTACATTAAGTTGTTTAAGTTTATTGATTGTGGCCTGTACACAGTCAAATCCTGCTGAAATTGAGGATATTTCTGATTCATCATCGAGTAATGGTGTGACACAGGGTTATAAAAAACCACCAGCTAATATTTCAACCGGTGGCAGAATGTCAACGCCGGTGAGTTCACCAACAACTTATTCGACGCCTTCATCAAGACCTGTTACTACAACGACAACCAGTGTTCATAATAATGTGTTAACGACTAATGAACGAACCGTTTATAACCGTAATTATGACGAAATTCCTAAAGGTGGTTACAAAGGCGATACCTATACAGTTAAACGCGGTGATACACTATTTTATATTGCATGGGTAACGGGAAATGATTTTCGATCTTTAGCGGCTAAAAATAATATTAAAGAGCCTTATGGTGTCAATGTTGGACAAGTACTCGATGTAAGTGGCGGCACAACAGTTGTAACGCAAACACAAAAGACAACATCTAATCATACTTCTTCTCCTTCTATGGTTTACATGGATGATGATAAGACTACCGCAGCAGCACAAGCCAAAACTAAACCGGTAATGACAACAACCACTACTACGACTACTACCACATCTGGTAATAATCAACCCCCTAAAACTACTCAAAAAACTGAAACGGTGACTGAGCCACTTAATAATACATCTAGCCCTAGCATCAGTGCGAATAGTTCAGCTAATATACCTGTAACATCCTCGCCGGTATCAAATGTGGCAAATATTGCGTGGCAATGGCCGGCAAAAGGTAAGATTATTGAAAAATTCTCAAATGCAAGCAAAGGTATTGATATTGCAGGTTCATTGGGTGACAAAGTTGTAGCTGCTGCTGACGGTCGTGTTGTTTACTCAGGTAATGCTTTACCCGGTTATGGTAATTTAATCATCATTAAACACAATGATGATTATTTAACTGCCTATGCACATAACCAATCAATTTTAGTAAAAGAGCAACAAGCAGTGAGGGCAGGCGAACAAATTGCCACAATGGGCGCAACAGGGACTTCATCGGTAAGACTGCATTTTGAAATCCGTTATAAAGCACAATCTGTTGATCCATTGAAATACTTATCAAAATAATTGAAGTTTTATGTAAGCTTTATTGATACATAAAACGCATAATGCACGGTGTTTTCCGTGCATTATTATGAATACAAATTTAACCGTTTTATTCTACGAAACAAAGGAGTTATACTCATGGCAGTAAAAAAATTAGTGCTTATTCGACACGGAGAAAGTGTTTGGAATCAAGAAAACCGTTTTTGTGGTTGGACAGATGTTGATTTATCTGAAAAAGGTAAAAAAGAAGCAGCTGAAGCTGGACAACTTTTAAAGAAAGAAGGGTTTACTTTTGATTTTGCTTATACTTCTGTTTTAAAACGTGCAATCCATACTTTATGGCATGTTTTAGATGCAGTTGATCAAGCATGGTTACCGGTTGAAAAAAACTGGAAGCTTAATGAACGTCACTATGGTGCATTACAAGGTTTAAATAAAGCAGAAACAGCGGCTAAATATGGTGATGAACAAGTCAAATTGTGGCGTCGTGGTTTTGCAATTACACCTCCAGCACTTGAAAAATCAGATGAACGTTTTCCTGGACATGATTCACGTTACAGCAAATTACCTGAATCAGAATTACCATTAACAGAAAGCCTTGCATTAACGATTAAACGTGTGCTTCCTTATTGGGAATCAACTATTGCGCCACGTGTTGCTAAAGGTGAGCGTGTGATTATTGCAGCACACGGTAACTCTTTACGAGCATTAGTCAAACACCTTGATAACATCAGTGATGATGACATCATTGAACTAAACATCCCAACAGGTGTGCCTTTAGTGTATGAATTTGATGACAACATGAAAGTGATTAAACACTATTATTTAGGTAATGCTGATGAAATTGCTGCAAAACAAGCAGCGGTAGCAAACCAAGGTAAAGCAAAATAATTAATATTTAATTTATGCTTAAAAAGGTAGGTATAGCACTTACCTTTTTTATTATCTTAACAATCTCTTTTTTATCTATTTCACTTTACTTCTTGAGAGTCTTATTTTGTCGAAAATATATTACATTTATGCCGTAATGAATGCGGGAAAATCAACCGAACTATTACAAATAGATCATAATTATTTAAGTAACAATATGCAGACTTTATTGCTTAAGTCGTCCGTTGATACACGTGATTCCGCGGTAGAAATTGTATCGCGATTAGGGTTGCGTAAAAAAGCATTATTGCTTGACGATAATAGTGTTGATGAGATCATAGCACTTATCAAAAAAAATAATTATGCCTGTATATTGATTGATGAAAGTCAGTTTTTATCTAAAAGTACTATATGGAAACTATCGGATGTGTGTGATGAATATGGTGTTCCTATGATGTTTTTTGGCTTAAAAACCGATTATATGGGCCATTTATTTGAAGGTTCAAAAACCTTACTTGAAATTGCCGATAATTTTCGCGAATTAAAAACAGTTTGTTGGTGTGGTAAAAAAGCAACAATGAATTTGCTAGAAGGACAAGATGGTAAAATTGTTAAATTTGGTAATTCAATTCATCTTGGTGATAGTGAGTTCCACTCAGTTTGTCGTAAACATTGGAAAGCAGGTCAAGTTAGACCAAAAAGTTAATTTTAGACAGTGTTACTTTATGGGCATCACTTAATTTGTCTAACGTTATTTGATTTGAAAAAAGTGTGAATGACTTCTCATTTTTACGATATTGTTTTATTGATTCCTTCAATTTTGTGTCATATTAACTGAACCGATTCAGTTTCGTTTTATTCATTATAAGGAATCACTATGAAAATCAAAATTGTTTCATCTGCTCTATTACTTGGTCTGCTTAGCTGTAATGCCAGTGCAAAAGAGTTTGTCTTAATCGATAACGAAAAAGATATTGCAGAAGGTAACTGGTCGATTTCAAGCAAAGATTTGGGTGTAAAAAATGAAAAATTTACTATTCAAAACACGGTGCTTAAAGGCGGTAAACAAGAAGGAACTGAATTACTAACAATAACAAGTGATGTTTTGACTATTAAATTAATTCCTACTCGTGGCTTAGGTATTTTATCGGTAGAAGGGGAGGGGGTTCGTTTAGGCTGGGATTCGCCTGTTAATGAAGTTGTTAACCCCAAATATATCAATTTAGAAAGTCGCGGCGGCATCGGTTGGTTAGATGGCTTTAACGAAATGATGGTTCGTTGTGGTTTTGAATGGACTGGACATGCCGTTCAAGCCGATGGCATGATGTATACGCTTCATGGGCGAGCACAAAATACGCCTGTATCAAAATTAATTGTCACAATCGAAGATAAAGCACCCTATACTATTAACATTAAAGGTTTAATAAAAGAAAACACATTCAAAAAAAGTCATTTAGAAACGTGGGCATCACTTAGCTATGTGCCAGGAAGTAATGACTTTACCATACACGATGTTGTAACCAATAAGAGTGATTATACCCGCGATTATCAAATCATCTATCATAGCAATTTTGGTACGCCAATTCTTGAAGAAGGCGCTAGATTTGTTGCGCCAGTTAAAGAAATTTCACCTTTTAACGATTATGCGAAAGAAGGATTAGCGACGTGGCAAACTTATTTAGGTCCAACTAAAGATTTTGATGAAATGGTCTTTAACGTTTATCCATTTGCGGATGCAAATAATCACACACAAGTGATGGTCACCAATAAAGCAGGCGATAAAGCAGCAGGTATCGCTTTTAATACCAAACAGTTACCGGTACTTTCGTTATGGAAAAATACCGACACCCTTAAGCAAGGTTATGTGACGGGTCTTGAGCCTGGTACCAGTTTTGCCTATCCAGTGACCATAGAGCGAGAACAAAAACGCGTTCGTCAATTGGCCCCTGGTCAAAGTACAGAGTTTACTTTAACGTATAGTTTATTATCGGGTAAAGATGCTGTAAGCAAATATGAAGAGCAAATCAACGCAATTCAGGGTGCGCAACAGACCCAAGTTGTTACTCAACCTATGGCCAAAGAATAACTACCCAATTTTGCTACCAACGCGCAGTTGGTAGCTATCTCATCTATCTATTTTTTCATGTTATTCATCTCTAAAATTATTATCTAAATAAAAGTAGTTTAAAGATGTATTGCTGGTTGATACTTGATTCGCTTTTAATTGGTAGGTATAGTCGGTAAAATTATGTTTATATATATGACTCAACACTTAAACGATGATTTTACGTTGCTAATGCTAAAATAGTATTTCACTATTTAAGTGTAATTTTACTAAACGATAAGGATAGAAATGGCAAACCGACGAATAATAATTGGTATTAGTGGCGCAACAGGAATTGCTTATGGTATTAAAGCGTTAGAACTGTTAAAACCGTTAGATATCGAAACGCATCTTGTTATTTCTAAAGCTGCACAAATCACTTGTCGCTACGAAGTCCCCAATATGAGTATAAAACAGATTCAAGCATTAGCAGATAAGGTTTATTCCATTAATAATATTGGTGCTGCGATAGCCAGTGGATCTTATAAAACTCTTGGTATGTTAGTTGCTCCCTGTTCAATGCGCTCTCTATCTGCTATTGCGACTAGTTTATCTGATAATTTACTTACTCGAGCCGCTGATGTGGTACTTAAAGAGCGTCGCCGTTTAGTTTTAATGGTAAGAGAAACACCACTGCATTTAGGTCACATTAACAATATGCAAGCCGTCACTCAAATGGGCGGCATAATATTTCCACCGGTTCCTGCTTTTTATCAACATATTGATACCATTGATGATATGATAACGCATAGCGTTGCAAGAGCCTTAGACTTGTTTGATATTGATATGCCTTGTTTACCTCGCTGGGGTGAGGATATGCAACTTAACAGTAAAATAATTGAATGACATGACGAGCAACAAATTTTGTAGGCAACCTAATCATAAAATCATTGAATTTATCAAAAAACAACATGTGCTTTCGCTATGTGTGATTTTATCGAATAATCAACCTTGGGCATGTAATACCTTTTATGTATTTGATCTAGATTTGATGAATTTATATTTTCTCACTGAGCTAAAAACTCAGCATGCTAATGCAATGCTCAATCAGCCACAGGTAGCAGGTACAATTAGTATCGCGCCCAAAACTGTTGTTCAAATTCAAGGTATACAGTTTGTTGCAATAGCAAAACAGCTAAGTGATCAACAAGCTATGCATGCTTATTCACTGTATTATCAAGCTTTTCCATTCGCTAAATTAATGAAAGCGCCGATTTGGTCACTGGAATTACAGTACATTAAAATGACCAATAATTTACTTGGTTTTGCGCATAAAGATATTTGGACAAGAAACTAATCTTTTTACCGTCAGGTGGTTAAATTTTCAATTTTAGCCGTTTTTATGTCCATTCAATTCGTTCAAATTGAGTTATTGAATCACTATTCTTATCCAATAACTCAAATTCACAGCTTTCAAGTAAATTGATTGGCAATCATTAAAAATTAACCTTGTTATAAAAAAAAATTATAAATATATATAAATATATTATTTAACGAGAAAAATACTATTTTGTATTATACTTGCACACCTTAATTTTTTTCATCACTAACATAAATGCGTAAATTAGCCGATCGACTCGACCACTTTTCTGATTCAGTTATCCGCCGGATGACCCGAATTGCGAATGAATATCAAGCTATCAATTTATCACAAGGATTTCCTGATTTTGATCCACCAAAAGAATTGATACAAGCGCTTAAACAGGCTGCTGAGCAAGGTCCTCACCAATATGAAATTACTTGGGGTTCAAAAGAATTTAGACAGTTACTGGCTAAAAAGCAGCAAAAATTGATGAACATTGATATAAACCCCGATGAAAACGTCCTTGTAACCTGTGGAAGTACAGAAGCAATGATGTGTGCGGTTATGACAATTTGTAATCCTAAAGACAAAGTTATCATCTTTTCGCCTTTTTATGAAAATTATGGTGCTGATGCGATTTTATCTGATGCAACGCCAATATATGTACCACTCATTCCACCAACATTTGAGTTTGATAAAAAGCAGCTTAGGCAAGCGTTTGAACAAGGTGCGAAAGCCCTAATCTTATGTAATCCGAGTAATCCATGCGGTAAAGTTTTTACCAAAGCAGAACTTGACTATATCAGTCAATTAGCCATCGAATTTGATGCTTATGTTATTACTGATGAAGTGTATGAACATATGGTTTATGCCCCGCACAAGCACCTTTATTTAGCCAATTTTCCCGGCATGAAAGAGCGCACTATTAGTTGTAGTTCATTATCAAAAACGTATTCGATTACAGGTTGGCGCCTAGGTTATATTATTGCAGATAAAACTATCATTGATGGCTGTAAAATGATCCATGACTTTTTAACTGTTGGCGCCGCTGCACCATTACAAAAAGCCGCTTGTGCTGGCTTATCATTGGGTGATGATTATTATCAACAATTAACTCAAATCTATACTGAAAAACGTCAATTGTTTTTGCAAGGGTTAGATAAAATAGGTCTATCTTATTATGAACCTCAAGGCGCCTATTATGTCTTGGTTGATATTTCGACCTTTAACCCATTTAAAACTGATTTTGAATTTTGTGAATGGTTAATTAAAGAAGTAGGCGTAGCGGCTGTACCGGGATCGGCATTTTTCAAACATCCTGAGTATCGATATATTCGTTTTCATTTTGCTAAACAAGAACAAACGCTGATTGCAGCTTTACAAAGATTATCCAAATTTAAGGAAAAATTATTATGTTTAAAAAATTAATTGCATTAAGTTTTGCTATTTTATCAACATTCACTTTGCTGACCGGTTGTGATGATACTAAAAAAGAGAATCATATTGTTGTCGGTGTTGCTGCCGGACCTTATGGTGATATGTTTAAACAAGCGATTGCACCAGGGCTAGAAAAGAAAGGTTATAGTGTTGAAATTCGGGAGTTTAGTGATTATGTACAACCTAATTTGGCGTTAGCGAATAAAGAAATTGATGCTAATTTATTTCAACATCTCACTTATTTGAATAATTTTAAACAGGCACGCAATTTAGATATTATCGCAATTGGCTTTGTGCCTACCGCTGGTGCGGGTATTTTTTCTAATAAAATTACTGATTTTTCTCAATTAAAAAAAGGTGATCAAGTCACTATTGCCAATGATGTCACTAATGAAGCACGAGCATTAAGAATCTTGCAAGCCGCAGGTCTTATTAAACTTGATCCAACTGTGGATAAAAATAATCTTACTCCTAATAACATTATTGAAAATCCTTATGGTTTAAATATTGTTCCAATTGAAGCACCGCAAACACCTAGATCGTTAGATAGTGCGGTATTGTCGGTTGTCAATGGTAACTATGCTATTGGTGCCGGTTTAGATTTGTCTAAAGCACTTTATACCGAAGTATTAGATAAAGATCTAAAAAATGTTATTGCCATTCGAAGTTCATCTAAAGATACTTTAGGTAAAGACATTATTGATGTACTTAAGTCACCTGAATTTGCGCAAGTGATCGAAGATAAAAATGGTATTTTTTATACTTTCCAAAAACCTGACTATCAATTATTTTAATTATGCAACAAACACCTTTAATCCAAGTAAAAAATGTATCGGTGCGCTTTGAGGCAAAAGGCCAAATAGTTGAAGCTGTCAAAAATGTTTCATTTGATGTCAATCAAGGCGAAATTTTTGGCATTATTGGCTCAAGCGGTGCAGGTAAGAGTACATTGGTAAGAACGCTTAATCGACTCGCCATACCGTCGTCAGGGCAAGTTATTATCGATGGTGTTGATATTAGCACTTTGAAAGGCCGCCATTTACAGGCCTTTCGTTTTCAGGTAGGTATGATTTTCCAAAATTTTAACCTTGCTTGTTCAAAAACCGTTTATGAAAATATTGCCTTTGTTCTTAAGGCTGCTGGCAAAAAGGGTGATGCAGTAAAAAACCGAGTGAAAGAGCTTCTGACATTGGTAGGGTTGAGCGATAAAGCTTATGCTTATCCTGCCGAGCTTAGTGGTGGGCAAAAGCAGCGAGTCGGTATTGCAAGGGCCTTAGCGAATGAAGCGAAAATATTGCTATGTGATGAAGCGACCAGTGCTTTAGATCCAACCACAACCAGTGCTATTTTGGATTTACTTAAACAACTTAATGAAAAATTTGGTTTAACTATAGTTCTTATTACCCATGAAATTGATGTGGTAAAAAAGATTTGTCATCGGGTTGCGGTAATGTCGCAAGGTGAAATTGTTGAGATGAATAACACATTTAATTTATTTGCTTGTCCAAAACAACGCTTTACCCAAAACTTTCTTAATATTGATGAAAATACCCATCTTCCCGATCGAATTAGACAAAATGCTAAAGGCAAACTGGTTAGACTACGCTATATTAATGAAAATACTACGCAACCTATTTTATATCAATCAGCGCTTGAAACAGGCGTCGCTTTCAATATTTTGCATGGTTTTATCGAGTATTTTAACGAGCAAGCGCTAGGCAATTTAGTGATAGAGTTAATTGGTGATCCCGATGATATCTTAAATCTTATTGCAAAGTTACACAATCAAGGTGTGATTATTGAGGAAATAAATTAATGATAAAACTCACCCTTGCTGAAATGGCACAAATGTTATGGCAAGCCGCTTACGAGACTTTTATTATGGTCAGTTGGTCACTGCTTGCTGGTATTTTATTTGGCACAATAATCGGGCTGTTGCTGTTTTTGATGTCTAATCCGTTTTTTTTCAAAAACAGAGTAATGAATAGTATTGCTAACTTTATCATTAATGCGACTCGTTCAATTCCTTTTTTGATTTTAATGGTGACGGTGTTACCTTTAGGTGCTTTATTTGTTGGCACGACTGTTGGACCAAAAGCGGTTATCTTTCCTTTGTCGTTAGCGGCTATCGCTTTTTATGCAAGGTTAGCTGAAAATGCGTTTAGCCAAATAGATAAAGGTGTGATTGAGGCGGCAGTAGCGAGCGGAGCATCACATATTCGCATAATTATTGGAATACTATTTCCTGAAGCTATGGCACAATTAATTCGCCATGCAACGGTAACGACAATTTCGCTCATTAGCTTTAGCTCAATGGCCGGTGTGGTTGGCGGTGGTGGAATAGGTGATTTAGCCATTCGTTACGGCTATCAACGTTATGTCACAGAAATCCTGATTTTATGTATTATCATTCTGATTTTTATTGTGATGTTAATTCAATTTTTAGGGGATAAATTAGCTAATCACTTTGATCGCAGCTATAAATAATCGGTATTAACATGAATACAATTACAACTATTATTAAAGATCCTAACCGAATCATTTATCAAAACAATATTCCAAAATCTCACTTAAGTGATGGACTGCAATTGAAATATGGACAAGCCGAACTACTGGTTTATCCAGTAACAACAGCGGAAGTTTCACAAATAGTTCAATATGCCTATTCAAAAGGGATCAATATTACAACGCGTGGTGCGGGTACGAATTTGGTGGGTTCAACCATTCCTAATGGTGGCATTATTATTGATTTATCTTTAATGAACAATATTGTTGAACTGGATAAAGAGACATTCACAATTACTGTCCAGCCAGGCATTTTATTACAGGATTTACAACAATGGGTTGAAAAGCAAGACCTGTTTTATCCGCCCGATCCTGGTGCAAAAAATGCCACTATTGGCGGTAATATAAGTACTAATGCTGGTGGCATGCGTGCGGTTAAATATGGCGTGACCCGTGATTATGTGCAAGCAATAGAAGTGGTTATGGCTGATGGCAGCGTTTTAAATTTTGGCAGTAAAAATGTTAAAGATAATACTGGGCTTTCGTTAAAACATCTCTTTATTGGCAGTGAAGGGACACTGGGTATTATTACGCAATGCACTTTAAAGTTAATTGCTAAACCAAAAGCTTTCGAAACCTTAATTATTGGTTTTAAAAGTATTGATTTAGCTATAGCAAATATCACAACTATATTACAAACGTTAACACCCACAGCATTGGAGTTTGTAGAACGTCAGGTTGCGCAGTGGGGTGAAAGATATTCAGGTTTTCAATTTCCATTACCCAATGCACAAGCCTATCTTATTATTATGTTAGATGGTGCTGATCATCAAACTATATTACAACAGCGTCAGCAACTATTGGCTAATTTGACTGATTGTGAACATTTTATTGCAGAAACAGTAGAACAAGCTAGTCAAATTTGGGCAGTGCGCGGGTCGCTTGTTCGCGCTGTTGAAGCGGTGACAGAGCAAGATCCTATTGATATTGTTGTACCCATTAATAAAATTGCTGATTTTATTCATTACACCAAACAATTAGAAGCGAAAACCGGTGTAAGAATGTTAGCTTTTGGACATGCTGGTGATGGCAATATCCATTTATGTCTATTACGCGATGGTAGAGAGCAAACGCAATGGCAACGCTTACTAGAACAAGTCCATTGTGCTTTGTATCTAAAATGTCATCAATTAGGCGGGCTTCCTTCTGCTGAACATGGAATTGGTACTGCTAAAGTTAACTATTTTAAGCAGGCCATACCAGAAGATAATCGCCAATTAATGCAAGCAATTAAACAGCAGTTTGATCGTAAAAATATTCTTAATAATCAGGTTTATATTTTGCAAATTTAGATGTTTTTTTATTTGTAATTAACTGAAAAGTCTTTGATGATAATCAAAGGCTTTTTGTTATTACCTAAAGCAAAGGTTTGCTCATAAAAATAGGGTAACTTTACACGCTCAATAAACATCATAACAAAACCCTTTTTTTTACTATAATTTAAACTTGTTTATAATCAATAGGTTAAATTTTAATGTAAAAAAAGGGTTTTTAAGCCTAAAACAAACATTTATCTTTTACCTAACAAGCGTTATAGTGTATCGGTTTCTAGTTTAACGCCGTGTAGGTGGTTTAGAAAGTGATTTTCTATATTTGAGACAGCAGAACCTGGTTTAACGCCGTGTAGGTGGTTTAGAAAAATATACATTTCGGAATTATCACCTTTAGTCCGTTTAACGCCGTGTAGGTGGTTTAGAAATGTTGCGCTTGAGCGCGTTTTAAGTGACGAAGGTTTAACGCCGTGTAGGCGGTTATAGTTTTTAAAATTCCATTTAAAAGATGGGATTAAAGGTTATGCCAGATTTATCTGGGTTAGATGAGTTGCGCCTGTTATCATTTTTAGGTTCTGAATCCTCCCTTTACCCATTGCGGTATATTTTTTATCTGCATGATTAAATAAAGTATTTTTGAGTTTAGTCTTTCGCTTGTTTTATAAATTGATAATTTTAATATGTTATTTGGCCTACATTAAACAATCAACCTCGACAGCACACATTACTCTTTTTATTAGAAGGTATTAACTTGTGATGCTGGGCGTCATGAATGCAAAATCTTGTTAAATCCTTTATCAATAATTAACATTCGGGATCAAGTTTATGAGTACAATTTTTAAGGGATCTATGCTAGAGTTGAATCCCTTATTTTTCGACTCAGTAGGGAGGTAGGTCTTGAATCTTTCACCTAAAGCATTTCATTATTTGGGCGTAATTGCTACTATCGCTTCACTTGGTATGTATGTTTCTTATATTCCACAAATCATTGATAATCTTCATGGTTACAAATCTAATCCCACTCAACCATTGGCTGCAGCAATAAACTGTTCGTTATGGGTTTGCTATGGTTTATTGCGTGAAAAGAAAGATTGGCCAATTGCTATTGCCAATTCACCGGGTGTCATTTTTGGCTTAATGGCTTTTTTCACCGCTTTATAAATCGCATTATTGATTAAACTACAGTGAAATCGATCTCAATTCCTGTAGTTTTCTCTCCTTTTTTCTCTTAATTGTGCTGTCGTTGATTATGTTGAATGCATATTTTAATAAAGTTTGAAATTAATACAGCAGCAGGTTAATATTTAACCTTAGTAATAAGATTAAATAAATCAATACAATACGGAGTTATCAACAGGTTTGTTAAATACTTATCAAATAGTACAGTGAATAATTTGCTAGTTATCCCCTTTTAATGGTTTTATCACTGTGCAAAATTTGTTCATTGTCATGTCGTTTATATACTATTATAGTAAAAGCGATTAATTCGATTTTTTATCTGGATTTCAACTTCAAAAAATTTTTGATAAATGTTAGTGGTTTAATTAGAAACGTTGTATTAGCAAAGTCGTACCACAAATCTGGCAAGATGATCGTTTTGCTGGGTAAAAATCGTGATAAAGGAAGGAAATATTATGACAGAAATTAATCTTTCAGATGAGTTAATAAAAGACTTCATTTATTCAGTTTATCGAAAAGAAGTATTGTTAAATTTAGATGGGGTGGTTTTAACTGAAGATGATCGAAAAACGTTACATGAAAAACGAGATTTTGTTAATAGCTTGAGCGAAACAGAACTAGCTAATATTCGATCATGGATCATCAATAAATTAAAATCATTAGAAGATAAACACCATTAAAATTGCGTGAGTTTACTGCGTTTTAGGCGGGCTAACGTTCCTTTTATTTTAATAAAAATATTTTTTTATCTTTATCAAAAACACTATAGACAGATTAACCAATAGTTTTATAATGCATTCGATAAAATATCATTTATAAAAAAGGAAATAATATGAAAAAGTTAGCCTTTGTTTTATTCGTTAGTCTACCAATGATAGCTAGTGCATCCAACTGTGATGAGATCAGCGCTAATATCGCAGAAAAAATTAAAAATAATGGTGTTGAAGCCTCTCAATTTCAATTGAAACTCGTTTCATCAAATGAATCTCAACAACAAATTGAAGGGCAAATTGTGGGGTCTTGTGATCGTGGACAACAAAATATTGTCTATGTACGTTATGATTCTGCTAGCAAAGCTGCAAAAAGCACAGATAAAAAAGCAGTTGATACAAAGTCTCAACCTGAGCAACCAAAAGCAGAAACAGTAGCTCCAACTACGACAGCGCCAGTTGATTCTAGTGAACAACAAAAAACGGAAAACCAAACAAGTCCTAACCAAACATCAGAATCAACCACTAACTAGTAATGTTGATAATAAAGCGTCGATTAGAATTAAACATTCAATATCCAAAGCGAGTTTTTGTTAATTAAGTTGTTTAATTTATTTTTCGACGCTGCTCATTAATCCAATATGCTTTGGGCTCAAATTATACCCATTGAATCTGATTTGCTTAATGTCGACAAAAGGCGTAAAACACGTGTTTATTAGGTAAAATCAGTTTTATGCCTTTATAAATTGATTATTTAAGTGATAGTATTTTATGTTTTCATTTTATTCCCTTATTGATTCATGCCAGACAGATTGGAATAGTTATATACAGCATGAGTTTATCGAACAACTTGGTAAAGGAACCTTAGATAAGTCTTGTTTTCAACACTATTTAAAGCAAGATTATCTATTTTTGGTTAACTTTTCGCGGGTTTGGGGACTTGCCGTTTATAAAAGCCGTAATCTTTTAGAAATCAAGCAGGCATTACATAGCCTTAAAGCTATTGTTGAAGTAGAACTGGATTTACATATTGGTTATTGTAAACAATGGCATATCACTGAATCAGAATTAACCCGTTTAGTTGGAGCCAAAGCTAACATAGCTTACACCGATTATGTTTTAGATGTAGGCTTAAAAGGTGATATTCTTGACTTACATATTGTTTTAGCGCCATGCTTGATTGGTTATGGCATGATTGCAAATTGGATAACAGCCCAGTCTTGGTATAATGCAGAAAATAATCCTTATACAAGTTGGATCGACATGTATTGTGGTGATGAATTTCAAAAAGCAGTGCAAAATGAAATCAATTGGATTAATGATAATTTATCTAACATCAAGTCAGAACGTTTTGAACAGTTAAAAACCATTTTTAAAACGGCAACCCAGCTTGAAGCTGGTTTTTGGCAGATGGGATTAGAAAAAAGCTGTTAATAATTATCATACTTCACCAATGATGGCAAAGTATGATGTAATAAGGTTATAGCAAATTCGAGTAACTTTGTTTGGTTTTTTCATCCCAAACACTTGCTTGTACTTGTCCAATATGTTTTAGTTGTAACAACAACATGACTAATCGAGATTGTCCAATACCACCACCAATAGTTTGTAATAACTCACCATTGACTAATGCTTGATGCCAAGCTAATTGTAATCGAGATTCATCATGAGTGATCTTAAGTTGACGTTTCAATGCTTCAGGATCAACACGAATGCCCATTGATGAAATTTCAAATGCACTATTTAATGCTGGATTCCAAACTAAAATATCACCATTCAAGCCTTTAGAACCCATTTCATTATCACTACTCCAATCATCATAATCGGGTGCACGGACATCGTGTTTTTCGTTATTAGATAAATAGCCGCCTATACCAATTAAAAATACAGCCCCCAGTTCTTTAGTAATTGCATTTTCACGCTCTTTTGGCGATAAGTTAGGGTAACGTTTTAACAGTTGTTCACTATCCATAAATGTAATGGATTCCGGCAAAAAGCGTGAAAGGTGATATTTTTCTGATACGGCTTTTTCTGTTGCTTTAATCGCTGAATAGATCTTTTCAACAGTTTGCTTTAGGTAAGTAAGAGTACGATCTTTTGGACTTATTACTTTTTCCCAATCCCATTGATCGACAAATACGGAATGAATTGGTGAAAGCTGATCTTCATCCGGTCGTAACGCTTTCATATTAGTATATAAACCTTCACCCTCAGCAAAATGGTGATCAGTTAATACTTTACGCTTCCATTTAGCTAAAGAGTGAACGACTTCAAATTGTGCATTAGCAATCGTTTTAACTTTAACCTGAACTGCTTTTTCGGTACCAGATAAATTATCTTGAATTCCATCACCAACTTGACTTAATAATGGTGCTTGCACTTCAATCAGGGATAAATTTTCGGCTAACTTATCAGCAAAAAAATGTTTCACAAAGCTTATTCGTTGTTGTTGTTCTTTGAATGATATCGTCATGTTTACTCTCTAATTATTGTCAATTTGTGTATGTAAATTAAACTAGAAAATAGAAATATGCAAGTTTCAATACGGTAAAAATAGATACAAATAGCGATGAGTTTGTCTCTCAACTTTATTGATTATTATAATTGTTATCTATTTTGTGTTAATTGCTGATTAAAAAGAACATTAAGACAAAAATTGAACAATTTAGTGGGTTGCATTTTTAAGTCAGCAACCAAATCGATGAAACTAGGATGTTGATCAGTTTAAGGTAACTATCTGTAAAAACGGATATTTTATTTCAAATTAATTATTATTTAATGATATTATCAGGATAATAAACGTTGAAATCATCCCTCCAAGGGGATTGATACCTGTTATTTTTTATATAATCAACTGATGACAATTGCACAATTGTTTCTTGGATAATGCTAAATATCAATGCCCGGCGTGTATAACTTATTTTATATACCATCAGTCATTTTTTATATCGTAGATTACAAGCTAATTAAACCTGTCAGCATTGCTAAATAGCAATTCTCATGACGAATTTATATTTGAGTATCAAGTTGGATCTTTTGCCTAAAAACTTCGACAAAGCTGTTTATAAACTCACAATTGAATGCTAACGCGTATACGACTAACCCTTTTACCAACCCTTTTTTTTTATCAAATATAAAAAATAATAAAATCAATACATTACAAATCACATAAAAAAAAGGGTTTTTTAGTAGCAAAACATCATTTACCTTTCTGCCAACAACAGTTATAGTGGTTTAGCTTCTAGTTCACTGCCGTATAGGTAGTTTAGAAATGCGCAGTTGTATTTTCCAGATTTGAAAATGAGTTCACTGCCGTATAGGCAGTTTAGAAAACCACCTAACGCTTTATCAAGTGCTTGCTGAGGTTCACTGCCGTATAGGCAGTTTAGAAATTAATCATTTTAATCTCCTAATTTTTGTTTCTGTTCACTGCCGTATAGGCAGTTTAGAAAAATCACAGCGAATGAAATTAAAGCAGTGGCTCGTTCACTGCCGTATTCTCGATTAGACTGAAGCTATTTGTTTCACAAGTTTTATTAGTTCTTAGATTTTTCGTTATTCTTATTCCGCCCAATCGTTCCAGTGAGTTTTCCAACTGTTTATACGTTCTCCTTATATATCTTTGTTTGCCGTTACTGAGAAATAATATGTTGTAAATCGAATCTTTCTCTTCTGTTCTTTTTTTGAATTTAGCCTGCATTAACTTAAATATACAATGTATCCAAACGCCTTTATCAAAGATGTTAGCGTGACCTAGTTCAACAGCAGGTTTAATTAAAATATTTACATTGTTATGATTAAATTTAATAGCATTAGTATCACCCTGTTTTAAGGAAAAAACAGATGCTACATACTTAATAAGTCGTCAGAAAAGATATAATATTGTATATCTCAGCAACAAAGAAATATAAATCATTGTATTTTGGGGGGATATTGTTGATATTTTACTTGTTTCTATCTGAATTTACACATGGCTATTTGAGATCTACATATAACGATATATTTTTTATTTATGAAAAATAACATGTAATTACAATTTATTATTTCTTTTTAATACGATCTCTTAATAAAAATAAAATAATTAGAATTTTATTGTGGATAACTCAATAGCACACAAGCTAAAGCTTGTGTGCTATTACAGCGGGATTTTTGAGTTATCGCCAGCTAAATCAAATTTTATTTTTTTTAGGTATGTAAGTTTTTCTAGCAATAAGTACTAATTCATAGCCACACGGTTTAAGATATCTTTTCAATGTTTCAATTTTTGGATTACCTCTATTGCCGTTCTCTAGATTTGATATATTGCCTATTGAAATATCAGTACTCAGACTGATATCTAACACACGTAAATTAGCTTTTAATCTAACGTTTTTTAATTTTGTTAAATCATTAATAATAATATCATCGTTTTTTATATTTCTAATATTCACTGTTTCTTTCCTTATTTAAATAAATTAAATTTCCATTTCATCTAATAAAATTGATGTGTTTTCGATATTACAATTAACATGAAAATTCAATATCCAGTTTTTAAAACTATCGTTATAAATAAGTGTGTCTATCGGTAAATTGAATAAATTTTTAATTTTCTGTTTTGTATTAAAAACATGAGTTACTGTTGTATTAGCTAAACGTGCAATTAATTTTGATTCAAATTTAAATATAAGAAACCATAAAATATTTTTTTCTTTTGTACTTAATTTGTCTAATAATTCAATTGATAAATCAACATTATTATTTTTTATAATAATAAAATTGAGGGGTATTGTTTTAAATTCATTTCCTCCAAAAAATACATCATTATCATCAAGAGAAATTTTATTTATCAAATAAAATTTACGCTTATTATCAATGTGATCGACAATGTAATAATCTAATGTTGTTATTTTCTTTTTTTGATTAAGTAATTTATTGTAATAATTGAAAATATTTATATTTTCATTATTGCTGAATATTTCAGCAGTTTTATCGTTAAGAGGCGTAAACGTTTTATTTTTTTCTTTTATTCCGACTATATCAAATGCTATATTTAACTTTGCATAAAGTTGTTGATAATTACTTTTATAATTAATATTATCTATCACTCCAACTATCCTCATAGTTTGGTTGGTTTTGTTTTTCGTCCTTGCCTGCCCCCACAGGGAAGGGCGATCCTTTTTTGTAAATTAATTTTATTTTTTTCCCTTCTTTCTTTTATCTCCATCTTCTTTTAATTGTTCAAATACTTCAGGTGATAAGCAATAAAATGCTTTTTTATTATGGTTTAAAATTAATAAAATTTGCTTATCTTTCATAAAAGACATTGGATTTTTTTTAAAATCCGAAATACCTACTATGTTTTGTTCAATTATCATTTTTATTTCACCTTACTGTGTGTTTTTTGGGTCTAAATTTTGATCAAAATATAAACCTAAAAAAAGTAAAAATCAACTACTATAAAATGTTGATTAATTGTTGATTAATTGTCGATCAATAACTGATTTATATATAAATATAAATTAAATTTTAGTCTATAAGATAATTTTAAAACGTATAAAATTCAATTCATTATTTATTGGCATAGAAATGGATGAGAATGCTTATGTATGAGAGAGCAATAACAATTACATTAATTCTTGATGAAGAAACTAATAAGGCATTAATTCAAGCTACTAAAAATTCAAGAAGGTCTAAAAGAACCGAAGCAACAATTAGGTTAAAAGATCACTTAAAAAAATATCCCTTCTCAAATGATAACTTTAGTCAAATTCAGAATGAAGGATAATCAAAATGAGCATTACAAAAGAATTATTGCTAACGTTAGCAATGCAATGTTCACCAAATATTCCAGTTGATGAAATACTTTTGCTTTCTGAAATTACGTCAAACCATACACAATTTTTAGTGACGACGATGGGGGAGAGTGTTGATTATAAGAACGAAATAGAAGCCAAAAAGAAATTGAAATATTTGTTAGAAGAAAAGAAACCAGTCCAAATTGGGGCATTACAAGTTAATTCTTTATTGTTTGAAAAATATGGCGTCGATCCGATGGACGGTTTCAATGCATGTAATGCTTTAAAAATAACCGAAAAAATTCTTAATGAATGTACGGTTGAAGAAATGGAAAAGGATAATTTCACGGATGATGAACGACTTCGAGGTGAACTTAATTGCTTTATATCAGCAAATGATGTAGGCAACTTAGAAAATGATGATAATCGTCAAGCTATGCAAAAAAGATTAACAAAAAGTTTAGAAAATTATTTAAAAGGAGGTAATCAGGAAAAAATTGTCGAAGTAAAAAAAGAAAAAGATATACAACAATCTAAAAAACGCTCAGCTGTGAGCGATGTAGAAACCCCCCTCAAAAACAAAGAGGTTTGGGATGTTTTTGGGGATTTTTAAAAATTATAAAAGGTCTTTTATGAACAAATTAAAAATTAATAAATTTCAATTGGTTATTTTTACTTTATTAATGTCATTCATTAGCGTTGCTTCAGCTGGTGGAGGATTGCAAGCTGGTACCAATGCGTTAGAAGAATTTAAAACTTGGCTATTCAGTATAGCTGGGATCGGTGCATTAGTTTATCTAATTTACAATATTACAATGGCATTTATGGAGCGTAAACAATGGAATGAAGTTGGAATGGCTTTTCTTTATTGTAGTGTAGCTGGTGGTGCATTAGTTGGTGGAAACTGGATGTTAACACTTTTCAAATAAAAAAAAGGGTTTAAATGACCCTTTACAAAGGTATTGTCATGGAATCAGATAAAAAAGTAGATGAGTATATTACTTATAACGGTTTAAATCGACCTGCTCTAGTGATGGGAGTTCCGCTCCTTTTATTATTGGGATTGGGTATGTTTGGAATGTTTGGGTTTTTTCTTTGTTTTGTTTTGCTCGGTTTTTTTAAAGCAATAATATTTCCTTTTATATCTGGAATGATTTTTTTTATTGTTAGGTCTATGTGTGAAACTGAACCGAATGCAATGAGAATTACAAAGTTAAGATTGAATGGTTATTTACTAAAAGTGTTACAACGTAATAACGTTATTAGTTTTCATTGTGGAGATATGTTTATAAGGCGTAAGTATGAAAAGCAAAAATTCAAATTCGAAAATTAGTAATGAACCAAATCAACAATCGTCATCGATTGACAGATATATACCAGACTATGGTTATCATTTAAGCGATAATATTATATCGATTGGTAGTAATAAATTATTGTGCACATTAGTTATTGATGGCATGCCATTTGAATCGGTTTCTGATAATCAAATTGAGTTAGCATTTTTAAACTTCAAAGATTATTTAACGGTATTAGGTAAAGAATATAGTGGCTCATTGGGCATATGGACACATCTAATTAAGAAAAAGATAAAGTTAGATACAAAATACAATTTTGAAAATAATCTTTTTGCTCAGAAATTTGTTAATAAATATTGCAATCTATTTGATAACAATAATTTTTTTAAAACAGAATATTATGTCAGTTTCATATTAAAAACGTCGGATATTATTGAAGGCATGGAGTTTTTGAACACAATAATAGAGCAATCTAAAGCCGTTTTAAAAACATTTAGTGTTACTGTTTTAGGTAGAAATGGTTTTAAATCAGAGATCGCAGAATTTTTAGCATATTTACTAAATAATCAGTCACTCGATATTCCGCTTTCTGATACACCTATTCGACAACAAATACCTGAAAGTGAATGGTATTTTGGCTATGATTTATTAGAAATTAGAAATAAATCAACAACAAAAGTAAAATATGCAACAAATTATATTTTAAAAGGTTTCTCTTTTAGAACAGTAATGAGCCAATGGGATTTTCTTTTAGCGTTGCCTTATGAATTTGTGCTCACACAATCTTTTATTTTTGCATCAACAACTAAAGTCCAGAAGCAAATTGATCAACAAATAAATCAATTAGAATCATCCGGAGAAATGAGCGAAGCTACAGAGGAACTTCTAATTGGTAAAGCTACTCTAGCAGAAGGCAAAGCAATGTTTGGTAGTTATCAGAGTTCTTTGACTGTTTTTGGTGAGACAGCTAAAGAAGCATTGGACGGGGGGACAAAAGTATCCAGTGAATTTTTAACTAGCGGAGGTGGCTTCAGTTTGATGAAAGCGACTGTTGAAGGTTATCAAGCTTTTCTTAGTTGTTTACCCGATTCAAATTTGCGTCCCCTTGATTCTAGACGAACAACAACTAATTTAGCTTGTTTGTTTTCGATGCATAATTATTCGTTTGGTAAAGAAAAAGGCAATCCGATTGGTGATGGAACGGCTATCATGCCGCTTAAAACTGTTGCAGATGGATTATATTTTTTTAATACCCATTACAGTCATCCTCACAAAAATGTAACAGGAAAAGCTATTGCCGGTCATTTTCTATTACTTGGTGCGACAGGTGCGGGGAAAACAACATTAGAAGGTGCAATTGCAACTTTTTTACAGCGCTTTCACCCTATGATGTTCGGTATCGATTATAACCGTTCTCTTGAAATGACATTTAGAGGTTTTGGTGGGGCGTATTTTTCTATAAAAGAAGGTGAATTTACTGGTTTTAATCCATTTCAGCTTGAAGAAAATGCTAGTGATAGCCTGAAATCATTTTTATATCGTTGGGTTGAATCTTGTGCCAGAGATGTAGATGGTAGAGTGACAGATGAAGACGCTGAAATAATTAGACGTTCTGTTAATGCTGTTTTAGAAATGCCGTTATTTATGCGTCGATTCGGTTTACTACTCTCGTCAATTAATAAAGGTTCTAGTCTTCGTTTACGTTTAAGTAAATATTGCGAGAGCGAGGGCGGAAAGTTGGCTTGGGCGGTTGATAGTCCGACTAATACATTTAATCCTATTCATTATACAAAAGTAGGTTTTGATACTACTGTCGTACTTGAAAAAGATTCATCTGGTAATGACCATCCGGCATGTGAACCTTTATTAGCCGTTTTGTTATATTACAAACAGGTAATGCAACAGCATAATGCGGGTAAGTTGATGTTAACGTTAATTGAGGAGTTTTGGAAACCCGCAAATTATCCGACCACACAAGAATTAATTAAAAGCACGTTAAAAGCTGGGCGTATTAAAAATGAGTTTATAGGACTTGTTTCACAATCTCCAGCGGATGCTATTAAATGTAATATTTTTGAAGCTATTGTTGAGCAAACACCGACTAAAATATTCCTACCAAATCCTGATGCCGAATATAAAAATTCATATGAGAAAGTCGGCCTAACAGTTAAAGAGTTTGAACGATTACGACGTTTAGATCTTGCTAGTCGTACATTTCTTATTAAGCAATCTAATTCATCATGTTTTGCAAAAATGGATCTAGAAGGTTTTGATGAGTATTTACCAATCATATCAGGTACACATAAAGGAATTGAAATTTGTGAAAGAATTAGAAAAGAGGTTGGAGACGATCCAACAATTTGGATGCCTATTTTTATAGAAGAAATATTACATAAGGAGTAATAAGATGAAAAAATTTTTTTTATTAATGGGATTACTTGTTAGTTTTAATTCCTATTCTACTGGTATTCCAACCGTTGATGCTGCTGCAATAGCTCAAACGATACAAAATGCATTACAGCAGGCTCAACAAGCGATGGAACAATTAAACGCTTTAAAAGAACAAATTGATGAAGCAAAAGATATTAATGCAAAGTTGAAAAAAGAGTCAGAAGAGCAACTTCGTCGATTTGAGGGAAACTGGGGGCTTGGTAATGTCTTTGTGGATCCGACCATTTCGAGTTACTTAAACATTGACGATTGGAAAACTGAGATGAATGACTCTCAAAATTTGCCATCATTGCGTGAAAAATTTGGGGTTATTTCTGAATCAGAATCATTTCAAAAAAACATCGATTCTTTGCTGATTTCTTATGATCTCATGCAACAGTCATATGATGCTAGTACAAAACGAGCTAAAAACATCGCTGATATAGCAAAATTGCTAAATGAAGCGAAAACACCACAGGAAAAAGAAGATTTAAATAATCGTCTGGCATTTGAGATAGCACAAAATCAAATTGATAAAACTCGAATTGATACAATGGCTCAACTTTTAGAACAACAGGATAGACTTAAAAAAAATAAGATGGCTGTCGAGTTTGAAAAATTCTATCGAGGTAAATAAGAATGGCTTTTGGCGACAGCATTTTGACCAGTCTACATGATAATGTATCCAAACTCGTTGATTCACAAATAGCATCGAATATAACATCAATAAGCACCGCTATCTTGCCACTGATTTCTGCGGCAATCATGGTGTATTGCGTTTATGTCGCATGGCAAATTGTTACTGCTCAGAATGATATGTTTATAACGGACATATTAAAAAATATAGTGATGATTGTTCTGGTCGGCGCTGTTTGTTATTCGACCAAATATTATCAAACATATGTTACACCGTTTGTTTTAGAAGCGGGTGACAATCTAAGCTCCGCACTTTTTGGTGATAATAAAGTAAGCACAACCATGCTAGATGAATTTATGGCACAGATCAATAAGTCACTTGACAAAATGCAAGAAAAAATGAAATTTGGGTGGAGAGATAATTGGGGCTTAGGTATGCAAGCCGTTTTTTATTGGCTTTTACTCTGGATAACATCTGGCGTTTTTGCGTTATTCGCAACGGCATATTTGCTTGTTGCAAAACTAATGGTTGCTATCTTGTTGTCTGTTGGGCCAATATTTATTTGTCTATCAATTTTTCCTGTCACTAGAAGCATGTTTACATCATGGTGTGGTCAATGTGCTAACTATATTTTATTAACACTTGGATATTGCATTGTTTTGAAACTATTTATTTCGTTTATTAATGAGAAATTTAAAACAGAAACACTAAATTTTGAGGGTGCATTTCAAATCGTTATTGTGATGCTTATAGGCGTTTACATTCTCGGCCAAGTGGGAACATTGATTTCAAGTTTAACAGGTGGCGTGGGTATAAATAGTTTAAATGGCAATATAAATAGTATGTTAGGTCGTATGGGCGGAGGACTTAAAGGTGGGGCTAAGGCCACTAGCAAAATGGCTAGTAGTTTAATTGGTTTAATGAAAGGGAAAGGGGGATAGATGGTTAATATGTTGAAAGTTCTATTATTGAGTTTTGTTTTTGTCAGTGTAATTAGTTGTTCTGCTCCTATGCCAAAACAACCAAAGGGTAAGTGGGAAATGGTTAATCCTGCTATTCAAAAACAAGAAAAATTAGATAATAAAAATACTCAGCAAGGAGTAAATAAGTGATAAAACAATATTACGATGAAAATATAGAAAAAACACAAATGGCATCGAAAGCATTGACGTCAGAACAGAAAAAAGAAGCTGATCTATATTATAAGTCGATTCAAAACTTTATTGTCAATGAAAATGAACGTAATTCAAAATTCTCAAAAATGGGGTGGAAACTGACGATAGTGCTTAGTATTTGTTGTGTTTTGCAAAGTATTGCACTTACAGTTTTAACCCCTTTAAAAACTGCCGTTCCCTACGTTATGCGAGTAGATTCAACGAGTGGCTATATTGATATTGCCAAACCTTTAGCTGACGATAAAGTCACATATGATGAAGTTTTGTCTAAATACTTTTTAAAAGAATTTGTCATTAATCGTGAGTCATATGATTGGGATACCATTCAAAATATGTTTGATATAACAAAGTTATTAAGTAATAACAATGTATTTTCTGAATACGAGTTTAATATTCAAAGTGCGTTATCTCCTTTAAATGTTTTGAGAAAAGATAAAAAAGTTGTTGTAACAGTTCGCGGGATTACATTCATTAATAATTTAGCACAAGTTCGGTTTGTAAAATTGGTTAAAAATAAAGATGGTACGCCAGCAACTGGTTATAAGCCAACAACTTGGATAGCAACGATAGATTTTGATTATAAAAAAGAAATTAAAACTGAAGCGGAACGGCTAGAAAATCCGCTAGGTTTCGAAGTTATTAGTTATCGGGTGGATGTGGAAAATGTTGAAGTTAAATAAATATAAATATCTTATTTGTCCTCTTATTTTTTGTATTTCAATGCCTGTATTTGCTGAGATTAATCCGCAACGTACTGGTTATGATAAAAGAGTACAAGTTGTTAAATATAATAGAGATGATGTAACAAAAATTAGTGTTAAAGAAGGTGTGTCAACCCTTATTCAATTAGATAAAACAGAAGTTTTAACAACAAATAATGCAGGCATGGGATTAGGAGATCCGCTTGCATGGAATGTTTCTGTTAGAGCTAATAATATTTTTATTAGACCGATTGCTAAACAACCCGACACGAATGTAACGCTTGTTACTAATAAGAGAACGTATGTTTTGAGTCTAAAAACAGCGTCTAGTGCTGATAACGCAAGCTGGCTTGTTAGATTTACATATCCAGAAAATGAAGTTAACGAAGAACGAACTACGCCATGTTCAACTAGTTTTATGAATTGGAATTATTATAAAAAAGGCGATAAAGAATTATCCCCATCAGCTGTATGGGATGATGGCCGTTTTACCTGTATGCGTTTTTCATCTGCAAAAGATTTACCGATTGTTTACAGAGTAATGGAAGATGGAAAAGAAGCTATTACTAATACACATCTAGAACGTGATGTAATGGTCATACATGAAATAAGTAATAATTATATGCTTAGACTCGGAGACCGAGTAATGGCTATAAAAACTAATAGTAGTATTCCTCAGTCATACAATGACGATGGTACGACAACAGGAGAGAAGAGGACTGTAATTAATGACTTCTAATGATCAAATTAATGATAATGAGGATTATATTCCCCCATTAACAGGCAAAGAGGGAAAAGATAGAGGAAAAATAAATGTAACAGGACGTTCAAAAAATAAGAAGTTGATGATGTTACTAGTGTTATTTTCAATCTTTTTCATAATGCTACTTATTTTAAGTTCTATTTTATTTCGTAGTAGTGAAGATTCATCATATGAAACTAAAAAAGATGAAGCGCTTAATGTTGGGGGAGACTATAACAATAAATCTAGTATTAATTCGACGATGGCTGAGATAATCAGACAAGAAGAACAGAAAAAGCAGGAGGAGGCGGATAGAAAAAGGAAGCAAGAAGAGGCTGAACTTAAAAGAATAGCTGAAGAAGAAGCACAACGTCAGAAACTTTTACAAGAAGCAGAGCTGTTAGCTGAGAAGAATGGAAATTTATCTTCATCTTCATATTCATCTAATGGTGATAATTCTAATGATAAACAACAGCACCCAGCTGATAGAAAATTATTGGGTGAAACACTGGTTGTTATCTCATCAGGCAGTGAATCTAAAGAGAGTTCAAGTACTGATTCAAGTTTAAATGATTCATTGAAGGGTGAAGATTTCGAAAATGGGAGCATATCCCAGCTTGAGGATCTGAAGTTTTTGTTATCTAGAGGTACTTTACTACCATGTGTGTTAAAAACAAAAATTGTAACTGATTATCCAAGTGTACCTGTATGTATTTTAACTAAAGATATTTATTCCAGTAATGGTGATGTTTTATTATTGCGAGCAGGAACCACGTTTATGGGTGAACAGAAAAAAGTTATAAAACAAGGAAAAGCTAGAGTATTTGTTAACTGGACTATAGCACAAGACGGAAAAGTCCGCATTAAAATTGATAGTCTGGGAACAGATACGCTTGGTGCAAGCGGTGCACCTGCGTGGGTCGACACTCACTTTTGGGAGCGTTTTGGCGGAGCTATTATGCTGTCTTTTGTAGATGATGCTTTTAAAACTGTATCTAATAATTTATCGAAAAGCGATAACCGAATTAGTTATGATTCGACAACCGACTCCATGAATAACATGGCGTCAATTGCTCTTGAAAATACTATTAATATTCCGCCGACGGCATATATAAACCAAGGCACGATGCTTTATATTTTAGTGCCTCGTGATGTCGATTTTAGAGATATATACAGGACAGTAAGAAAATAGGAAATAACAATGATCAATAAAATGACCATAGTTGAAAGGTTGGGGCAAAATCCAATTTTACATTATTTAATGGATAGTACGCCGAGAGTAGCATTTATTGTTGCAACAAATGATGAGATGGTTGGATTCATTCTATGAATATTCCACATAATAAATTGATGGCTTACCAATTTCTGAAGAAAGTTGGTATTCAGGAAATATTAGATCTAGAAGGGATAACAGAAGTAGCTGTTAATCAACCCAATAGAATTTGGTTTGATCGGGGAAATGGCTGGGAATTTATCGATGAGCCTAGAGCAGATTATGCATCATTAGAGCAATTAGCAACGGTGTTATCAGTTATGAGTAATGATGGTATACCTTTGGATTTTAATAATCCAGTTTCGTCAGTTATTTTGCCGGATGGCGAACGGGGACAAATTGTAATTCCACCAATGGTTGAGGACGGTAGTATATCAATGACATTTAGAAAGCCCTCAAAATCAAGGTTTACCTTATCTGACTATGAAAATACGGGAAGATTGAGCGGCTTTAAATATGCAAGTCGAGCAAGTAATGGTTTAACTGATCAACAGGCGATCTTATATAAGCTTTACAAGGAGGAAAAAATAAAAGATTTTTTCACTATGGCTGTTGAAAATCGCCTAAATATTTTGCTTGTTGGAGGAACAGGTTCAGGCAAAACAACAATAATGAAGGCATTAGTTGATCTTTACCCTCCAACAAGAAGAATATTTACTATTGAAGATGTTCATGAGCTTGATTTACCCAATCATCCCAACCATTTACATCTTTTCTATAAAAATAAAATTCGCCCACCTAGATACGTTATTGAATCATGTATGCGCATGAAGCCAGATCATATATTTTTAGCTGAATTACGTGGAGATGAAGCATGGAACTATATTGAAGCATTAAATACAGGTCACTCGGGGAGTGTTACCACTACACATGCAAATGATTGCTATAGTGCATTTAGTCGTATTACTGGATTGGTCAAGCAATCAGAAGACGGCCGAACATTAGACTATGATCACATTTTTAAGATTGTTAGGTCATCAATCGATATTGTTTGTTTTTTTAAAGGTTCGTTTTTAAAAGAAATATTTTTTGATCCTATGGAAAAAAATGAAATTTTAGCAATGGGTTAAATATGAATAGACAAAAAAAAATAAGCTTATTTTGTTTCGCTTTATTGGTTACTTTAGCATTTACTATTGGTAGTCAGTATGTGGCTGGCTTTATTTTTATGAAAATAAAGGGATTAGATGTAGCTTCTCTAGGGATTTTTAGTTTTTGGAAATATTACTTTAATTACCGCCAATTTGACAGTAATCAAGTTGCATTTATTTGTGGTTTCATTGGTATGGCCATTACTTTTTTATTGCCATTCATTTTTACCATAATTATTTTATCAAATTTACGAAAAAAGGAAGAATTGTTTGGTAGTGCAAGACTTGCAAATGATATGGATTTATCTAAAAGTGGACTTTTTCCTTCTAATAAAGAATTGATGGACAGTAAATATCCTGCTGTATTAATCGGTAAGATGCATAAAGGACGTTATAAAGGTAAATTTTTGCAATTTATTGGTCAACAATTTATTTATATTGCCGCACCAACCCGATCGGGTAAAGGGGTTGGTGTTGTTATACCGAATCTTCTAAATTATCGAGATAGTGTTGTTGTTCTCGATGTTAAGCTAGAAAACTTTATTTATACGGGAGGATATAGAAAATCGAAGGGTCAAGAAGTGTTTTTATTTTGTCCCGATGGTTATTCATTCACTGATGCTGAGTTTAATAAATTTAAAAGCTCTGATAAATTCAAATCGATGTCTGAAGAAGAACAAAATGACATTATCAATAGATATGAAAAAGGCGAGCTTTTACGGTCCCATCGATACAATCCTTTAACATATATAAATCGAAATCCTAATTTTAGGGATGGCGATATTATGAATATTGGTAAGATTTTATATCCAAATAGTGGGGGTGATAATGATGTATGGAATGAACTAGCAATTAACCTATTTAAGGGGTTAGTGTTGTATATGCTTGATCTCGAATACACCGATATGCCAGTTACTATGGCCCAATTATTAACTCTAACTTCACCAGAGCAAGGTTTGGCAACATGGATGGACGAAGAAATCGAAATTGCAGATCTCAAAGGTCGGCCACTTTCCGATGGCTGTATTGCGGAATTTCGGCGTTTTATGGCTACGCCCGAAAGAACACAGGGTAGTATTTTATCAACTCTTACCGCTCCACTGTCCATATTTACTAATGCAGCTTGTAAAGCTGCAACTGCCGGTGACGATTTTGATTTGCGTGACGTTCGAACTAAGAGAATGTCTATTTATCTTGGACTTGCTCCGACTTCATTAATGACTTATGCAAAATTGACAAATCTTTTCTTTAGCCAATTAATTTCCGTTAATACTAAAACATTACCGGAACAAGACCCATCTTTGAAATATCAGTGTCTGTTAGTATTAGATGAATTTACATCTATGGGTAAGGTTGAAATAATCGAAAAATCAATTGCTTATACAGCAGGATATAATCTTAGATACATGATAATTATACAAACTAGGGGACAAATAGAAAACGATAAACTTTATGGAAAGGAAGGAGCTAAAGTATTAATAGATAACTGCGCAGTACAAATAAATTATCCGCCAAAATTAGTTTCTGATGATGCAAAAATTATCAGTGAAACCATTGGTAAAAAAACAGTCAAAGTAAAAAATAAATCAAATTCACGTTCTAAAGGCGGAGCATCTAAAAGTGATAATTTTTCGGAGCAGGGACGTGATGTTTTATTACCGCAAGAAGTTGTAGAACTTGGCTCAGAAGTTTATATAACTCGTGCAGGTAAAAAAACTAATTTAGGGATTAATGAAATTGTGATCATGGAAAAAGTTCGCCCTTTTATTGCCCATAAAATAGTTTATTTTGATGAACCGGCTTTTATTGAAAGAAAAACTTTTTCTGAAAACAACATTATAGACGTTCCGTTACTAAACCTAAAATTTAATTCATTTACATCTACTCATATAGTTTAAAGAGATGATGTACCAGAAATAAAGGAGAATAAATTATGAAAAAAATGTTAGTTGTTCCATTCATTGCTTGCTCGTTGTTAACAGCACCGTCGGCATTTGCAAAAAGTGATCCGTGCGAAGTTGTTTTATGCATGTTTGGTAAAATGAAGGGTGCAAATCCATCCGAATGCTCTTCGGCAGTAAAAGACTTTTTTAGTATAGTTTCTAAAAAACATGGAAAATTTAACGGTGTTCGTACCTCAAATGCTAGAAATAGCTTTTTAAACAGCTGTCCTACTGCTGATCCAAAAATAGTTAAAGATATTATTTCTAAATTTGGTGCTTTAAGAGGTTGATTAATAGATAATTTTAAAGCCCTTTAGGGCTTTTTTAAGAAAATATGCGAGTATTTATAGCAGAAAAACCAGAGTTAAAAGAAAGCTATCGCTGATGCTCTTGGAGATTGCGAAAAAAACGGGTTATCATAAATGTGGTGATGATACTTTACTTGGTATGTTGCGCATTTATAAGCATTAGCATCACTGGAGAAGCATAATTTTAATTATGTTTTGTTGATACAGCTCGGGGAAATGGGCAAATTCAATGGTTCATTCTAACTAATATTTATTTAGTGTTAAGGGATAAACAAAAAAACTATTGCAGAATTTCATTTTTTATTACAAGAGATAGGGGGATAAAATAAGATGAAAAACCATAAATAAAAAAGCCGATTATTTCAGATTCAATGCTGTCTTTTAAAAATGAGAAAGATTTTATAAATGATGTTTCACATGGTAATGTAGTATCTGATCATTGAAAAAATAAGCTGTGTCAAAATTAGATAAAGCAACAAACAAAAGGGGCAACACGAATGTTTTGTAAGTTATCATAAAGTGATTAATGTTATTCATCTGGAAAAATTTATTAGAGGTAGTTTAGGTGTTAATCAACATAGCCATTCGTTAACTAACCTTGAAAAAAATTATTACTAAATTGTATAATGAATATATAAATAAACTTTATCAAGCTAATATTAATGATAAATATCAACAAATTGAAAACAATATAAATTAGATTGGAGAAAATTAATGATGTTAAAAAAAGTAATGGCAGTTTGCCTTTTTTCTGTTGCCCTAGTTGGTTGTAATGATAATGTTTCAGGAAAATTTTCCGGAACGTGGGTTGAGCCTAATCCTGACTCTAATTCAAGTACCGTTACAATTACTGCAAAAGGTGATCATTATGAAGTGAATCATGTAGACCCGATGATGAAAAGAAATTCAACATTTGATGTAAAAGAAGATTCCAATTATTTAAAAACTATAAGTAGTGATCATATTGAATATACTTTAATTTCACCCAATGAACTTGCATTCGGTAATGATAAAAAAGTCATGTGGATCAAGAAATAGAAATCGTGTGATATCTTAAATGGTACTTGTTACCATTTATCGTTGACTAAATTATTAATAAAAATTTGTCACAATCACTGAAAATTAACTTTGCTGTACATTTAGCCCTTCCTTTTTGACTGTACTCAGTACATGTAAACTTATTTCGAGTTCCTGCATTTTTATCCATCGGTTTTTGTAATTGTTATTGTGTTATCTACATTCGATATTTTAATGTCGTTATTATTTACTATTTTTTAATTTATTAATTAACTCGATGTTATCCAGTTTGTTAAAATGTCATGATTAGCTTTTGATATATTCGACACTTTCAGAATATTTATCATACCAAGATATTTTAAACTCATTACTTAGTAAGTTATATACAACTTGCTGGAGTAAGCCATCTTTTATAATGTAGTGTGTCATTTGTTGACCCGTTTTTCGCCTTGTAAACCAGTATTTGATGGCATCAATCTGATTGATCCCATTTTTTTGATCCCAGACTCTATCATGATATCAGCTTCTATATTATGATCATGTTCATTATGTTGCCAGACATGGCATATTTCATGATGCTAGTTTTGATAGCGTATCAGCCAGCGAACGTTCTACAAAATAATTTGGGTTTAATGCTACTTCTGATACAGTTGATTTTCAGTAAATCGTTCAAAAGAGGAGTAACCAAATGTGTATTTTCTTCGTTGTAACGTAATCAGTAAATTTGGTAATTTATTATTAAATAGATTTTCATTAAAAAAATCTTAGGTATTCTAAAGTTCTTTATATCCAATAATCGATGGTTTCATATTCTTAACCATTACAATTAGATAGGATAATAAACGAAGCGGGACAATTAAATACTTAACAGTTAACTCAATCAAATCAAAATGAATCCGGGTTTTATATCTAGTAAAAATCTAAAACTATATTTTATAGTTTTAGATTTTTGTTAATATTAAAAAATTTTCCGACTTTTTAAAAACTGCTCGTCTATAAGTATCTGATATCGTTGTATACTATCGTTATCTTGAAATATAGTTAATAAAAAAGAATTGTTAAATGAAATCAGATTAGCTCCAATGCTTTTATCGATATAAATTATTCCATTATCAAGATAATTATTGTAGTTGACAGTAATACCTAATTTCGTTAAATCATCGATAATATTTTTATATATGCTTTTGGTTATAATTCTGACTCTAACCCCCCTGCTGTTTGCCATTTTAATTCTATCTAATAAAGCTAAGTCAAAAGAGGGAAGTATTAAATCAATTTCAAATTGAGAATTATCTATCATATCTCTAATGGTTGAATTAATCTGTGAGTAATCTATTAAAAACTCAGAATGATAATTAACTCTATCCACAAAATTTCTTACTCTATTTTTTTCACTCTCGATAATATTAACAACTGGATCAAGTTGCGATTTTTCACCCCAAAATTGCAACAATATAATAATGAAAATAACAGCTACCCAGACTTTTATAAAGCTATTATTTAAAAGTTTAGTCAAAAATGTCATTAAAATTTCATCCCATCATTTCGATTTACAGGTTGACGACTTTTTGTATTAATGGATTAGTGGCTTTTTTAATAAAATCGCTAAAATTGCTAACTTCTTTTGTAATTTTTATTAAATTATTGCCTAATTTAGCAATAGCAAGTTCTAAACCTACTTATATGTCGTCACTTTCTTGATTCTTTTTATCAAATACAATTTTATCTTCACAACCTATAAACGGACGTTCTTTGCTTTCTGCAACAAAATATTGTATATGTCCATTCTTATTAGATTTTTCAGCCATTAGATCACGCATTTTAATCAAAAATTTTCTTCTCACTCCTTTTTTTTTCTCTAATATTATGGTATCACTCAACTTATCGAGAATTAATCAACTTGATACGCTATTTTCGGTATCATTTGTACGAATATTTGTTACTATTTTTTTAAGCTCAGATATCATCCTTGTGTTACATTTCAAAATCATTTACAAAAATCTTTTTTTGTTATTAATAAAATCATGATATTTATTATTTAAATTATCATCAATAAAGGTGATTGTATTGATTTTTTGCTTTACGCACCTATTAATAAACTTAGTTTTAAATTCGTTACTACCCATTAAATTAATATTGTTACCATATTTAATAATATCAGTGTCACAGCATTGGTTATTGTTTTTTATTCAAATTTGTAATAATAAATTTATCATGTTTATTAACAAAATATTTTGAAAAGTTTTTATTTGATTTTAAAAAAATTTTATATTAATCAATGTGTTGTTAATTAAAAATTGGTCAATTTATAATAATCGCTTTTTTTTTGTTAAAATATTCTTTAATATTTTGAACAATTTTTTCAAATTGAGCAGTTTTTTGCAATGAATAAAAAATTAAAAAATACTGCATTAAAATCATATAACATATCTCAAAATATAATTAAATTATTGCCAGCAGACAAACAAGGAAAAGCTAAATATCTATTAGGTGATTCTGTAAAATAAAAAGCTTAATATTTTATAACTATATCATATATTTATAAATAAACTTAAAACTATATGGTATAGTTTAAAAAAGAAAACTTAAAATTAAATTGTACATCTAATAGTTAACCCTCAAAATATATAATATAGTCATTAAAAAACTTAACTAACTCTATACGATAGAGTTTTATGTTGTTTTGATAAAATTTGCTTTCTTGCTATATTTTATTCGTGATATATTGCTATTGATTAGTAAATTAATACCAGTAGGTTTTCTGTTAATCATTACTGCTGATAGTTGGCTTTAATTTGTTTATAAGCGATAGAACTAAGCTTTTAATATTTGTTTTGGTTGACACCTGTAAAGCCGGTATCAACCATGAATAAGCAATGATGTTCGTATGCGAACAGGATTTTACTTACCTATGTCAAAAAATCGTGTTTACTCGGCAAATTTATTTTTATGATCATACCGGTTGTAGTGGATGTCATCACTAATTAAATAGTTATAAATATCATCGACAATTTCGATACCATTTTTTAGGTAGTCTGCTTCACGTTTTTTACCTCGTTCACCAGGAAAGAATACTTGGCTATTGCCTTTAGCGGGTTTGACATTTTTTAATTGATCGAGCATCGAAGACATAGTTTGTTTGAATATTTCAAGGCCGATAAAATATTCTGGGTTAATGACAATATGTAAATGCCCAAGATCGCGTCCTTTGGATAAGTCCGCATACATTGACGAGACATTTTTACCAAAAGGTAAGCCTAGTAATATCCCCGATAAGATATCAACCATCATCATCAAACCATAACCTTTTGCATCAGCAATTGGTAATAATGCATTGACTTTATGAGGATCGGTGGTTGGTTCACCGTGCTCATCAACGGCCCAAGTTGGCGGAATAGGAGCGCCTTTGGATCGTGCATAAAGTACTTTACCCCAAGCTTGCACCGTAGTTGCCATATCAAATGATACAACTCGCTCATCAGCTGTTGGGGCTGCAAATGCAATTGGATTGGTACCAAAAAATTCTTCGGCTCCACCATAGGGCACAGCCATTGGATCTGATTGACACATTGAAATGGCAACTAAATTTTGTGCAGCTGCCATTTCGGTAAAGTAACACAGTGATCCACTGTGTGACATACGGCGTATACCGACGACCGCGACACCATTCTTCTTCGCCATTTCAATGGCTTTATCCATGCCAACTTTGGCTGCAACCAAACCACAGCCATTATCAAAATCGAGAATAGCGCTCGCTGGACCTGTTTCTTTATAAGTGATGTTAGGATTAACGGTCATGCCACCTTTAGCAATACGCTCTGCATAGTATTCAACCCTTACGGCACCATGCGAATGAATGCCTCGGGCATCAGCAAAAGCTAATGCATCGGCAGCGATGTTTGCATGTTCCTGACTTAAACCGGCTTTATGCATTTTATTCGCGATTAGATCATGTAATGTTTTTTTGTCAACTCGCATCGTAAACTCCCTTAAATATATGTTTTACTGTTTGGTTATCTTATTTTGTAATGATTGTACCTTTAGTACCCGCTAATAAAGACTCTATATCCGTTAGATTACCGATGTATGCCTTGTTACTGGTTTTTTCAACAAATTCAATGACAGATTTGACTTTAGGACCAATAGCACCATCATCAACTGCAAGCGGTTTTAATCGTTCTGTATTAACATGATGTAATGGCGTTTGTTGTGGGGTTCCCCAATTTTCATATACCGCATCAGCATCAGTTAAAATCATTAAGTGATCGGCTTTTAATTGTATGGCTAATTGCGCTGCACTGTGATCTTTGTCGATAACCGCTTCTATACCTTGATAACCAAGTTGATTTTTAATGACAGGTATACCGCCACCGCCATTACAAATGACAATAGTGTCTTGGTTAAGTAATTGTTTGATAGCATCGATTTCGAGGATTTTTTGCGGTTTGGGGGACGGCACTACTCGACGTAAATACTGTCCATCTTGTTTAAATTGCCATCCATATTGTGTTTGTAACTGTTGCTGTTGCGCTGGTTGATATACTGGCCCTATATACTTGGTTGGATCTTTAAAAGCAGGGTCGTTGGGATCAACTTCAACTTGGGTCAGCACGGTGACAACATGTTTAACATGTTCGTGTTGCTGTAAACTGCGACCTATCATATACCCGAGCATACCTTGCGTTTGGGAAACCAGAATATCGAGTGGGTAGGCAGCAACCTGTGTATAAGCCGCATTTTGTAGTGCTAATAAACCTACTTGTGGGCCGTTGCCATGCACAATCACTAAATGATATTTTCCCGCTAGTTTTGCGATAAGCTGGGTTGTAGCATCAATGTTTCGATATTGATTCTCTATTGATAGTGGTTCATTTCGTTTAGAAATTGCATTGCCGCCTAATGCAATAACAATCAGTTCCATATGATATCCTTGATCATTTATTAAAATTGCTTATTGTTTTAAAGTATTAACACATTTACTCGCCATTCACTGTGTTTTCTTGTTAATATTGAGCTAATTAAATGCGGTAATACCGCTTTTTTTGTCACTATCCGAATAAGAAAGTGACCTGGTTTTTAATGATGCATTTACCTACTTAGTCATTCATAGATTCGCTATATTCGTCTATCGATATTGCTTTGGTAACTGTAGTTGCTTAACTCAACTCACCGATTTGGCTTCAGAAATAAAATAGTACGCTGCTTTAAATTTCGACATCACGATGGCAATCTTTTGAATAAATATAACTTAATGGCTCTTTACCCACGGCATAACAAGCTTGCAATGCATAAGCGCCCATAAAAATATAGTCATCTTTTTTGACCGGTATCCACTCATTGTCAAGCAAGTACATACCTTCACCACTGAGTAAATACGCGCCATGTTCCTGAACATGAGTTTCAATATAGCCATGACTTGCGCCTGGTTGGAAAGTTAAAATATGAAAGTTCATATCAAAGCCAAGTTCTTTTGGTAATAAGTCTTGCACAAATACATTATCCATATTCTCATAATGAATATTTTCCAGATTGATAACATGGTTCGAAACAACCCGAGCTTGGTATCCATCAAGCGGGGTATAACGTCTTTTGTACAAGAATAGGCGAGATGAGCTGGTCATATTTTGTAAATAAAGTTTTACTCCGCAAGGACAGTAAAGATAGCCGCCTGTTTGTAAATGAAACGGTTGTTGATCAGCTTTAGCGGTTATTTCGCCTTGAATAACATAGACAAAAACTTCAAGATCTTTACCACCAAATCCTTGTAGGTTTTTGCCATCTTTATGCATGGTGACTAAATAATCAACAAATGACGCGCCCAATTTAGGGGTTGATAAAATGGTGATGTCACAATTATCAAAACCAGGAATGATATTTTTTACCAATCCATCAGGCGGAATGAGCGCGTAATTTTGTCGTTTAATAATTGCTCTTGATGCTAATAAGTCTTTTGGGTAACCTGTGTTGTTGTTGATATATCCCATAATTATCTCCTTGGAACATATTGATTTTTTACTTCGGCTGACTATTTTTTAGGTAATACAATAGCGCGCCATTAAAAACAGCTTAGTTTAGAAAAATGTGTGTTGCCGATCATAAATATAATGATCGGCACAGATTATTAATTGTTATTTGCGCTTTTATGCATGTTAAGAAGGAAGAACAGCACGGTTGCAACAATTAAAATAGCAATTGCCACATAGAATCCGGTAATTTTGGTGCCGGTAAAATCTGCTAAATAACCAGTTAATGGTGGCGCGATAACAGACGAGCTCATACCAAAAAAGTTAAATACGCCAAACGAAGTGCCATAATTGGTTTTAGGGGCAGTTTCGGCAACATGTGAAATCAGAATTGGTTCTACAGTTAATTTACCAAATAAACCGTAAAAAACTAATCCAGCGAGTAAGAAAGTAATCGTTGCTGATTGCACTGTAGTTAGTAATGTTGCTGCGGCGATTAGTTCAAGTGCAATGATAAATAATAGGCGTTTATTTCTGTATTTATCAGAAATTTTACTGATGATTAATGCCCCAGGAATAGCTGCAAATGCAACTAAAGAAGACGCAGAGCCAATGCTACCACCAGTAAAACCACGTTCTGTTTCAAGAAAGTTAGGTAACCAACTGACAATCATATAATAACCATAGCATGTGGCAAAATACATGATATATGATGCAACCATCTGACTACTAAAAAAGCTATGTGTTTGTGATTCTACTTGATCAGCAGAGCGTGTGTTAGCGGTATTTTCATGTTGTTTTGCTTGTTTAATTTTCGGTTGTTCTTTAATAATAATTGCAAAACCTGCAACTAAACAAAGTAGCAATGCAGCAATTATGTATAACATGTATTGCCATGGCATGCCTAATGATTTGACTAAAAAGCTTGTTGCTAACAAACTAATCCCCATACCTAAAGCCGAGCCGGTATTGATAATTGCTGATGCAAAGCCACGGTGCTCTGACGGAATATTTTCAGCTGAAAGTGACCATGCCGAACCATAATAAGAACCACAGCCTAAACCAGCAAGCAAACTACCAATATAGATCATTGTGATTGAATGAGCATTACCGATCATTAACGCAGCAATAGTGAAGAGTAAAAAGCCGGGGATAACTACCGCTTTTTTACCAAACTTATCAACTAACATACCTGCGGGTATTTGCATTGCGGTGTAGGCAAAGAAGTAACAGCTGGCAATGAGTCCAAGAGCAGTATTGGATTGTGGTCCTATAGTTTGTTGAACTTCTGGAAAAATCGCGGTTAATACTGGGCGATAAATCCACATAACTGTCCAACCTAGGCATAATAATACAACGATTTTATGCCAGTATTTAATTCCACCCGTTTTTTCTATTATGGTCATGTTAATTCCTTATTATTCTTGATAAGCTAATTTATATAGGGCGTGCGTGAGTGCTTTAATGCCTTCTACTAAATCTTTTGTGTCTGTATCTTCAGCAGGATTGTGACTAATACCTTTAATGCTTGGCACAAATAACATTGCTGTAGGCACACGTGGCGCAAATATTTGTGAATCATGACCCGCACCACTGTGCATTACCCGATAACTGAGTTTTTCTTCTTTACATATCGCTTCTAACATTTTGATTAGCTTGTTATCCATTGGGATCGGATCTTCATCCATCCAGCGATTTATGTCGATTTCAAGACCAAGTTCGTTGGCGATACGCAGCATATCAGCTTCGATTTCTTCGGTGAATTGAACTAATTGGGCTTTATTCGTATGACGACAATCCATAGTGAATAATACTTCACCGGGTACAACATTGACGACATTTGGTTTGGGTTCTACGTGACCAAAAGTAAGCACAAGTGGATCACCAACTTTGATTGCTTTGTTGATTGATTCATTACAGATTCGACTAAATGCATACACCGCATCTTTACGATATCCCATAGGCGTTGTACCGGCGTGATTGGCTTCACCAACTAATCGAATGTTATAACGTCGTTGACCTACAATACTGGTTACAACACCAATACTTTTTTGTTCTTTTTCTAGAACGCCACCTTGTTCAATATGAATTTCTAAAAACGCTTTAATATTGTCGCGTGCAGGTTGAGTATTGAATTTAAATCCACATGTTTGCATGGCATCAACAAATTTTATGCCTTCGCTGTCTTGTATTGTTTCGACATCGTGATGATTAGCGATAGCAAATACATTTTTACTGCCCCAAAAAACGTAAGGAAAACGGCTACCTTCTTCTTCTGCCATCGAGATTAACTCTAATGTGCGTAGTGGTTGACCATAGTTTTCTTTCAGGTATTGCATTGCAAGTAAAGCCGCTATAATGCCTAACTGTCCATCAAGTTTTCCACCGTTTACTACAGTATCAACATGCGAACCTGACATGATAACTTCATTTTTGTATTTACTGCCTTCAAATCGTCCATATAAATTTCCAATGTCGTCAAAATAGCTATGCATGCCAATTTCGGTCATTCTTTGTTTCAGTGCATTTTGGGCAGCGAGCCATTCGGCGCTATAGAGTAGGCGCGTTGTACCACCTTGTTTTAATCCGCCAAAGCTAGATATCCAGTCTACTGCGTTAGCAACATCATCATATAAGATATTCATGTGTATTTACCTGTTGTTCAACTTGTTACTGTCATTAAGTGTCTTTATATATAATGAAACACATTAAAAGTGAATTTGTCATCTACCATACTATTAATAGCAAATAATAATGTGATCAAACTAGCTTTTTTATTTTTTTAAAATTTAATTAAATTAATGAATTGGTATTATAAAAAATTTTTTAATAATCATTTATGTTACTGATTTTAATATGTTTTATTTTTTATGATTAATCGTCAATTTGTGACATCCAACCTATTTATTCACTATTTTTTACGTAATATATAAATACAATCTGTAAATTAGATGTGATAGTGTCATACTATTTATTGTTATCAATCAGAATTATCAAAAACGGGTAACAGGATGCCACCTGTAAAATCAATCATTCCCGTCTATGAAAGTATCTCAATAAGTAATAAGTGAGTATTGTCTATATCTAAACAGAACTTAATTTTTTCATAACTGAAAGGCCAAATCTCATGATTCAATCTTTTATAAAAAAAGGCAGCTTTCAAGATTCAGTTAGTTTAATGCTAATTTCAAAAAAACTCAGTAATCTTGACGAAGTTGATGAAGTTTCCGTCATGATGGGTACCCCAGCCAATAAATCGCTGCTTACTGCAACCGGTTTTTGGGATGATATGTTTAATGAAGCAACACCCAATGATATTTGTGTGGCCATTAAAACCCATGATAATTCTTGTAATGTGGTGGCGTTGATTAGTGAACAATTGGAAGATGCGTTAAAAAATATTGCGCAGCAACAGCAAGGTGGGCGTAAATTACTCAAAGCAAGACGTTTTGCTAGCGCTAATCAAAAATTGCCTGATGCTAATTTGGTGCTTATTTCTATAGCCGGTGAGTATGCTGCTGGGTTGGCTGAACAAGCTTTGGATGATAATAAAAATGTGATGATATTTTCGGATAATGTCTCACTTGATGATGAAATTCGCTTGAAAACCAAAGCGTCAGAAAAAGATTTGATTGTAATGGGACCCGACTGCGGTACTGCCATTATTGCTGGTGCACCTTTAGCTTTTGCCAATGTCATTCCAAAGGGAAATATTGGTGTAATTGGTGCATCTGGAACAGGTATTCAAGAAGTTATTTCACAAATTGCCTTATTAAATCAAGGGATTACTCAAGCTATTGGTTTGGGTGGGCGGGATTTATCTCAAGAAGTCGGTGGCATTAGTGCGTTAACTGCGTTAGATATGCTAGCTGCGGATCAGGCAACACAGGTGATCACGTTTATTTCTAAGCCACCAGCAGAAAGTGTGCGTAAAAAAGTGATTTCTGCCATGAAGTTGATTAACAAGCCAATTGTTGCAATATTTTTAGGTTCTAACATAGATAAACCACAAGATGAAAACATTTATTTTGCCAGAACGTTGGATGAAGCGGCGCGATTATCATGTTTATTAGCTAAAGTAGAAGCAAGTGCAACTCAATTAAGTCATGCGGAACATCGTTCTATTTTAGGTTTATATACTGGCGGCACATTAGCTTCAGAAGCGGCGATGTTACTTGCTCACGAGCTTGGCTTAGCGGTTAGCAAAAATCATGATAAAGGCATCATGTTAGCGCAAAATGGTCATAAGATAATTGATCTTGGTGATGATTTTTATACTGTAGGTCGCCCACATCCAATGATTGATCCTTCAATTCGTGAACAAGAAATTTGTCAGTTAGGTGATAACACAAGTGTTGGTGTTCTATTATTGGATTTGGTTATTGGCTATGGCGCTAATACTAACCCTGCCGAATCCATTATTACTGGTTATCAAAAAGCGTGTGCTAAACGTGCTGCTGATAATCCTTTAATTGCCATTGTTACTGTAACCGGTTCTGAGCAAGATCCACAATGCCGTAGCAAGCAGATTGATGCCTTAAAAGCTGCCAATATTGTGGTAATGGACAATTTACCGGAAGCAATTTTATTGGCAAAAAAACTCATTTCACCATTAAAGCAAATACGTTCGTTAAAACAGTACCCATTACTTGATCATATTAGTGTGATTAATGCAGGTCTTAGAGGCTTTGCTGACGATCTTCAAGCATCGAATGTGCCTGTTGTGCATTATCAATGGGCACCAGTAGCGGGTGGTAATCAAAAATTAGCGGCTATTTTGAAGAAATTAAATTAAGAGGTTTTGACAATATGAATACATCAATAAATGAAGCAAATCAAGCTATTATTGAACGAATTAAAGCGGCTAGGCCTCATTGGATTGGCGTAGTTGCAGCAAAAGAAGCGGTACCAACGTTAGCACAAGGACAAAAATTATTGCATGCTGGCCCACCTATTGTTTGGACTGATATGACAGGACCAATGCAAGGTGCTTGTATTGGTGCCTGTTTATTTGAAGGTTGGGCGAAAGACGAAAATGAAGCTTTACAGTTATTACAGTCAGGTAAAGTAGAATTTATTCCTTGTCATTCAGTCAATGCCGTTGGTCCAATGGGCGGAATTACCTCTGCTAATATGCCAATGGTTGTTGTTGAGAATGTTACTCATGGTAACCGAGCATACTGTAATTTGAACGAAGGCATTGGTAAAGTCATGCGCTTTGGTGCTTATGGTGAAGAAGTCTTAAATCGTCATCGTTGGATGAAAGAATCATTAGGTCCAGCATTAAATGATGCACTTAAACTATTTGATAAAGGCATTGATTTAACTGCATTGATGGCGCAAGCCATTACTATGGGAGATGAATTTCACCAACGTAATATTGCCGCTTCTGCATTATTATTACGTACATTGTCACCAAAATTAGCTGTACTTAAACGTAGTCAAGAAGAGATGGCAAAAATCTTTGATTTTTTAAGTGTCACAGATCAATTTTTCTTGAATTTAGCAATGGCATTTTGTAAATCCGTAATGGATAGTGCCGCCCAGATTCAAGCTGGTACTATTGTTACAGCGATGACACGTAATGGTAAAGATTTTGGTATTAAAGTTAGTGGTCTTGGTGATCAGTGGTTTACCGCTCCAGTAAATACACCTCAAGGACTATTTTTTACCGGTTATTCACAGCAAGATGCTAATCCCGATATTGGTGACAGTGCTATAACTGAAACTTTTGGTATTGGAGGCGCCGCAATGGTTGCTGCGCCAGGTGTTACGCGATTTGTTGGTGCTGGTGGTGCTGATGTTGCGTATGAGGTATCAGAAGAGATGAGCGAAATATTTTTAGAACATAACATGCTATTTCAAATACCATCTTGGAATTTTCAGGGCTGCTGTATGGCATTAGATATACGCCGAATTGTTGAAACAGGAATCACACCATTAATCAATACCGGTATTGCTCATAAAAAGGCAGGTGTTGGTCAAATTGGCGCAGGAACAGTGCGTGCACCGTTAGCTTGTTTTGAAAAAGCACTAGAAGCACTGGCTAAAAAGCTCGAAGTATAATTTATGAACATTATGCATGCTAATGGCAATCGATTAAATCAACATATTGATAATTGCTTATTAAACTCGAGTTTTACGCTGAATAATCGGTATAGCTGCATGTTATCGAATCAAAATTACTTACATAAAATTAAGCCTTTGCTTGTTAGTGCGCATGCGCCAACAATCGAAGGTGCTTTATCGTTATTTAGTTTACATCAGCACACGATTAATTTAATTAATACGCATCAGCAGTTAATTACGCTTCATCGATATGCAAGTGGCATATCACCAATGGGGTGGGTGCTTAAATCTGAAGATTTTGATTATATTAAATCGGTTTTATTAAACAATGAATTCAAAATAGATCAACTCATGAATGGTGATTTGATTTGCGGTGATATTTTAATCATGAATCATACTCATAAATGTCATTTGCAAATCAAACGTGATGAAAAGCTGAGTTTCAATAAACAGTCTATTGTACAGCTATTACAACACGTCGATTATCCGACTGGATTGTTTGGCAATTTGAAAGATAATATTATTGATAAATCGCCACCGCAACTTGATTTATTGTGTGCTAAAATTAAACAATTGATGGATGGACAAGTTGTTGACATTACACCATTTATCGGTTTAGGTCCAGGTTTAACACCTAGTATGGATGATATTTTAGTGGGGATTCTCGCGGTCATTTCAAGCGATGTTCGTTTTGTCGGTAAATTAAGTCAACTAAAGCATGGCTTGTCAGCGTTATCTTTAAATTCTTTGACAACGTTAATTAGTGCATCTTTTCTAAATTATGCATTAGAAGGTAAGTTTTCGTTATTAGTACTACAGATGGTTAAGGCGCTTAACCAAAATAGGTTAGATCATTCATCAATAAATAAATTATTAAATTATGGTCATACCTCTGGCGCTGATCTTTTACTTGGTATGTGGTTAGGCATTGATCGTTTTATTTTAGAGGATTGAATCATGTTAGATACTGAAACAATGCGAACATTTACCAAAGTCGTTGAATGTAATAGTTTTTCAAAGGCGGCTAAATTACTTTATAAAACGCCAGCAGCAATTAGTTATCGCATTAAATCATTAGAAACTGACTTAAATACCCAATTATTTGAACGGACCACGCGATCGGTTTCGCTTACCTTGGCAGGTCAACATCTTTATGAACATTGTAGTCAATGGTTGCTTTGGTTATCGACCATGCCCGATGAGCTCCAGCAAATCCGTGATGGTGTTGAGCGTAAAGTCAATGTAACAATTAATAATTTATTATATGATGTTGAAGCCGTAACAGAATTGTTGGCCCATTTAAAAGAGAAATTCCCTTTTACCAATTTTAACTTTACTCGCCAAGTTTATATGGGGGTTTGGGATTCATTATTGCATGGCGAATGCCATCTTGCGATTGGTGCTACCGGTACTGAATCGCTAGATAATATGATCAATATTTTTCCATTAGGCGAAGTAAGTTGGATTTTTGTTGCCGCTAAAAATCATCCGGTAACACAAATTGAGGGGCCATTATCTAATGAATCATTACGAAAATTCCCAGCCATTAACGTTGAAGATACTTCAGTACATATGAATAAACGCGTAGCTTGGTTATTACCGAGTCAATCAGAAATTATTGTACCAAATATTTCGACCAAATTAGCTTGTCATTTAAAAGGTCTTGGCATTGGATTTTTACCAAAATCGATTTGCCAACCCTATTTAGATTCAGGCGATTTAATTGCTTGCCAAGTGGTTAACGAACGAAAACCCTCTCCATTATCACTAGCTTGGAAAAAAGCACATATGGGAAAGGTTATGAGTGAAATTGTTAATTTATTCAAATTTCATCATCCTTTAGCAAATAATTTTTTAAAAAATATTGATAAAAAACGATAAATCACTATGCCGTGTGATTATTGAAATAATTAAATATAAACAAAGGAAAAAATAAATGTTAGACCTAAACAAATATGATCAAATTAATCCGCCTACGCGGTTACTTATGGGTCCTGGTCCAATTAACGCAGATCCACGCGTGACAAGAGCAATGGCTGCTCCATTAATTGGTCAATTTGATCCTGTTATGACTGATTATATGAATCAAACCATGGAACTTTATCGAGAAATTTTCAAAACTAAAAATGAGCAAACATTTGTTATTGATGGTACCGCTCGTGCAGGTATTGAAGCGGTGCTTGTTTCTACCATTCGTCCTGGTGATAAAGTTTTAGTGCCTGTTTTTGGTCGTTTCGGTTTATTACTTTGTGAAATAGCTCACCGTTGCCGAGCAGAGGTGCATACCATTGAAGTCCCATGGGGTGAAGTTTTTGATCCAAATGTGATTGAAGATGCCATTAAAAAAATCAAACCTCGCTTATTACTTTGCGTACAAGGTGATACCTCAACGACATTGTTGCAACCATTAGATAAGATTGGTGAAATTTGTCGTCGGCATGGCGTATTATCTTATGTTGATGCCACTGCATCTATTGTTGGTAATGAACTTGAAGTCGATAAATGGCAGTTAGATGGTGTTTCGGTCAGCTTACAAAAATGTCTTAGTGGCCCTCCTGGTGTTGCACCCTTAACGTTAAGTCCACAAATGGTTGATATCATTCAAGCACGTAAATGTGTGGAATTGGGTATTCGAGCAGATGGCGATAGCAGTGGTAGTGACGAAATTATTTATTCTAACTATTTCGATATTGACATGATCATCCGTTATTGGGGGGCTGAACGTATCAATCATCATACTGAAGCAACATCGATGCTTTATGCTGCCCGAGAATGTGCACGCATTGTTTTACAAGAAGGATTAGACAATGTTATTGAGCGTCACCGTGTTAATGGTGCGGCAATGGTTGCAGGATTACAAGCTATGGGACTTGAGCTATTTGGTGATATTTCTCATAAAATGAATAATGTGGTTGGGGTTAAAAAACCAGAACATATTAATGATCTAGAAGTCCGAAACCTCATGTTAAATGATTTTGGCATTGAAATTGGCGCATCTTTTGGTCCACTTAAAGGTAATGTATGGCGTATTGGTACTATGGGATATAACGCTAGAAAGCAATGTGTAATGCAAACGTTAACTGCATTTGAAGCTGTTTTAAACCGTGTAGGCTTTAAAACAACCCAAGGTGCTGGATTACAGGCTGCTTGGGATATCTATCAGAATCATTAATCAATCAATAGTATAATAATAAGCTCACATGTGTGAGCTTTTTTATGTTTAGCTCTACTTTATTTAATACTAAAAAATGAGTTTAACAGTAGTCAAAATAAATCATTAAAACAAAATGTTAATCACATCATGTTTTTAAATTATTATTCATTGAGTTAATGTAGTTGTAATGCATTACCAAAGCGTTGGTTGTGCTAGAAAATTTTTGCTAGTGATTGTGATTAATCAGTAAAAAAACGCAGTACTCTATTATAACTATTAACGTTATTTGTTAATACGCTCTAATATAGTGTTGCAATATTTTGTTCAAAAGTTATTATATTTTTCCCCATTTATTTCAAGGCAGGATAGACAATGATCAAATCTTTTTTTTCACTCATTTTTAGTATTGTCATTTTATTAACAACCAGTTTTTCGTATGCAGATGAGCCAACTTATGTAGTCGGCGCGGGCGGTACATATCGACCATTTGAATACGAAAATAGCGCAAAACAACTTGAAGGGTTTGATATCGATTTAATTAAAGCCATTGCAGATGTTCAACATTTTAAAATTAAATTAATTAATACACCATGGGAAGGTATTTTTGCTACCTTAGATAATGGTGAACGCGATATTATCATTTCCGGTATTACCATTACCGAAAAACGTAAAAATTCTGTTGATTTTTCTTTACCTTATTTTCCTGCTGAGCAAGTTATTGTGACTCAAAAAGGGTCGAAAATCACATCTATCGCTGATTTGAGCTCTCATACTGTTGGTGTTGTTAATGGTAGTACAGCTGATGTGGTTGTATCTAAAGTATTAGGAAAAAACAGTACGTCAATTAAACGTTTTGATAACACACCTTTGTTACTGCAAGAATTATATGAAGAAGGCATTAATGCTGCTATTGGCGATGTTGGTGTTGTTAAGTTTTATATCAAAATGCATCCTGGTAAAGAGTTTAATCTGATTTCAGATCAAAATTTTGAGCCGCAATATTTTGGTATTGCTGTTGCAAAAGGTAATGATAAATTGCGCAATATGATTAACCAAGGACTGAAAAAAATTATCGATAATGGCACTTATGCCAACATTTATTCAAAATGGTTTGATAATAATGTTCCAACGTTACCTTTAACCGATAAAGAATAATGTGGATTTTTTATGGCGTTTAATTGGGAAATAATTAATGAGTACTTGCCCTTATTTATAGAAGGGGCAAAAATGACTATTGAATGTACGCTGTTTTGTGTCATTTTAGGTACATTATGGGGATTATTGCTAGGTATTGGTCGCACTGCTTCAGCAAAATATGGGGTTTGGAAATATACATTATATTTTTGTGTACAATGGCCAGTTAGAATATATGTTAGTGCTTTTCGCGGTACGCCATTATTTGTGCAAATTATGGTCGTTCACTTTGTCCTTATGCCTTTGTTAATTAACCCACGAGATGGTTTGCTTGTATCGGATAACTTGATTTCGGTTGATACCGCTCGCTTTTTACGATCTCAATATGGTGCATTTATTTCATGCGTTACAGCCATTACTTTAAATGCTGGTGCTTATATATCAGAAATTTTTAGGGCAGGGATTGAGTCGATTGATAAAGGACAAATGGAAGCTGCACGTTCATTAGGTATGGGATATGGCAGTACCATGCGAAAAGTGATATTACCCCAAGCTTTTCGACGAATGTTACCACCGCTAGGTAATAATGCTATTGCTATTTTGAAAGATTCTTCCCTTGGTGCAGCTATTGGTCTGGCTGATTTAGCTTTCGCTGCAAGAACGTCTGGTGCGGCTTATGGCTCATATACTGAGCCCTACCTAGTCATATCTTTGGTTTATTGGATAATGACATCCTTGCTATCGCTACTGGTTAAATATTTAGAAAAAAGGTTGAGCAAAAGTGATTCACATTAAAAATCTACAAAAGCAATTTGGTGATATCCATGTGTTACGTGGTATTTCGTGTGATATTCAAGAAAAAGAAGTGATCTCGGTAATTGGTCCATCTGGTTCAGGTAAAAGCACTTTTTTACGATGCATCAATGGATTGGAAGATATTACATCAGGTGAAATTGAAGTTAATGGTTTTAAAGTGCACAATCCTAAAACCAATATTAATCAATTACGAGAATCAGTAGGGATGGTGTTTCAGCGCTTTAATCTTTTTCCACATATGACAGTACTGGAAAATCTTATTTTAGCACCTAGAGACGTGAAAAAGATGCCCAAAGATCTGGCGATTAGCAAAGCGGAGAAGTTGTTAACCAAAGTCGGGTTGATTGATAAAATTGATGCTTATCCAAGTCAACTTTCCGGTGGACAACAGCAGCGCGTGGCTATTGCTAGAGCACTTATGATGGATCCTAAAGTAATGTTATTTGATGAACCAACTTCGGCGCTTGATCCCGAATTAGTCGGTGAAGTGTTAGCGGTCATGAAATCACTTGCGCAAGAGGGCATGACAATGATTGTTGTGACTCATGAAATGGGCTTTGCTAAAGAAATGTCTACTCGGGTGATTTTTATTGATCAGGGCATTATTCAAGAACAAGGTTCACCCGATCAAATCTTTAATCATCCACAAAATGAACGAACACAGTTATTTTTAAGTAAAGTTCTATAAAACTTGAAAATAAAGGCACTAAACGTGATGTGATAATTTTATTTACGCTTATCTATCGCCACCTTAAATAAAAAAACCGTTCTAAGTTGAACGGTTTTTAGTTAAGTTTTTAGCAAGCAGCTAAATTATGCTTTATATTTTTTCATCACAATTGAAGCATTAGTTCCACCAAAACCAAAACTATTTGACATAACAGTTGTCAGTTCACGTTCAGTCGGTTCAGTAATGATATTCATACCAATAGCGGCTTCATCAAGTTCGTCAATATTAATGCTTGGTGTAATAAAACCATGCTCTAGCATTAATAGTGAATAAATTAACTCTTGTGCACCGGTGGCGCTTAATGAGTGACCTGTCATTGATTTTGTGGAAGAAATAGCTGGAATATTGTCACCAAACACTTGTTTGATTGCCCAAAGCTCTTTAACATCACCAACTGGTGTTGAAGTACCATGAGTATTGATATAATCAACAGGGACGTCTAAATCTTGAATAGCAAGCTGCATACAACGCATAGCGCCTTCACCAGATGGTGCAACCATGTCATAACCATCCGAAGTCGCACCATAACCGACTAGTTCGCCGTAGATATGTGCACCACGCGCAAGCGCATGTTCTAACTCTTCAACAACTACCATACCGGCGCCACCTGCGATAACAAAACCATCACGGTTTGCATCATAGGCTCTCGATGCTTTTTCTGGCGTATCATTATATTTGGTTGAAAGGGCACCCATTGCATCAAATTCGCAAGACATTTCCCAACAGAGTTCCTCACCACCACCAGCAAAAACAATATCTTGTTTGCCCAATTGAATTAATTCAGCCGCATGACCAATACAGTGAACCGATGTTGCACAAGCAGAAGTCATGGAATAACTTACCCCTTTAATCTTAAATGGCGTTGCTAAACATGCAGAAATTGCCGATGACATTGATTTTGTTACCGCATAAGGACCTACTCCACGTAACCCTTTTTCTTTCATACCTGCAACAACATTATATTGCGTTTTAGTTGAACCACCATAACCGGCAATTAGACCAGTGCGAGGATTTGATACTTGTTCAGGGGTTAATTTGGCATCTTCTATAGCTTGTTGTAAAGCTAAATAGCCATAAATAGAAGCATCATTCATAAAGCGAACAATTTTACGATCGATTAATCCTGTTGTATCTAGTTTTACATTTCCACATACATGGCTACGCATTCCGCTATCTTTCATTTCTTGTGAAAAAGTAATGCCGCTTCGACCTACTTTTAATGATTCTAGAACTTCTTTAGTATTGTTACCGATACTTGATAGAATACCTAACCCAGTAATTACAACACGTTTCATTTAATGCTTTACTCCTAAAATTATCTGGCTTCATATGAAAAATTGATGTGATTATAGCGTACACTTGTAAGCTGAACAATACCTTATTATCTATTTTATTTAAGCTGATGAAAGATAATAATCCGTTTTCATCACAAAGCGTGATTAACTCTACGTTTTTCATTCCGGTTGTTTAGACAGTAATTATGATGAATTTACTGATCTGATGAGGTAGATCAAATAAAATTAACCTTTATTAAATTGTTGCACACAATAATATAATCCTTATAATACTGTATATAAAAACAGTTATTGTGGTGTGCTATGAATGACAAAATGATTAATAAACTTGAAATATTAGCAGAATCAGCTAAATATGATGTTTCTTGTGCTTCGAGCGGCAGTTCTCGATCAAATAAACATAAAGGTATTGGTAATGCTCATAGTCGAGGTATTTGTCATACTTTTACCGCCGATGGTCGATGTGTTGCATTGCTTAAAATTATGTTGACTAATTACTGTATGTTTGATTGTGCTTACTGTATTAATCGACAGAGTAATGATATTCCAAGAGCGGGTTTTACCCCGAAAGAGTTAGCCCAATTAACAATAGAATTTTATCGTCGTAACTATATAGAAGGGCTATTTTTAAGTTCCGGTATTGTTAGAAGCCCTGACCATACAATGGAAAAGATGATCAAAGTTGTTACCATTTTGCGTAAAGAATATGATTTTAATGGTTATATTCATATGAAAGCGATACCCGGAGCAAGTAATGATTTGATTAAACAAGCTGGATTATTAGTTGATCGAATGAGTGTTAATTTAGAAATTCCAACAGAAAAAAATCTTAAATTATTGGCACCAGACAAAGATCATCAAACCATTTATCAACCCATGCGCCATATCCAACAAAATCTATTGGAAAATGTGGAAGATCGTAAAAGAATAAAATCGACTCCCAAATTTGTACCTGCAGGTCAAAGTACCCAACTGATTATTGGCGCAACGGATGAATCGGATAATCAAATTTTACAATTGACCGCTAAGTTATATAAAAGACCCAGCATGAAGCGTGTTTACTATTCAGGATTTGTGCCAGTAAATAGCTATGATAAAAGGTTACCTGTATTACAAGACGTGCCTAGAGTTCGCGAAAATCGATTGTATCAAGCTGACTGGCTTTTGCGTTTTTATGGTTTTAATGTGGATGAGATTGTGAATGACAGTTATCCGGATCTCGATTTGACAGTTGATCCTAAATTATCGTGGGCAATACGTAATCCACAATTTTTTCCGGTAGATATTAATTACGATAGCTATCAAAAAATTTTACGCGTTCCCGGTATTGGTGTTAAATCGGCCAAACTTATTGTTATGGCAAGGCGCCATCGAAAACTTAATTTAGCAGCACTTAAACGCATAGGGGTAGTTTTGAAGCGTGCACAGTTTTTTATCATTTGTCATGAGATGCGAGAATTCAAGTTACTCGACTCTTCAGCTGAATATATTCGTCTTTCTTTACAAGAACCGCCTTTGTTAGAAGCGAAAGCCGCTTCTTTACCTCAGCAATTAGTCATGGGGTTTTAGTTGATGATAGTCTTTTATTATGACAAAACTTTTGAAGGGTTACTTTGTGCCGTGTTTGACATATTCAAGTTAAAAAAAATGCCAGAGTGTTTATTGCTTGAAGGCGATGTAGCCCCTTTATTAGCGTCTGAAACGCATGTAGTTGAATTTCGTAATAGCAAATATGAACGGGTACAACTAGCACTCGAAAAAAAAATTTCTAAAATCGCGCTTAATCAGTTGTTGTATGTTTGGTTATCTGAACTTCCTGAAAGTGACTTAATTATTTTGCGCTATATCTGTAAAGTTTTTCAATCAACACATTCAATTGAGACCGATTTTGGCGATCCTGATGTGCTAACTGTGCATGATATCGCTAAAAAAGTGAGTCGCGAAAAGCATCATTTAGTGCAGTTTGTACGATTTAATGCGATAAATAATCCAATAAGCGCCAGTGAAAATAGTTTAAGTGAAAAAATTTATTTTGCGGTCATTGCACCCATTTATAATGCATTACCCTTAGTGTTAAATTTTTTTCAAGATCGTTATGCGGATCAAAAATGGGCGATTTATGATGAGAAGCGGCAATATGGCTATTTTTATAATCTTGAAAAGATTGAACGAATCTCGCTAGCTAATCATGAAGATATCGTTGTTAACAGTATGATCAATCAAGATTATATGACTAAAGATGAACAACTATTTCAAACCATGTGGCTGCGTTATTGTAACGCGCTAACTATTAAAGAAAGAGTGAATCCTAAATTGCAACGTCAACAGATGCCAAAACGATTTTGGCAATATCTACCTGAAATGAAAGGTAAATAAAAAACCGCCAATGTTAGCGGCGGTTTCATTATTTGGTAATAGTGAAAATGGCTATTGTGAATCAATATCGTTAATAAAGCTGTTAATACTCTCTTCACGTTGCTGTTGCTTTTCTTCGTCCACTTTGCCGCCCGAGGCAATAAAGTCATTACGTTGGAAGTAAGCATTACGCATAAAATTGTATGGGTCATCACTATTTTTAATAAGATCTTCATATTGAATAGCGACAGCACGCGCTTCAATACCATCAAACACACCTCGTACTAACGCCCATTGCCAATCTAACCAAACTAGTGGGGGATAAAGGGTATCAACTAATCCTCCGCCTTCTTCACGTAATGTCGCTGAACCATAGAAAGGTAACACAACGTAAGGACCATAAGGAACATCGTAATGACCTAATACATCACCAAAAGTACGTTTATTGCCTTTTTGTAATTGGGGTTCGACCATACTTGCAACATCAAAAAGACCTGCAACACCAAAAACAGTATTCAAAAAGAATCGAGCTAAATGTGTACCAGCTTTATGCACATCTCCCTGTAAAAGGTTGTTTACCATCGATGCTGGTTCGGAAAGGTTTGATGACACATTAACTATCCCTTTTCGCATAGGCGTAGGGACATAATCTTTCCATACAACAGCGGCAGGGCGTAAAACATAGGGGTCAAGCGCGTAGTAGTTTACATTGAACATCGCTTTATTAAATCCTGATAATGGATCACTATAGGTATTGGTTTCTGGTTGATAAGTTGCACAACTAGTAAGCGCCATTACAGAAAACATCATGCCAACGATTCTTTTTTTCATAATATCTTCGACAAAATAATATAAGATTAGAGATGATGCGATTGTATCATGTTTACTTAAAATAGAAAATTTTTCGTTATTTAATTGGTATTATTGATATAAATTTATTAAAATACACGCCGCTGTGACCTCATAGTTAAATGGATATAACGAGCCCCTCCTAAGGGCTAATTGCAGGTTCGATTCCTGCTGGGGTCAAATTTTGATAAGAATATAACGATTTTAAAAAGCGTTTTTATTGAAAGTTTTACGATAAAATCTAAATAGAACCTCAACGATTGACTAAATTATATAATATCCTATATTACAAGGATTTATGCATATAAAAGCACTCGTCAACCGAGTCTACTTTTTCTCGATTTCAATCCTCTAATATATATCCGATAACTAAAATCGCTCTAATTGAACTGTTATATTATTTAGCATGAAATAGCCAAAAAATAGCTATTTATTTGTACAAGGATATAACTGTTATTTACGTGGCACTGTAAATTTTTATTTTTTATTAAGTTAAAATAGATTCGTTTAACTATCCGATTAATTATTATTTAACTCCAGGAAACGAATCGACATACTGAATAGTAAAATCAGGAAAAGAATCGACAATCTGTATTTTGTAATTTGGAAAACTATCGACTATTTTCCACTCTCCGGGTTTATTTGCAAAACCATTCGTTTTTTTGACCCGCAGATCGGGAAAACTTTTCACGACTTTCACCCTGTAATCGGGGAATGAATCAACAAATTTTATTTTTCCATAGATTTTTGACACATCGGGTTTTGCCTGTAGCATAAATGGAATCAGAATTAATATAATTGTTTTGATAACTATTTTCATAAAATTTCCTTTAATTTATAAAGTAAGTGTTGTTATCACTATATCTATTAATAAATATTATAATTAAAATATATCAAATGTGTTATTAAACAAATGTTAGACATGGTGTTAAATTGCGTTGAGTTAAATCAATAAGCATCTAGCACTAATTTGTTTATATTTATTTGGTTATTGTTGATCCTTATTTAATTATAACGGCAATGAGTAAACTTTATTACAGTCTAGTAAAATCTTGCTGTTAGCTTAATAGGTCTAACAATTTTATCTTGCAGTTAATGGTCATGATTAATATTGTCTTTAATTAAGAGATATAATTTATCATTTTAATATGGCGATGTGATTTTTGGAGTTTTAATACGATACTTTTTACTCTAAATAACTACTTCAAATAATCAATCCTTATACTATACCGGATATTAAAGATTTTTTTATTATTAAATTTATTCATAACACGTTATATTATGCGCCTCAAAAAATTATAAGAGACATCATTATGAAAATATTTTTAAAGGTACTATCCCTTATTAGTTTGATTAGTTTACCATTATATAGTCAGGCAAAATTACCAGAATCAATTAAAATTGGTTCAGATACTTCCTATGCCCCATTCGATTTTATTGACGCAAATGGTGAAATTACAGGTTTTAATATTGAAATAACAAAGGCACTTTGTGCTAAAGCAAATATTGAATGTGTCTTTAAAACTACTGATTTTGATGCACTGATTCCTTCACTTTTATCGAGAAAGATTGATATGATTTCGTCATCTTTGATGATGACCGAAAAACGTAAAAAGCAGATTGCGTTTTCTGATGAAATTTTTGTGACTAATTCAAGATTAATCACAAAAGAAGGTGCCAATATTATGCCTACAGTTGAATCTTTAAAAGGTAAGCGAGTAGGTGTTGAACAAGGTACTTCGCAAGAACATTTTGCTAATGAAGTTTGGCGTCCAAACGGTGTGATCATTGTCCCTTATCAAAATCAATTACAAGTGTTTTCTGATTTAGTGGCGGGGCGTTTAGATGCGTCATTACAAGATGAGGTAACCGGTAGTTATGCATTTTTAAAACAACCGCAAGGAAAAGGTTTTGCGTTTGCAGGCAAAGCATTAACCGATAAAACGTATTTCGATGTTGGGGTAGGGTTAGGCTTCCGTAAAAATGATACTGAATTACGAGAGGCTTTTAATAAGGCTCTTGTTGAGATTCTAAATGATGGTACCTATAAAAAAATCAATGATAAATACTTTGATTTTAGTGTTTATGGCAATAAAAAATAATTAAGTAATGCAAGGTTATATTCCGCTTATTTTGCAAGGTGCTTTAATTACCATTGGACTAGCAATCACTTCGTTGATTGTGGCTGTATTACTTGGTGTGATTTGTGCTTTAGGCAAAATGTCTAAAATAAAATTACTACGATTACTTTGTCAGGCTTATACCTCTTTAATTCGAGGTGTGCCTGATTTAGTTCTTATGATGCTAATATTTTTTGGATTACAATTTGCGCTCAATAATATTACCGATTTTTTTAATATGGATATTATCGAAATTAATCCTTTTGTAGCTGGAATGATTACGTTAGGTTTTATTTACGGCGCCTATTTTACTGAAACCTTCCGAGGTGCTTATCAGTCAGTATCGAAAAACACCTTGAATGCTGCTATTGCACTTGGATTAAGTCAAACTCAAGTTTTTCGTTATGTTATGTTTCCACTTATGATGCGCTTTGCTTTGCCGGGAATAGCAAATAACTGGTTGGTTGTTTTAAAATCAACTGCGTTGGTTTCGTTATTAGGTTTATTTGATTTAGTTAAAGCAACAAAAACGGTAGGCGAAGCAACGTATCAACCACTATTATTTGCTTTAATCGCTGGCGCGTTTTATCTGTTTTTCACCACTATTTCAAATCTTGCTTTGTGGTGGCTAGAAAAGCATTATTCCATTGGTATAACCAAAGCAAAATTATAAACAAAGAGCCTTATCATGTTAGAGATTCTTCAAGACTACTGGAAAGCGTTGTTATGGACAGATGGGTATAATATCACTGGGCTAGCTATGACACTGTGGATTTTGGTCTTATCGATTTCCCTTGGCGGTATTTTGTCTTTAGTTTTAGCGGTTGGTCGTAATTCAAAAAATCAATACATCAAGTTACCTATTTGGTGTTTCACCTATGTCTTTCGAGGCACGCCTTTGTATGTTCAATTATTAGTTATCTATACAGGACTTTATACATTGAGTTTTGTGCAGAATCATCAATGGGTTAATGATTTTTTTCAAAGTGGCTTAAATTGTACTATTTTAGCGTTTACCTTAAATACTTGTGCTTACACCACTGAGGTTATAGCGGGCTCAATGCGTAATGTGCCCAATGGTGAAATTCAAGCGGCAATAGCCTTAGGTTTTAATCGATTTCAATTATATCGATATATTATTTTACCAAGAGCCTTTCGTCTTGCTTTGCCTGCTTACAGTAATGAAGTTATTTTTATGTTGCACTCAACTGCATTAGCATTTACCGCAACCGTTCAAGATGTAATGAAAATTGCTCGTGACATTTATGCTGAAACATATCAACCTTTTCATGCCTTTGGTATTGCTGCGGTTATTTATCTTTGTGTTAGTTTTACATTAATTTGGGGATTTAGAAAATTAGAAAGGCGTTGTTTGGCATATATGCAAATAGATTGGTCTGTAAAAGCTAATTAAATATTCAAAATATTAAGCCATTATTGTATCAATAATGGCTTTGGTAAAATGATCATTTATATAATTAATTAGCTGCTGGGTAGCCATAGTCTTCGGTATGATCTTCATGATCTGAAGAACCCGGTAACGCTCTGGTGCGATCGATTGGTACATAACTCCCACTTGGTGTTTCGATCTGACATTCTTCTAAATAGATTGAGTACTTGGTATTAGCATGCATACTCACACCTCTAAAGTAACAATGTGTCGCATTATATAAGTCGTTACGACAGAGCACGGCTATGACTAGCCAAACGGCAACAATCGCTAATGCTACCCATTTTAAGTGTCGCCAAATAAACGACCAAAAGCCTTGTCCACGAAATCGACAATAAGCAAATATAAGTAAAAAAATCGCAACAAATCCTAAAAATTCATATAACCAAAATAGCCACATGTTGTTATCTCCTAAGCAATAATTAGTTGCTATTTTATACTAACTTTTTATTTACATCCATGACCCATTACGAATAATACCTACAGCAATACCTTCAATAGCAAAGCTCTGTTGTTCTAAATCAACTTCAATAGGTGAAAAGTCTTCATTTTCGGCCAGTAAGTGTACATGTTTACCATGGCGAGATAGTCTTTTAACGGTGACTTCATCATCAATTCGTGCAACTACCACTTGGCCATTTTTTACATCTTGGGTTTTGTGCACGGCAAGTAAGTCACCATCTAATATACCAATATCTTTCATTGACATACCGTGAACCCTTAATAAAAAGTCAGCTTGGGGTTTGAATACAGAAGGATCGATTTGATAATGACTTTCAATATGTTCTTGCGCTAGGATAGGTGAGCCGGCAGCCACTTGCCCAATAAGTGGAAGACCTTCAAAATCATGTTGATCATCGGACGTTTCGAGCAGTAGACGAATACCACGAGATGAACCAGCTATCATTTCAATCGCCCCTTTTTTAGCTAAAGCTTTCAAATGTTCTTCAGCCGCATTAGCGGAGCGAAATCCTAATTTTTGCGCAATTTCAGCGCGTGTTGGTGGCATGCCAGTTGTTTGAATATTTTCTTTGATCAAATCGTATATTTGCTGCTGACGTTCTGTTAATGGTCTCATTATCAATTTCCTGTGTTTATATACAGATATATGTGATTATATACAGCTAATACTATAAAACCAACAGTTTTGTTGATTTTATTTTTTATTGGTTGATTAATTTTTCAATATGTTGATAACTTGTTCATTTGGATAAAATCAAGTTCTATTGAAAAAGATAAATTTTGTTTTATTCCAATAGTGATCATTTTTATCATCTTAACTTAATTTTTTTATGTTGGTTTGCAATAAGTGATTTTTATTAAAAAAATTATAATATTCTGAATAAAATGTATTTTTTGTTTTTAGGTAAGAAAAATTAGCATATATAATGAGATTCAGTTATATGATATACTAATCATGGTAATTATTAGATCGGAAACTATATTCATGTCTTATATTGTTGCACTTAGTGGTGGTGTTGCCAGTGGTAAAAGTACCATTGCAAATCTTTTTGCACAATTAGGTGTGCCGATTATTGATGCTGATGTTATTGCTAGGCAAGTTGTTCAGATTGGAACTGATGCTTATCTTGAAATTGTTAAACATTTTAGCCAGGAAATCTTATTACCTGATGGTGAATTGGATCGCAGTCAATTGCGGGAAATTATCTTTAATAATTCGCATGAAAGGCTTTGGTTAAACCACTTATTACATCCGATTATTCAACAAAAAACGCAGGAACAAATTGCAAAACAGACTGCGGTTTATGTAATTTGGGTGGTGCCACTTTTGATTGAAAATAATTTACATCACTTAGCTGATCGAGTTTTGATGATCGATATTCCGAAAGCACTACAATTACAGCGTCTGGTTCAAAGAGATAATATTGATATAGCGTTAGCTCAAAAAATGATTCAATCTCAAGTTTCTGGTGAAAAACGATTATCCTATGCTGATGATATAATCATCAATAATGGTGATTTAGCTTGTTTGACTGAGCAAGTAAATGAATTACATCAACAATACTTAAATAACCTTAAAATTAATAATGGATAAGTATGGATAAGATTATTTTTGAACATCCACTAAATGAAAAGATGCGTACCTGGTTACGTGTTGAATTTTTATTAAAACAATTAGATCTACATTGTCATTTTGATCAAAATAATGCGTTACTTTTTTTTCATGCACTGTCTGAGTTATTAGAAATTATTGAACGTAATGATGTTAGAAGTGATTTGATTAAAGAAATCGAGTCTCAAAAACAAAAACTATCTTCTTGGTTAAATATTGAAGGCGTTGATCAAGAGTTAATAACCGAATTACTTAATAAATTTGATCATTATTTACTAAAATTTAATACAGCACCTCGATTAGGGCAAGCATTGAAAGATGATCGTTTTATTACCTCAATTCGCCAACGCTTAATGATTCCTGGCGGGTGCTGTAGTTTTGATCTTCCCTCTTTCTATCTGTGGTTAAAACAATCAGCAGAAAAACGAGATAGACAAGTACAAAGTTGGTTGCAGCATCTTGCTATTTTAAATGAATCGCTCTCATCATGTATGCAGTTGATACGCCAACTTGGCGAATTTAAATCATTCACTTGTGCCAATAATTTTTTTCAAGAAACCAATGGTGACATTAACCTTATTCGTATTCGTGTTTCGTTAGATAAAAATGTTTATCCACAAGTATCGGGTCATATGTCGCGTTATAGTATTCGATTTATTCCGCTTGAAGCTTGTGATAATACGAGTACCGATACGATAGAATTTGAATTAGCGTGCTGTTAATAGCATAAAATTAAAGAGTCAAAATGAACAAAAAAATAATGCAATTTGTGAAATGTCCAACATGTCAAAAAGAGGTGGAATGGTCGGAAAAAAGTTTATTTAGACCATTTTGTAGCAAACGTTGTCAGCTTATTGATTTGGGCGAGTGGGCAGCAGAAGAACATCGAATTCCCGATAAAGAAATCACAGAACACGATCTTTGGAGTGAAGATAATCTTTCTGATTTAATAGGAAAACATTAATGAAAGTGCTTGGTATTGAAACGTCTTGTGATGAAACTGGAATTGCTGTTTATGACGATCAATCTGGTCTATTAGCTAATCAACTTTACTCGCAAATTAATTTACATGCTGATTATGGTGGTGTCGTGCCTGAGCTTGCATCACGTGATCATATTCGCAAAACGGTACCATTGATTCAAGCCGCGTTAAAACAAGCTAACATAACGGCAGAGGATATTGATGGCGTCGCTTATACAGCAGGGCCCGGGTTAATTGGCGCTTTAATGGTTGGTGCATCTATCGGCCGTGCGCTTGCTTACGCTTGGAATGTGCCAGCAGTTGCTGTCAATCACATGGAAGGACATTTACTTGCCCCGATGCTGGAAGATAACCCACCAGAATTTCCCTTTGTTGCGTTATTGGTTTCGGGGGGACATACTCAATTAATTAGTGTTACAGGCATAGGTCAATATCAGTTACTCGGTGAATCGATTGATGATGCAGCAGGTGAGGCATTTGACAAAACAGCTAAATTATTGGGACTTGATTACCCCGGTGGAGCGAAGCTTTCAAAACTAGGAGAGCAGGGGATTGCAAATCGATTCTATTTTCCTAGGCCAATGACCGATCGGCCTGGATTGGATTTTAGTTTTTCAGGACTCAAAACCGCTGCTGCTAACATCATTCATCAAAATACTTGTGATGGCACTATTGATTTACAAACTAAGTCTGATATTGCTCGAGCTTTTGAAGATGCATTGGTCGACACCTTAGTAATTAAGTCACGTAGAGCTCTTGATGAAACAGGCTTTAATCGACTAGTTATTGCCGGCGGCGTTAGCGCCAATAAAACATTACGTCAACAATTATCGGTATTGATGAAAAACCGCAAAGGACAAGTTTATTATCCGAGATTAGAATTTTGTACAGATAATGGGGCTATGATTGCTTATGCAGGAATGGTACATTTAAAGGAAGGGCAGCATAGTGATTTAGCTATTGCGGTAAGACCTAGATGGCCTTTAAGTGATTTAAAGTAACAATAAGATTGTTTTTAAACGTTAGTTAAAGCTCAATCAAACGATATTTAACAGTAGGCAAATGCCTACTGTTAAAATAAACACTACTGTTTGTCGTCACTGTTTTGGTCTTCGTTACTGCTGTTTTGGTTTACGGCTAATTTTTCAATATTACGATTGATATTGAATAACACACAAACTAATTCAAAGCCGATTCTTGCAGAAATAACACCAACAATAAGACCTATGACACCTGTAAAAAATGCGATAAGTCCACCTAAAAAACTGTATTGAAAACTATGGAAACTGGCAATAATGACACCTAATCCACTTAAAACTATTAACACCAATGTTACCCAATAAAGGATAGTGATAATTACTGGTGTGATCATTTTATTGAAAAAGAAAAAATCTACTAATGAAAAACCCTCGGAATTTATAATTTTCTTCATTTTATTTCCTTAATTAAAAATTATTAATGATTATTACTTTTCATTTTAGTTAATAGCGTATACATTTAAGAATAAATAAATGAATAAAGCAATCTATTATTACACAATATTCTGAGATAACACATGAAAACTTATATTCCAGGCAAAGATGCCGCCCTTGAAGATTCCATCCAATATTTTCATCAACAACTCGCTAAATACCAATTAGAGGTAAAAGAGGCCTCTTGGCTTAATCCTGTGCCAAATGTTTGGTCGGTGCATATTCAAAACACACAGTGCCCACTCTGTTTTGCTAATGGTAAAGGCGCAAGTAAAAAAGCCGCTTTAGCTTCTGCACTCGGGGAATATTTTGAACGTTTATCAACTAATTACTTCTTTTCTGACTTTTACTTAGGACAACAAGTTGCTAATTCTGATTTTGTTCATTATCCAACTGAAAAATGGTTTGCAATACCTCAAGATAATAGCTTACCAAAAGGAATCTTATCCGAAAAATTACTTAAGTTTTATGATCCTGATCAGGAATTAACTGCTACTGATTTAGTCGACTTGCAATCAAGTAATGCTGAGCGTGGCATTTGCGCACTGCCTTTTGTACAACAATCCGATCAGAAAACGATTTATGTACCGGTTAATTTAATTGCTAATTTATATGCTTCCAATGGTATGTCAGCGGGCAATACGCGTAATGAGGCTCGAGTGCAAGGGTTATCAGAAATTTTTGAGCGTTACACTAAAAATAAGATAATTGCTGAAGCAATAAGCTTACCAACTATTCCGCCTGAAGTCATTAACCGTTATCCGGCTGTTTTAGCCGCTATAAATGCGCTTGAAAGTGAAGGCTTTCCACTTTACTGTTTTGATGCTTCTCTTGGCGGTGAATTCCCTGTTATCTGTGTCGTATTATTGAACCCAAACAATGGTACTTGTTATGCCTCATTTGGTGCGCATCCTGACTTTGGTGTCGCGCTTGAAAGAACGGTTACGGAACTACTACAAGGACGTAGTTTGAAAGATCTTGATGTGTTTTCTCCACCAAGTTTTGATAATGACGAAGTGGCTGATTTAAGTAACTTAGAAACCCACTTTATTGACTCAAGTGGCTTAATTTCGTGGGATCTATTTAATCAACAAGCTGATTATGAGTTTGTTGATTGGGATTTTTCTGGCACAACAGAACAAGAGTTTGATAACCTTATGGCGATTTTTGCTCGACACAAAACAGAGGTTCTTATCATGGACTATGAACATCTTGGTGTTTATGCCTGTCGCATTTTAGCTGTAGGTATGTCAGAAATCTATCCGCCTGAAGATCTTTTAATTGCGAATAATAATATGGCAATTGAGTTTAGAGATCTGATTTTATCTTTACCGAATAAAAAGCTGACAGCAAAACAGTATTTGGCAATTATAGAGCAGCTAGATGAGCAGGGGCTAGATGATTTTGCTCGCGTTCGTGAATTACTCGGTATTGCAACAGGTAAAGATAATGCATGGTTAACTTTACGTGTTGGTGAGTTAAAAGCAATGTTAGCATTAGCCGCAAAAGATTTAATTCAAGCACAAACATGGATCGATTGGACAATTGAAATGAATGAATCAATTTTTACCTCAGAACGGAATCATGCCTATCGTTGTCTGCAAACATTAGTCAGTTTTATCATTGATCGGGATAAAAAACAGTTTGAAAATTATCAAGACGCATTTAATAAAATGTATGGCAAAAATTGTGTTGATCAAATGTGGCAATATGCCAATGGTGAGAAAAAGTTTTTTGGTTTAACGGATTTATTTAACGATCCTAATATGTCAAATAACGATCTTGAACAATTTACAATGCATCAAAAATTGCTTTCTGTTTATCACAAACTGCATCAGGCAATGTTATAAGAAATTGAATTATATTCCACCGATTGTTTCGGTGGAATAAATCTAACATTGATGTTTAACCTTTTCTAGCAAAGTCTGCGGCTTGTTCAACAAGCTCCTTTTCAGGTCTAATTCCAGTGTACAATACAAATTGTTCAAGTGCTTGGATCACCGCTACATCAGCGCCAGAAATTATTGTTTTGTTTAATTTGCTTGCGTATTTAATCATTGGCGTTTCAACAGGTAATGCGACTACATCAAACACAATTTCGGCTTGTTCAATCATTGTCGTAGGGAAAGATAATTGATCAGCTTCGATACCGCCCTGCATTCCAATTGGTGTAACATTAATAATTAATTTTGCTTGTTCAGCAGGAACTTCTGTTTCATCTTTTACCCATTTATAACCATAGCGTTTTGCCAGTGCTTGTCCTTTTTGTTGGTTTCGAGCTGCAATAATCCCGTTTTTAAAGCCTTTATCGTAAAACGCACCGATAACGGCATTGGCCATACCGCCACTCCCTTTTAGTACAAACGGCGTGGTATTTTCTATCTGATTTTCTTCAATAAGTTTAGCAACAGCAATATAATCAGTGTTATAAGCAGTTAGATGATAATTGGTATTAACAATGGTATTGACTGACTGGATTGAACTTGCTGAAACATCTAATTCATCGATAAACTCAATACACGCTTGTTTATAAGGCATTGAAATTGCACAACCGCGAATGGCTAACGCTTTAATACCATAAATAGCGTCTTTTAAATTATTGGTTGTAAATGCTTTATAAATATAATTGAGATCAAGCTTTTCATATAAGAAGTTGTGAAAACGGGTTCCAAAATTGCTTGGCCTTGCAGAAAGTGACATACAAACTATGGTATCTTTATTAATAATTCTTGCCATTGTAACGAATCCTTGTGATTATAATTGATAATTAACTTTATTTTACCACTTTTTATATTAGCGTATATTTTGATTATGGTAGCCAATAATACTGGTCCTAAAATACAGCAAGAAAAAGCAACGATTAAGGTAATGATTCATTTATATTGCCACAAAAAACATCATACTGAAAAGCATCAATTGTGTAATGAATGTGATGATCTATTGCAATATGCGATGCGAAGACTCATCTTATGCCGCTTTGGCGAAAATAAAACAACTTGCGAAAAATGCCCTAAACATTGTTATCGTAAAGATTACCAACAAAAAATCAAACAAGTGATGCGATTTTCTGGTCCAAGAATGCTAATTTATCACCCGATTATGGCATTGAAGCATTTATATAAAAATTTGTTTGATTTAAAAAAATAAAGCTATTAGTTTTATTGTTAAACGTCGTTTGAAAATAGGTTGATCATGATAGGGTTAAAGTTGCCAGTGATAAAAATAAATCATTTATTTGAGGTTGATTGTTTTAGGTGTTAATCATTCTTAACAAACATTTACATAAATACACATTACAATTTGATTATTCTATTTTACTATTAGACTGAATGTTTGATATTATCGCGCACAAATGAGTTACATTAGATAATATATATAAGCTAATATATTGTATTTTATGAAAAAGTTAATAAAATTAGCTACAAGGAGTAGTAAAAATATGTTAAAATATGGTCTTAATCGGGCATCGGGCATCGGGCATCGGGCATCGGGCATCGGGCATCGGGCATCGGGCATCGGGCATCGGGCATCGGGCATTATTAGATAGTCTAGTTACAACAAGTCATCGCGTCAGTGGATTATCCTCGCACTTATCGACTTTTATCTCTTTTTTCATATTTTTAAAATTTTTATATTTCCTTAAACACTTTTCGAGCATTATTTCGTTAAATAATTCATATGTAAAAGATTATTTTAAATCAATTCAATCGGCATTAGCGCAATGTTCTTTATTGATATTTTTTATTTTATTGACGACTCATACCGCTCAAGCATTAAGTACAACGACAGCGAAAGCGATAGAAGGTAGTGCGCCGGAAGTGATAAATATCGATTTGGCAGCGAATAAGCAAGGATTTACGGTTAATGGTGTTTTTTACAGTGAAGCAAGCAACAATATCAAAGGTGATGTAATTAAGGAATTTAGTGGTGAGTTAAGCCCTGCTGATTTTATCGTTAAGAATTTTTACTATAATTCATTGGATAACACATTAAATTATGCGGATAAAGATGGTGATGGGATAGATACATCAAAGCCATTTTTACTTTCATTTACCAGTAAACAGTGGTATGACGGTAATGGAAAATTAATTACAGATATTAGTAAAACGATGGGATGCGGAAGTAGTTATCCGATGCCACTAACGCTTGAAATAACAACACAGGTAAAGACCTATTCTAAATATGGTATCCCTCGGGAAAGTGATTATGTGCCAATAGTGAAACGTTATCAAATTTCTTCTAAACCTCAAGTTTGTTATGCTAAACCTTATTCTTTAGAAATATTTCCTATGTATCAATGGCGTGGGGTTAATTCATCTACAGGTGGTATTGCTGATTGGAATCAAGAAACGTACAAAGTTCCAAATCCTGTCTATGGGGGTGGCTATACTGCAGATTATGTGCCTAACATGGGGTTTAAAGTAAATCCAACGGTATCAGCTGGCAAAAAATTCCCAATGACAGGTTTTCCTGGTGCAAAATTTCAATTAATTGTTTCAGGCGCACAGACTGATTATAGTTTTAGTATTCCCAATAATCCTGGTGGGCAAGTGACTATCGACCCACAGGGGTATGTCTTACTAAAAGGAAAACCAACCGGTGATGTTACGGTACGGGCTGCATTGAAACGAGATCCAACAATTAAATTTGATTATACGTTTAATCCAACCAGTGTTTGGGCTATTCCACAAGGAGACTTTTATGGTACTTACGAGCAGGTCAAAATTAAATGTGGTGGTGAACAAAATATGTTTTTACGTAGTGAGTTAACGAATTCTCCTGTTAAATCAGCTCCTTTAAATTGGGTGTTACATAATAATGTTTATACACGATCTATTGGTGAAAGTATTTTATCAGAATGGGGATATATTGAAGGCAAAAAGTCTTATCCTGATGCCAATTGGGGAGCTCAAACCTTAGCAAGTACAGCTGGTTATTCCTATTCTCATTATTGGACTAAAGAAGTTCATGATGCGTTTTCTCACTTTATTGTTATTACTGGCGATGGCGCAGTTTCTTTTATGGGCAATAACAGTGATATTGATCTAGTAGATAGTAGAAAATATCTTAGGGCAGTTTGCAAAGGTTAATTCTTCACTGAAGTAAATTATAACATTAACTTTTATTTTAATTAAAGAAAGTTACCCAGTCACCGGCGTGTTAGCGCGAAGTCGCTAGCACGCCAAAATTGAAGAACAAAAAATGAGCATGCATATTACTAAAAAGTTAGAAATTAGTCGTCGACTTGGCTATCTAAGTTTAATTGATGAGGGGAGTTTTTTAAGAATTTATAATCAATCAGCTTATATCATTAGTGAGCTATATCAACAGAAGTTGAAGATAATGCATAATATCCTAGGTAAATTGAACAATTACCCTATAGTTTATTGCGGGTTTCCTAAAAGAAATCTTTCATTTCATTTTAATAACGCTCAAAAAATGGAATGGGGCTATCAAATAGCTGGAGATTTCGATTTAAGTGGATATCAAATGTGGTTTAATCAATTTTTTACTTTATCAAAGAAAGATATTAATACTAGAGTCAATCCGCTAGTTCATCATCAATCTAAAATTATAAATCAATCACAACAACCTGAAATAATGCCAAAATTATCCCCAAAAACTGTAAGAACAACGCTGCATCTTAATACTAATCAATTAATTTTTCTAAAAAATTGGCAGCCTGATAGTGATAATAACAAAATAACCCAACAATTTATGCTTAGTTTACAGCGGCAATTGTTCAGATCTTAAGTGAGATCATTATTTAATGAAAGGATAACTATTTTTTTACTTTTGTTTTGTAGATCTTCAGTAAACTGAATTCAATAAACTAACGATTAATAATCGGTGAGATTAGTCAATAAAATATAGATTTAACGTTCATTTTAATCGACTTATCGTAGATTCTTAACAAACATTTACATAAATACACATTACAATTTGATTATTCTATTTTAATATTAGACTGAATTTTTGATATTATCGCGTACAAATGAGTTACATTAGGTGATATATATAAAAGCTAATATGTTGTATTTTTTGAAAAAGTTAATAAAATTAACTACAAGGAATGGTAAAAATATGTTAAAATGTGGTCTTAATCGGGCATCGGGCATCGGGCATCGGGCATCGGGCATCGGGCATCGGGCATCGGGCAT
>NZ_JAFNON010000019.1:0-6665 GCF_026536245.1 Gilliamella sp. B2824 | reverse complement strand
GTTTGGCACCAATCATGTTTGGTGATGAAACCTTTGGTGATAGAATTTATAACGAATCATCAGGGGATAACGATAGCAACAATAACAAATTGGGAGGTGCAGGGGCTATTACAGCAGGTGGTGCGCCAGGATTACCACCTGATGATGATCATAATAATAAAGATAAATCATCAGCAAGTGAAGATAAGTCCCAGACAACATCTAATGGCTATAAAGTTTCAAATGGCGCTGATAAAGTTATAGATAAAGCCGATTTGGAAAATCCTATTGTTCAATCTCGTATTAATATTCAAAATGGTGATTCAGCAAAAGGTTGGAATCATGTTTTGAATAGACATTTTAATAGTAATAGTAATGCAAGTCAGTTTACTATTAGTGAAGCAGAAGCTAAATCACTTATTGGAAGTGATCAAGTTAGGAATGTCCCAATTAGCAATACAAGATTTTCTATTATTAAGGGAACAAATACCCAACAGAAGATTTATGAACGAGTTATTACCCTTGATAAAAATATTGGAGTCGATAAGTTTAGTGGAAAACCAACTAATACTATAACAATACTTACAGATAAAGCTGGTAATTTAATTACAGCAACACCAGGAAGAATACCTTTATGATGAACGAAGATGAATTAATTGAAAGAAATTTGGCTAATTTTCATAAATTGGAAAAGGAAAAAATTTATCCTTTTTTCTTGTCAGAATTTGGCGAATTAACATCTGCATATTTTATTTATCAAAATATAGATCAGTATGCAGATATATATACTTATCTTGTTAATGGTAAATATGTTATTGAATTTGATGTTTCAAAAATAGATCACTCGATAACGAAGAATTCAATAATAACTGTCGATGAATATAAAAAGTCAATACAAGGGAAAGGTAGAGCAAAAAAGGAAAGCAGGGAATATTTAGATAAAATTATGAAAGAGATTTATACAAACTGATTTATTTTGGCAAGCTATTTTCCCAGTTCTGCGATTCCCATCGCAGAACTAAATTAATCATTTATCAACAATGCGATCTACTTCTCAAGTTAGCGCCATTTTTAGCGGTGATGGTGACGGATTGGCCTGTGGTGAATCCGAGTTCATTTAGCCGGTTGTCTTTAATGGTAAATTAAGGGGGGGAATACCCCTACCAACGTTAGAGCGATCCCCAACGGTGTAATAAGTTGTTCATCTTTAGCAGGGCTGTTTTTGGTTTAGAATAGACCTTAGTTAAAATAACTACCTCTTAGTGTCGAGTTGTTGTGATTAGCAGATTGGTTGCCGAGCTACAAGGCAACTCAGGACTTGTTGGTGGTGCAGGTGCTGTTGGGGGTGAACTGGCAGCGCAAGTCATTCGAAAAACATTCTATGGGGATAAAAACGACAACGAATTAACCGAAGCAGAAAAACAAAACATCAGCGCACTCGCCCAACTGGCCACGGGACTGGCTATTGCCGTTGCCGGGGGAGATGTGGGTGATGCTGGCACCGCTATTGCTGCCGGTACGAACTCGGTTGAGAATAATTTTATGGCCTTGCAAGTAATGGATGAATTTGACCGTGATTATCGAGATGGTTTGTTACTATTTAAAGGTGATGAAAAAGCAGCAACTGATTATGCTAATGAAATGATTCGAGATAGAGCAATTGCAAACGGTGTTGTAACTGGTGTTATTGTTGGAGGTATAATTCTACCTAATAGTGCAATCATTGGTGGTTCATTAAGTGGTGCTATCAATGCCGGAATGCAATATACTTTAAATGATGATGGTAGCATTAATTGGACTGATGTAGGAATTGCATCAGGAGTTGGTGTTGTTACTGGTGGTGCAGGGACTGGTTTTTGGGGGACAATAGGTTGGAATGCTACAGGTGGTGCAACATCAAATTATTTAAAAGATGAAGAACCGTTAATTGGTGCTGCAGCTGGTGCAATAGGATCTGGTTTTGGTTATCTTGGCGGCAAGATGTTACAAGGTTCATTAGAAAAAATGTTTAATCCAATTTCAAAACAATATGAATGGGTTCCTATTGGAATTTGGACTATTACTAAACCCGCTTCTCACAGTTCTATTCCGGCTATTTCCGGGGGAGTCGTAGGCTCTGCTACAGGAGAATTAATTCAAAAGAATATTAATGATCTGATGAAGAGTAAAAAAGATGAAGAAAAATAGAAAATATTTAGTATTGCTGTTTCTATGTATAACGATGCCTTTAATCTTGTTTTTTAGTATTTTAATTATAAGTTTAATATTTTCATTTTTGTTTTATTTTAAAACAAATGAATTTGTAATTAATACTAAAGATATATATATAGCTTGTAAACTAGCTCCTTTTGGTATTCCTGTAGGAATCTATATGTGGTATTTGGAGTGTCGTCGTTTAAGAATTAAGATCTTTGGCAAATAATTAAGATCCCAGCGTAAAAACTGGGATTTTTTATATCCGAGATCCTCATCGTAGCACATTGTTTTTTGTTCAGCTAATCCAATCTTGTGTGCTAATAATGTAGCAACGAGGTTAATCGAAACGGTTGGATTTGAAGGTAATCCAGCGGCAGGTTTTGGGATGACTGCTAGCGTATTTGCTAATTCATTAAGTAAGGCTGAATTAAATGACCTTGCCGCAATAATGGAATTATATAAAAATAACCTAATAGAAAATCCATCAGCCCTATTAAATGAAATAAGAACGACTCTTAGTGAAAACGGGGCTTATAAAATTGTTTATGATAGAGCAAATAATACAATCATTAAACAAATTAATGCCGGAAAGGGGACAGGAGGATATTTAAATAAACCCGAACAAGGAGGAACATTAAATATCGGTGCAGGAAATAAGCCAATTGAAGGCGCTTATAATATATCTCATCCTGATTATCCTATGGGAAAAGGTGTTTATCCTGGCAATGCTAATGATTTGCCAAATATTGCAACAGGTTCGCAAAATAGAATTATTATGGAAAACCCATATAAGTATGATCCATTGAATAATGAAATTTTGAGAGTTTTATCAAGTGAAGGGACTATTACTATTAAAGGATCCATATCAAATGGGACTTTAAGAAATCTAGAAAAGAATGCTTCCGATAAAGGTCTTGTTTTAATTAATAAAACAAAGGTACCAAACAATGGTCATACACAAACTAATGGTAAATCAATTGGAAGTAGTGAATTAATCGAATATACATTTAAAAAGAAATGATGCTATGAATTATAAATTAGATATAACTAATCATTATGCAACAATGATTCATTTTGATGAAATGATAGGATTAAATAATTTTATTAGAATCCCCGCGATTACAGAAAATTTATCATCATTATATGAAATTAATCTAGAAAATATTGCAATTAATTTATATACCGATGAGCCTTTCTATAATATTATTTTAAAAAAAAATCCTCATAATTTTATTAAAAACAATGAGGACCCTGTTGTATTATTGAAAAAAGCAAAATTAATTATAAAAAACCCCAAATGTGCTCAAATTCTTATGGTTAATGAAAAAGATTATTTTCATTCTTGGCGAACACAGTTTCTTAAAAATGATTTAGCAATAGTTTGTTATGCAAACAGTCTTACTTTTCAAGACACAATGGTTTATGTAAGAGTTATTTTTTCTGGAAGTATTGAATTGTTATTTAACGAAGAAAATATGATATTACATACGGCAGGGTATGATGTATTTATAAATCAAGATCAGATAAGAGCTTTAAATGAAGAAATGCACCAAAAAATTCAATATAAGAAAATTAATATTGAAGATTTAAAGTTCAATAATAAAAAATCTCATTTGTGGAATAGAAATTACTTTGCTCAATATTTTTCTCAAGAAGAGAAATTTGATTATCGTTGTATAGCGATAAAAGATTATGATGGTACTGATGAATAGAAAAAGTATTTGTGAAGGTTAATTTGCTGGAAAGGAAATAACAAAGATAAGATAGGTTGGAAATGCTGCTTCGGAATTATCAGCGTTACCTCATCTTGTTCTTGAATTGTCGTAGCAGATAAAGGAGGTAATGGTTCTGGGATAGGATACCCTTCATTTTGATGAGATCCACCATAAATTTCATAAGTTTTTAGTACTGCATTTTCGAAGTTACTATCTCCCCTTGGATCAACTAATGCAAGATCAATTAATTTCCTTTGTTCGAACGTTAGACTGGTTAAAAAAGATTCGGCTTCAGCAATACTTAATCCTTTTGCAACTAGTACATCAACTGCTGTAATTGTTACTTGTTGCCCAAATGTTCCAGGTCGAAGAACTCGCCAAGCAATTATTGTAGCTTGAGCCAGATAGTTATTCTCAACCGCATTTTTACTCGCAGCGATAGCGGTGCCGGCATCACCCACATCTCCCCCGGAAACGGCAATAGTCAGACCGGTGGTCAGTTGGGCGAATGCACTGATAGTGCGTTTATCTTCTTCAGTTAAGTCTTTTACATCCTTGCCGTAATTATCCGCAGTAGAGGCTAGGTGGTTTTATACCGTCGGTTACGTGCCACAAGGCACAAAGCCCAACCTCAGACCACAATTGGCTAAATGAACTCGGATTTACCACCGGACAACCCGTCACTATTACCGCTAAAAAAGGCAAGCTGATTGTCCAACATGCGAATTAGATCGCATAATCAAGAGATAATTAGTTCGGTTCTGCGATAGAAATCGCAGAACTGGCAATAAATTAATCTTCTTTTATATATGAATCAAAAACATTAGGATCTTTATCGCTTGCGACTAATATTCGACCACATGAAGGGCAAATATAAACTTCTTTAGTATCTTTGTCATATAATTCAGTCAACTTATCTGCATATGAATCACTCCGTATTTCATCCCAAGTAGAGAGTATTTTCATAAGATTTTTCAGAGGAACAAGATTATATAAAAAATCCTCTTCCATAGTATTATTATCCATAATACAACCACATGGACATTTAAGTTTAGACATTTATTTAGCTCCTCTAGTAGGCCGATCATAACGAATAATTTGACCTTTAGAATCTTGGAAGAATAAAGTGTTTATATTGTTTGCACTAGGTTTCCCCCAAGTTCTATTAGCTATTTCGGTTATTTTACTTTTTGATAGATTTGCTTGAGTAAGCACAGAGTTCGTTTGCTGATTCTTTTTCTCTATACCATTCAAAATAGTTTTTATTTCCAATTTTTGTGGGGTATAAACATCAATTTTACCAATCCCATCAATATGTAAATCAGATGTCCTTGCTCCTGAGATTCCTTTATCAAAAGCAGTTGCTCTATAAGTTACTTTACCTTCACGAACTACTGGTAGATAGTCATTTTCATTTGGTATCACTTTTTCAGCTTGTCCAGTTTTTCCCTTATTTGCAAGTTGATAGCAACACTTGCGAAGTAGATCGCATAGTTAGTAAATAATTAATCCAGTTCCGCAAGATAGATTGCCGAACTGGAATTTCAGATGAAAAAAAAGAAAAAATAAAATATAAAATTTTAATGATCAATCCTTCCAACCATAGTCATCTTTCATTATTTGATAAAATGCATCACATACATCATGTTCAGAGTTGTATTCTCCAATATAATTTTTACTGCTTCTTTCAACATAAATTAATTTCCATTTATTATTTTCCGGTACAATACATAAGCTCATTCCATTTTTAAGCCCATCAAGGCTATATGACATATGGGGAACTTTTTTAACTTCTAAAATTTTTTTTAACTCATCTCTATTCATTATTTTATTACCTCTTTTAAATAACCATTATCTACATACCATTTTACAGGTTTTGATAACTTATATTGTGTTCCTTGACCAAGCTGGCCGAACCACGGTAAAACTTTGCTTTGTGATACATCTTCTATTGGTTTTATTATTTCATAAACTTTATAAGGAGAATTTAATGATGTTGATGGTAAGGCTCTTGCCTCAAATGCAACTCCTTCTGGCGAAATATAGAAACCAGCAGTACTTCCATATCTATCAACAAAATCACCTGGTTTAAGTGTCACTTTTTCGACTGGCCCATAAGCCCCACTATTTGGTGGCCAAATACCTAAATCTTCCTGAACTTTTCCTTCCAATTTACTGTGTTCACCAAAATTACTTGATTCATTACCTTTTTGGTTTTTTGCAATATTGGATTCAACATTACCTTTGATTATACTTTGAAGATGCGTATTTGTACTACCGGCTCCTAATCGGTCTATCATTTTATTAAGGGCTGTCATTGATCCTGCATTATTCGAATCAGATAAATAATCTTTGCTTGCTTCATTTAATAATTGTACTAGATTAGTTCTATCTGTATCTGTTATGGCGATATCAGTTGCAGCTAAAATTGCCATTGCTGTGCCGATTGGCCCAGGTAAATATTGCCCAATTTGTTCTGGTGCCCGCATCCATAATTCAGCATAATCACTACCATTTGGCATTCCTTTACCATTTATCAGGTCATTTAATGCCTGAACAGCTTCCTCCTGTGTTAAGTAACCATTTGCTGCACCATGTAAAATCGAGTCATAGTTTGCTCCTGTTTCAGGTGAAAGACCTACAATATCCCCACCAAATCCACCATCAGCCCAACTTAATCCATTATTCTCAACCGCATTTTTACCACCAGCAATAGCGGTATTAATATCCTGAGCATCACCACCTAATGCGGCAATAGCCAGTCCGGTGGCCAGT
>NZ_JAFNON010000018.1:0-8323 GCF_026536245.1 Gilliamella sp. B2824 | reverse complement strand
GCTTAAGTTCATTACTGGCATGCTCAGTATCCCGACTTAACTCATTGATATCCTGCTTTTGTTCATTCTCATTGCGGATGATGATAGTGCCTTGGGACACCGCTGAATGCGTTATCGATTGTTCATTGTCTTTTTTATTATAACCGGCTGGCATTGATGGCATGCCAATGGTGCTGACGCCAACACTGCTGCTGCTGACTTTATAATCCGCTTTATTTTCGATATCAGTAAAGCTAATTGTGCCCGTATCAAGTTTGTTTTTACCGGTATCTTCCGCTTCCGATGCAATCACCGCCCCTTTTAAGTCAGTATTATTACCAACTTTAATATCATACCCACCTTTACCTGCAAATATGCCTGACTGGTCTGTAACACTTTTCCAGTTGCTGTCCATTTTGGAGGTAGAATTAGCCGCATTAATACTGCTTGTACCGCCAAGTGAAAAACTGCCGCCTACTGAGCTTGAGCTGTTTTTCATATGATATTCGTCACTATCTTGTTGTGAGGTAATATTCAGGTCATGACCAATATCGGCAATAACGCTGTCGCCTTTTATCTGGCCAGCATTAATATTGGCATCATTGCCTGTTATCATCGTTAGCTTATTGCCGGCTTCTATAACACTTTCTGTCCAGTCTGTTCCATTCCCTTTTTCTCGGGATTTACTTTGACTGCCGCTGGCTGATATATTAAATCCATTCTTTTGACCACCAAAGTTATACCCGACACTTACCGAACCACTGCTACTTTTTTCTTTAGTATCGGTTTTAAACGTGTTTTCTTGGCCGATAATATTAATATCATGATTAGCGTTAATGGTTGCGTTACGGCCTGCTTGTACTTGACTGCCAATGACATTTATATCACCACTATTGCTTTCACCATTGCCTGTTGCAATGATAGAGACATCACGCCCCGCTGCAACCGATGAGCTAACCACGGTATGTTGTTCTTGATTAACCGTACGTTTGGTTTTTTCACTGCCAAGGCTAATATTAATGCCCACCGAAGCCTCAGGCACACCATCTTGTAAATTTGCTCCTGTTTCTAACGCCGCATTACCCGCTTGTAAGCCCGCTTTAATTTCCATTAATGCTTTGGTTTTATCATTGGTTTGCTGTTTGGCTTGTTGTAGTGTTTGAGTTGCGTTGTATATGTTACTGGCTGTACCCGAAACAGCAACGGTCACCCCTGTTTTTTGATATTTATACTCTTCTTTATGGGTAGTTTTAGCATCTAACGCTTCAATATTGACATTTTCACCTTGCATTTTAATATTTTGCTTAGCAATAATATCACTGCCTTCAACGTTAATATTTTTGCCTGCATGAATATTAACACTGCCGTCGGTACTGCCAACGACACTACCGACATAAGCTTGTTCGGTATCGGTTTGTTTTAGTGACTCTTTCTCTTTACCAACGGTAACACCAAGACCACCACTGCTCATTAACCCTGATTTTTTCTTTTTTGTTTCTTCTTTTCGGTAATATGACTCTTCTGCGGCATTAACCGTAATATCTTTATCGGCATAGAGATTGACATCATGGGTACCAACTACCTGACTACCGGTTACGGTTAAATTATTGCCAGCACTAATAGTCACACTATCACCACTGAGCATACTCCCTTTTTGAGTCGTGTTATCAATTACGGTGTGTGATGTACTTGTGGTTTTGTTTAAAAAACCTTTTGATTTAGTTTTATGAAATTCATCTAAAAAGGCGGTTTCGGTTGAAGAGCCTATTTCAATATCATTGTCTGCAATTAAATTTAATCGATTCCCCGCTTCAATATCGACTGTTTTGGCATTGATGTTATTACCTGCAATAATATTTACATTATTGGCCGCACTTATTCCGGTGCCAACCACGCTTTTTTCATCTGTAATGCGATAATCTTTTTTTCTTCGGTAATCAAATTTTTCTTCAATGTCAGCTGTGGTAAATTGGACATCATGGCCCGCTTGTAACCAGGTTGTGCCTTGTTCGCCACTGTTAATTATCCAGCCAGCCTGGGATTTAATGTCATGTCCTGCATCGATTATTATATTGCCGTCATTTACCTGAATAATGCTGGTTTTATCAATATTGGTCAGTGAATTTCTTGCTTTTGTTTGGGTTCTTGTGCTGGATAATAAATTAATATCATTATCTGCTGATAAGTAAACTAATTTATCCCCCACCAACTTACCATAATTGGTAATATCATTTTCAGCCGTTACCCCAACTTTATTACCGTAAATAGATCCGGTATTGTTGACATTGTATCCATTTAATAAAACATTTTCTTTTGCCTGTATTAAACCTTTATTGTCAAGCTGTTCACCTTTTATAAATACATTTTCGCCTGAAATAAGTGCACCATCTGTACCTAGCTGTGTTCGATTAACAATATAGACTTGTGGAACCAACACATCGATGTTTTCACCATCAACGGTAATGGTTTTTTTCATTAACAAGATCATATCGGTGGTTATGGCTCTCATCTGCTCTGCCGATAGTTCAACACCCGGTACAATTCCATATTGATTTGCAAAACTTATCCCTGCATCCATTAATGCCTGATATTGTTCAAGATCTGAACGATAACCCTGAAGATAGCGATTACCTGTTAAGCCAATAATCTGCTCACGAATAAGTTGCTGTTCGTAATAACCATCACCTAATCGTTTTTGGATTGAGTTTGGATCCACTTTTAAGCGATTAAGCATATAGTCAGAACTCAGCCACTTTTTACGTTGTGTAAAACGTGGATCGGTTTCAACGATATAACTTGGATTATATTTATTGACAATCCATAAACTATTATCAGGCAGGGTAATAGTTGGATCATATGTACTAATAGTTTTGATTGGAGCCATTATGTTATCAGCTTGAGCGGATTCTGGCTCTTTGATTGGTGTTTTATCCGCTGTATTGTTGTTTATATGATCAGTAATAATATCTTGTAAATTATTATCAGGTTTTTGACTAATAGCCGTTACATTATCAAATTTATTTGTAGGTACTGCAATATTCGATATTTTGTCAACTTTCTTATCATTCGGGGTTAGTTTAATATCAGTATTGTGTATTGGTTGTACAGGCTTTGTAGCGACCTCTTTAATGTCATTGTTCACTGTAATTGGCGTCGGGGTATTTTCTACCTTAACTGTTTCACGAGGTACCTCTTTTAATTCAGTTTGCTCAAAGATTTTATGATCTAAAATATTAGAATTTAAACTATCATCATTGAATATTTCATCAGGTTTATCATAAGGGGTAGAGGTGGCTCTATAATCTTTTGTGTCATTTTTCCAATGCTCTATTTTATTGCCCGAATACACATATTTTGAAATAGTTTCTTGTGAATAATTATTTAATTGTTGCACATTAATATTAACGGTTTTACCGGCTACAATTTTACTATCCTGATTATTTAATATTTGCCCCTTAATGACTATATTATTTGCAGCCGTGATTTTACCAGGATCTGTTTCCAGTACTACAGTGCGATATTTTGTTTTAATGATTTTGTAATGCCAAGAATTTGTACTTGTATAACCATCTTTTTTAATTTGAATTCTTGATAAAGCACCAGTCGGTCTTAAGTACTCGGGAATGTCTTTCCATAAATACCAACAGCCCTTATCGTGCTTTTCACAACCGTATGATTGAGGCCTTTTCCCTCTGAAGTGTGTACTTCTGATACGATATAAAATCTCATCAGGTGAATACTTTTCAAGTCTACCGCCAGCGATAAAATACTCCTCCATTTCTGGGGCTTCATCACTTTTGCGCATTTCGGTTATGATATGATCATTAATGTTATTAATTGCATTAGCATTAATATATAAATCGCCATGAGACTCAATATTTGCCGAGTGATTGTTGATGACATCTGCATTACCTGTCACATTTAAATTCTCATCAAGATCACCACCAATAATAAAATTGCCTAAGCTGAGTAACTGAGCGTGAGTATAATTATTTAAAGTATTAACGCCTAAATGAAAATTTTGCCGAGCAGCAATCACCGGTGCCACACCATTTTGTGCACGATTATTAAGTATTGAAGCTTTTATTGCTAAATTATCAGCATATATTCGCCCACTTTCTAAGTTATCTAATACATTGGTGCGAATGACTGTTGTGTCACCATTAATTAAACCATAATTATTAATGGTTTGATGATTGAGTGCTAAATAACCAGCGCTAATTTCTGATTGTTTTTCGTTAATTAATTGCTTACTTTCTAATGAAATTTGTCGGCCAGCAGTCATTTTATTTTTATTAATAATGTCTTTTTGCGTACGAATAGACAGATGACCATTGGTGGTTATTTCATTTTCATTAATAAAACTTTCATCTAAATCAAGCGATAACTCATTTTGACTTTTAATTACACCATCACCATGAAATGATTGTGTTTTTAAATAAATACTATCAGCAAGTAAACTTGCTTTACTATTGTCAAAATCTTTTGCGTTAATAATAAGGTAATGACTAGCATTTAATTTTGCGAATTGATTATTTAAATGGTCACTTTCAAGCATAATATTTTCTGCTAAATAATCTGATTGCTGATTATCCATACTTTGTGCTTTTATGCTTATGAGCCCATTAGTTTTTAATGTAGCTGCTTGATTATATAAATTTACGGCTTCTAATAAAATACCATTATTAGATAACAAGTTAGCATAGCTGTTATTGATATTATTTGATGCTTTAAGATTAATCAAGCCATTAGCTGTCATGCTGGCAGCGCTATTATCGATATTATTGGCAGCATTTAAAATAATATCTTGTTCTGAATCCATTTTAGCTTGCTGATTATTGATTGTTGTCGCATCAATATTAACCGAAGCTTTTGCTTGTAATTCACTATTTTGGTTATTGAATTGATTGGCTTTAATAGTAAGTGATTTTTCACTAACTAATTTAGCATATTGATTCATCAAGTCTTGTGCATTAATCGCTAAATCGCCTTTTGTAAATAATTTCGCCTGTTGATTATTCAGCGTACCTGCATCAATTGTTATTCCTTTTAGCCCCGATAATAGTAATGCCGATTGATTATCAAATTGGTTGGCTTTTAAGGTTATTTGCGCTTGTGATTGTATTGTCGCATTATTATTCTTAAGATTATCACTGATTACTGTAATTGCTTTTTCGGCAACTAAAATGGCATCACTATTGTCAAATTCTGGACTATTAATCGTCATTGAATCATCAGATTTTAGTACCGCTTCTTTATTGGTAAGGTAATGACTATTTATGTTGATAGATTGATTGCTAAATAATTTTGAGGCAGTATTATCAACATTTTCACTCGTGATGTTGATATTTCCTTTACTACTTAACATCGCTTTTCGATTATCTAATTGCTTTGTATTGATAGTCAGTGATTGCCCACTCCCCATTTGGCTGCCGGCATTATCAATTTGTTCACTATTAATAATCATATCTTGATTAGCAACCCATTTCGCATTGCTATTTTTAAGAGTATGCGCATTAACGTTAATTTTACCTTGAGCACCGAGTTCTGTTGATTCAGTATTAAGCTTATCAGCATAAATATTGATATCATTATCACTTATTAATGTTGCATTATTATCAATCAATTCTGTCGTTGAAATATCAAGGTTGCCAACACTATTTATTGATGATTCAGAACCCGTAATTGTGCCAGATTTCACACCTAAATATTGCAACGACGTTAGTACTGCTTTTTTGATATTCAATGCCTGTTGATTATCAATATTTAGATTACCTTTGCTTGTTATTTTAGCTTGATTAAGCGATGCAATTTGGCTTTTTAGCGTAAAATTACCTTCTGTAACATATTCTGCAGTGTCACTCATTAACTGCTTAGTATCAATATTGATATCACCTTTACTGGAAAGTTTGGCTTGGTTAAGTGACAAGTTTTGGCTGTTTAAATCTAAATTGCCTCCACTTACATATTGAGCATTATCACTTGCTAGCTCATTAGTTTTAATATTAATAGCTTGCTTAGCTTTAATTTCACTGTTTTGATTATTGACACTAGTAGCCGTTAATTCAATCTTATCATTAGATAAAATAACGCTATGTTCATTATTAACATCACTGGCATGAATATTAATAAATTGGTCTGCCCAAAATTTTGCATTAGTGTTAATAAAATTGTCTGTTGTAACATCAATAGCACCATCAGTAATCAATGTCGCATTAGCATTTTTTAGTGTATTATCTGCATTAATTTTAATACCAGATTTAGTTTGTATTTGCGCCGAAGTATTGTCTATATCTTTAGCATTAATAACTAAACCACCATCAGATAATATTATTGCATCGCTATTATCAAGTTGCTCTGTTTCGATATTTAATTGCCCGGATTGTAGCGTTGTTTTTTGATTATTAATTTGCTGCGCGGTTAAACTAATTGTTCCCTCGCTGCTCCATTTGGCGTTTTGATTATTCAGTTGAGTAGTCTGCACTTTCATGCCACTTTTCGCATACATGGCCGAATTAGCGCTTTCAATTTGTTCTGCGTCAATCGTTAATTTTTGATTAGTAACTAGCTGAGCGGCGTTAAACGCTGCAAATTGTTTTGCATCAATCGTTAACTCTTTTTCTGCTTTTATCGTTGCATTATTGGCTTGGAGAGTTGTTGCATTAAATTGAATTTGGCCAGTTGATAATATTTCAGCATTATTATAAGTTTGTTGTTTTCCTATAATTGCTATGTCACCTTTAGCACCAACATTTGCTTTAGTTAAGTCAATATTCTGACTGTTAATTTGCATGTACTTTTGAGAATATAGATTTGCAGCGTTCGCAACAAGTTGTTCAGTTGCCGTCAAAGTGATTGCTTGATCTGACTGTATAACACTATTGTTACTTAATAATTTAGTCGTACGAAGGGTTAAATTTCCACCAGCAAAAAGTTCTGCCTCATCATTAACCATCTCTTGTGTATCAATATTTAATTGATCTTGCGATAACATTATGCTCGTTTTGTTATCAAACAATTTTGTTGCAAGAATATTAATATTGCTACCACTTTGCCATTTTGCATTTTGGTTATATAAGCTATTGCCTGAAAATGTTAAAGATTGACCAATTAATGTTGAGTTATTGTTATTTAATTGATTAAATTGATAATTTATTGTTCCAGTTGCTTTTTGTTGACTTGATTGATTATTAATAGAGTCCGATTTAACTGTAATATTTTTACCTGCTAACCATAGTGAACTACCACTTTGTAATTCGTGACTATCAACATTAATATCACCCAACACATTTAGCTGGGAATTATTTAGCTGTAAATAATGACTGTTTAAAGATAAAGATTGTTCAGTGATTAATTGAAGGAAATCGGCGAAATAATTATTGGATTTAATATTAATCGCTTTTTTTGCCTGTATATTGGCTTGATTAGTGAATAAATTTTGAGCGCCAATATCGAGCTCTTGCTCAGTAATAAGCTGAAGTTTATTAGCATTGATTTGATCTGCAGATAAAGAAATAGCACCTTTAGCACTTAAATTCGCATTTTGCATTGCAATATCTGCTGCGTGCATAGTAATTTTTTGATTTGTTGCGAGTTTAGAATCGTTACCTTTAATATCATTAGCAGTAAAAGTTATGTCGCTTTCTGATATTAATTGGCTATTTTCATTAATAATTGAACCACTGGAGAATGTGATCCCTTTTTTAGTGATAATCGTTGAATTAGATGTATCTATGCTGTTTGAATTAATTACATCAAGTTGCTGTTCTGTTTGCAGCTGTGCAGCTTTAAGTGAAAGGCTGTTGCTAAACAATTCAATACGATTAGCATATGTTTGGCTATTATCGAGATTTAAAGCTTCTTTTGCGTTTAATAAAAGTTTTTCACTTGCGCTATTTTTACCATTAAAATTAATATTATTGGCTGATGCAAAAATAGTTCCCGAATTAGTTAGTTTTCCTTGATCGTTGACACCAGACACAACACGACTCTTTTTACTACTATTTATTTTGTTCGCGTCAAGTGTAATATTATTTTGAGCAATTAAAGAGCCATCATTAACAATAGTTTGTTCACTTTTTAATTTAATATTTTGTTTGCTGTAAATTTGATTCTGGTTATTAATATCTTGCACACTATTGATATTAATACTTTGTTGAGCCTGAATTGCACCTTGATTGGTGATTTTACCATCAGCACTGATAACAATACTGCCGGCACTGGCACCGAGTTCACCGGCATTATGCACACCCACCCCTCTTTCGGTACCAATCATACGAATACTATTGGCATACATTCCACCAAGCTGTGAAACATCAATCGAGACTTCCGGTTTGTTGTCAGT
>NZ_JAFNON010000017.1:15424-43116 GCF_026536245.1 Gilliamella sp. B2824 | reverse complement strand
TAACGCCGTGTCAGTGGATGCGCATTATAGGCACTTAAAAAATTCCTGCAAGTGTTTATTGCTATTTTTTTTCTGTTTGTGTTTTTTTTACTCATGGCGCTGTGAAAATAAACTAATTCTATACAAATTTTACAAACTTTCTTTATTTACTATTGATTATATAATTATAATTTTTCTATTTCAGTCTAACTTTTCAAGCATATTTTATATGCCTTTTACTTTTGCACATCCTGCAATTGTTTTATCTTTTTACAAAAAACCTCAATTTTTCTATGACAGCCATAATTATAGGTAGTATGTCACCTGATTTTGAATATTTTCTTAGAATGAAAATAAAAAGTGATATGAGCCTTACTTTAATTATGGTATTTTTTATTTTGATCTACCAATAACAATAATTGTTGCTTTTATCTTTCACTTCATTATTCGTAATGAATTAATCAAAAATTTGCCGCATTTTCTATATAAATGATTTACTCATTATCTAAATTTTAATTGGCGTGAATATTGCTACCATCATTGGTTTATTGTCTTAACTTCTGTATTAATAGGTGCACTATCTCATGTAGGTTGGGATAGTTTTACTCACTTGACTGGCTTTTTTGTGAAACACTTTCCTTTTTTACAACAGATAATTTCACTAAAAAATACAGATATTCCAATCTATTAATTATTGCAACATAAAAGTGCTCTGATCGGATTAAGCTTAATATGCCTCTTTATTCTTAGGTTATCTGTCTTGATTGATAAGAAAAATAAAATTAGCTTCCTATATTTGGGTTCAGTATTTTTGATTTTTTTAAGTTGTTTTTCTCTTTTTTCCATCAATACTATTCATTGCTTTGCTCAAAGTGCGGTGAATTTTATCAATGCGCTATTTTTGGGATTAATTTTATCACCGCTTATCGTGAAAATTATACGGCATTAATTTTAAACACCGTATTAGGATAGTATTTTTAGATAATTATGATTCTGCTTTTATTTTATTGGGTAAATCAGCCAAGCTGTTAATTACCCAATCAGCTTGTGCTAATGCTTCTTCAGTAATGGCATCACCGGTCTTGACTAAAACTGTTTTTTTAACACCTGCCTTTTTACCCGACAATAAATCCGATACTCTGTCACCAACCATATATGAACTTGCAATATCGATATTTAATTCCTTAGCTGCAGTTTGAATCATACCAGGACTCGGCTTACGACATTCGCATTTATCAGTCAATGGATCGTGAGGACAATAATAGATTCCATCCAAATCTACACCGCGATCTTGTAATGACCAATCCATCCATTCTGTTAATGTATTAAACTGTTCTTCAGTAAAGATATTTCTAGCTATACCTGACTGATTGGTCGTAATCACCAACAAAAAACCCATTTTTTTGAGTTCTTGCATAGCTTCTATAACCCCATCAATAAAATCAAATTTATCAATGGTATGAACATAATTATAATCGACATTAATGGTACCATCTCGATCCAAAAAAATAGCAGGTTTCATGTTTACTTTTTTCCTTTTACTTAGGCATTACACCAATTCGTATAGCATATTATTGATTGACTTAGATGTCTAGACGTCTTAATATTCAGCTATCTACCCTTTGTCTATATATATTATGATACAATTACAGCATATTTCGAAAATATTTGAGCATAATAAGACCCCAATTCATGCTTTAAACGATATTTCCCTTCATGTTCCGCAAGGGCAAATCTATGGCGTTATTGGCAAATCAGGAGCGGGGAAAAGTACACTTATTCGATGCGTAAACCTACTCGAAAAACCGACTAGTGGTAAAATATTTTTTGATAATCAAGAAATTACTCACCTTTCTAACCGTAAGCTAATTGAAGTACGTCGAAAAATCAGTATGATTTTTCAGCACTTCAACCTGCTTTCTTCACGTACCGTTTTTGATAATATTGCTTTTCCATTAGAACTAAATAAAACACCAAAAGCGCAAATAAAGCAAAAAGTGACCGAACTGATTGAATTAGTCGGATTAACCGAGAAAGCTCATGTCTATCCGGCTAATTTGTCTGGTGGACAAAAACAACGCGTTGCTATTGCTAGAGCGTTAGCCAGTGATCCAAAGGTATTACTATGTGATGAAGCAACTAGCGCATTAGATCCAGAAACAACACGCTCAATTTTAGCTTTATTAAAAGATATCAACCAAAAACTCGGTTTAACCATCTTATTAATCACTCATGAAATGGATGTGGTAAAACAAATTTGTGATCAAGTTGCCGTTATCAGTAATGGTAAATTAGTAGAACAATCATCGGTTGGTGAAATGTTTTCACATGCTAAAACTGATATTGCAAGGCAATTTATACAATCAACTTTACACTTAACTATCCCTGAGGACTATTTAGCAAGGCTATCACCTGAATATAAAGAAGGTTTAAATCCATTAGTAAGTTTAGAATTTACTGGTGTTTCAGTTGATTTGCCACTGTTATCACAAATTGCTAAAGAATTTGATATTGATAGTAACATTATCAGTGCTCAAATGGATTATGCTGGCGGTGTTAAGTTTGGATTAATGTTGACAGAAATGAAAGGCAAACCGAAAAGCACAGCGTCAGCAATACAATTTTTAGAGAACAATAACACCAAAGTAGAGGTGCTCGGTTATGTTTAATTTTATTCCTTCGTTTAAACCTTTTGAATCATTATTTCGATTTTTAGCTGAACACGATTTTTGGGCAAACTTTGTGACTTTTTGCTCTTCTTTTAATGGCTTTAATGAAGCCATGTTATTCAAAATGGCACAAGCGACCGATGAAACCCTATACATGGTTATTTTGTCAGGTTTTTGGGGAACAGTGATTGGCTTACCAATAGGCATATTACTTTATACCACACGCAAAGGGCAAATTTTAGATTGTTACTTAGCAAATAACGCTCTTTCATTCATTACTAATGTATTTCGTTCCATACCATTTATTATTTTGATTGTCTGGATTATTCCTTTCACGACATTTCTTATGGGAACTTTTATTGGTAAACAAGCAGCAGTCGTACCACTGAGTATTGGTGTGTCACCTCTAATTGCACGAATGATCGAAAATGCCTTATTAGATGTACCAAAAGGATTAATCGAAGCAGCACGTTCAATGGGGGCAACACCACTACAAATAATTTATAAAGTTTTATTACCCGAATCATTACCTGTCATTGTTAATAGTATGACAATTACATTAATTACCCTAACTGGCTATATTGCTATGGCCGGTGCGGTTGGTGCAGGGGGACTAGGTCAACTAGCAATACAATATGGTTACAATGGTTATAAGCCTGCTATAATGAACACGGTTTTGATAATATTAATTATTATCGTATTTATTATTCAATTTATTGGCAATGCTATTGTAAAACGTGTTACTCATCATTAATTTTGGAGAAAATTATGTCTATTAAGAAGCTAGCACTTATCACTACTTTGGTGAGTGCATTTTTTTTAACGGGTTGTGATAATAAACAATCAAAAACAGAAGAAACTAAACCGGCAGAGCCTGTAAAAACTAACACGATTAAAGTTGGTGTGATTTCAGGCCCAGAACAAGAAGTTGCAGAAGTTGCTAAACAACAAGCTAAAGATCTTTATAACTTGGATGTAGAACTGGTTATTTTTAATGACTATGTCACGCCAAACCAAGCACTAAATGATGGCTTAATTGATGTTAACGCATTCCAACATAAACCTTATTTAGATGAACAAATGAAAGAACGTGGTTATAAATTAGCAGTTGTCGGCAACTCATTTGTTTATCCAATTGCCAGCTATTCACATAAATTAAAACCAATTGATAAATCAGCTGAAACTGGTGCCGGTGTGAAAGTAACCTCACCGCGTGACGAAACCTTCTTTATTCCAGCTAGCTCAACAATAGCCATTCCTAACGATCCAACTAATTTAGGCCGTGCATTATTGTTATTACAACACGAAGGCATGATTACGGTGGATAAATCAAAAGGATTACTACCAACAGTACTTGATATTACTAGCAACCCGTATAATTATAAAATTGTTGAACTTGAAGCACCAATGTTACCGCGTTCATTAGATGATGCACAAGTTGACCTTGCCATTATTAATAATGCTTTTGCAGGACAAGCTAATTTAACACCAAGCAAAGATGGTATTTTTGTTGAAGATAAAGAATCACCTTATGTAAATATCATCGTATCACGTGAAGTAGATAAAGATAATGACAATGTCAAAAACTTTGTTAAAGCTTACCAAACAGATGCCGTAGCCCAAAAGGCTAATCAAGTGTTTAATGGCGGCGCAATTCGTGGTTGGTAAAATCATAGCTAAAATATTATGATGTTTTTCCACCGGCTTAACGTCGGTGGATGTTTTTAATATGTCATAATAACTATTTTATAATGTATTTTATTCATGAGTTTTACCTGTTAACTCAATTAATATGAAACAAATAATCAACCCAATAGGCATTATCCATTCACCTTATAGTGAAAAATTTGCTGTACCTCGGCAACCTAATTTAGTGACTGAAGGTCAAGGTGAACTGCATTTGTTACCACCTTACAATAACCCTGATGCAATTAAAGGATTAGAACAGTTTTCTCATCTTTGGCTTTTATTTCAATTTCATCAAATTGAATTAGACAAATGGCGTTTAACAGTGCGCCCACCGCGTTTAGGCGGAAATAAAACGTTAGGGGTGTTTGCAACGCGTTCTCCATTTAGACCCAACCATATTGGTTTGTCAGCAGTAGCGTTGAAAGATATCGTTATAAAAAACAAACAAGTCATTTTAAAATTAGGTAGTGTTGATTTAGTAGATGGAACACCTGTTATCGATATCAAACCCTACTTACCTTATTGTGATAGTTATCCCGAGGCAATTGCCGGTTATGCACAATCGATGCCAGATAAAACGTTAACCGTTGAATTTTCAAAAAAAGCACTGCAATTACTTAAATCACATCAACTTACCTACCCTAATTTGGCAGCATTAATTACTCAAGTTATTGCTCAAGATCCAAGGCCAGCATATAAACAAAAAAGTTTGAAAGAGCAGGATTATGGATTTAGACTTTATCACTTTAATATTAAGTGTAGAATTTCTGATAAACATGCCATAGTTGAAGATATAGATATAGAAAAAAACAACAAAACATAAATCGCATTACTGCCGTTATTATTATAAATTCTATACTAGAAACACGTTTAGTTTATTAAGTAAAAAATGATCTTCCTAACTTATTGATATTAAAAACAATTAATAAGATATTTTTAGGTATTATTGTTATAAATAGTTTTGTAAAGATTCTTTACAAAAATATCTATCAAAACCGATAAAAGAAACTGACATATTTATACGAGTCTGGTAAATTAGCAGTGGGTTTAATTTCCCTATATTTCACCTTACCACTAAAATTTTAACAAATTTTAGTGGTCCTTTTAGAAAGAAAAATCAATGATAATTGGTATGCTGTTTAGCTCTGATTTGAGCAATATCAATCGTATCAAATATGTAATGTTTCCCACAATAATCACAATGAATATCAATTTTGCCACCATCTTCTTTTAGCATCTGATCTATTTCATTGGCAGGCAAAGTCATTAAGCTATCTTCACAACGTTCACGAGAACAACCACATTTAAATGTCACGTTATGAGTATCAAATAATCGAACTTGCTCTTGATTATATAAACGATATAAAATTTCTTCAGTGGACAGTTCAAATAACTCATCACTAGTAATCGTTTGAGTTAAGGTACATAGATGCTCGAAAGAATCAGATGTATTTTCATTTCCTGGCAATATCTGCAATAAAATACCAGCAGCAACAGGTTTATTATTATAAACGCCTGTTTTGACAAATAAACGTGTTGGTAACTGCTCAGACTGCATGAAATAGTTTTCAATACAACCAATAAGCGTATCGCTTTCTAATCCTACAATACCTTGATAACGTTCACCATTTTTGGGTGTAATTGTAATAACAATATAACCATTACCAACCATTTCTTTAAGTGTTGCATTATTGGCAATATCCGACTTTACACGCGCAACTCCTCGAAGTTGTTGCTGATCATTACCATTTACAACCGCTAAAGATAAAGGACCATCACCTTGTAATTGTACAGCGATATCACCCTCAAATTTTAGTGTAGCTGTTAATAAACTAGTTATCACCAGTAATTCACCTAAGACTTTTTGTACAGCAACGGGATAAGTGTGATTATCTAAAATTGCCTGGTATGTCTGTTCAAGATGGGTGATTTCACCTCGAATAGCGTGATTATCAAATAAAAATCGATTTAAAGTATCCATATTAGTTATTTTCGCCTAGTTGTCTATCATATTTAAATTTAATCAAGTTACGTCGCTCTTTTTTATCCGGTTTCCGATCCGGATGTGGCATAGTTAATGCTTTAAGTTTACGTGCTTGTGCTATGGTTTCGCGTTTAGTAATACTTTCTTGCGTTTCTTGATAAAGTAATTGTGCCTCTGTAGCAGATCTACGCTGTTCAGTAATGGCTAATACTTGGATGGTCTTTTGATCAGAACCTTGTCGAAGAGTTAAAATTGCCCCCACTTCAATAATTTTACTTGGTTTAGTGCGCTGTCCATTATAATGAACTTTACCACCCTCAACCATTTCTCGAGCTAATGAACGAGTTTTATAAAACCTTGCAGCCCACAACCATTTATCTAATCTAACTGGATTCATTACATCCTCATATACATTTTTCATCAAGTCAATCTGATACTAAACACTAGTCAGATATCAAATATCTTTACAGGGTATATAAGGATGTTTTTACTTAAATCAATATTATGGATTAATAATAAACTCGTTTTCATTAGACAATAGAGTGCCAGATAATTTAAATGGTGAAATACTACCGTGTAAATCTGCACTATAATTAATGGATTTAGGTGGTTCTTCTATTAATTTCCACTCTTTTAATAGTGAACTGGAGATATTATAGGCAGTTAAATGTAACGAGACAAATTCAGTTTGCGTTGGATCTATTGTCGCTATTGCTTCAACCATACCGCCACTCACTAACGAACTAAAACTGACTAAAGTTTGATCTTGAGCATCAAATTTAACAACAAGATCGGGATATTTAATATCAATTTCATTAATAGAGCCCCGTTCAGCTTTACAAAATAAGGTTCCAGCATAAATACCTAATTTTCTATCTTGAACTAAGACTACATTAGAGCCTGACATTTCAAAATTGATAAAAACAAATGGAAAATCTGAATTTTTATCAATTAACATACCAGGTAAAATGGTTAATTGATCCACTTCTACTCGGCTAAATAGATCGGGTAATAAGAATCCGTCTAATTTTGGCGGTACTTGATAATTGACACCAGCTAATAATAATTTTTCTAAATGTAAGGCGTTATTACTCCAACTACCAGTAAAATCAAGATTACCTTCATTCCAATTTGCCATCGCTTTTTGAATTACAACTTGATTATTTTTAAACTGTAATTGTAACAATACCGATGAAAATACCTCATCATGCCAAACTACACTCTCTGCACTCAAAGTAACATCACTATCATCTACTATCCATTGTTGATCATAGCGTAGGTTAGTTGCATCAATATTCCCTTTATCAATAGTTAACCCTGGAATTTGAATACTACTATCGAACATAGTAAATTGGCGAATAACTAACTTAGGCAGTATTGTAGAATAACGGTCATCGATCGATTTAAAATGAATCTTATTAATCTTCAACTGTTCAATATCCCAGCTATTATCCGCCATTATTTTCAATTTACTAACAAAAAAACCGTTATCAACATTACCGCCTAAATTGGTAACAGTAATAATATTATTTCGATGAAAACCTTGAATAAGTACCTTATCCATTGTCTGTTGATTTAACATAACTTGCTGTGCCGTCAAATCAAACTGATAGTCTCCCTCACCTTGCGAATTAAATGATTTAATGCCACCATTTAACTGGTTTAATGATAATTTATCTTGGTTATTATTAAGGGGAATATTGATTTTGGTATCCACTAATTTTAGCGTATTTGCAGTAAAATTATAATCTTTAGCTGTTTGTGAATAATCAATCACACCTTCAAAAACAGTAATATAATTGAAATGATTTAACTGCCATAGGTTATCTTTATCAAATCCAACAACTAATTTTGGAACATTAACCAATTGCTGCTTTTCATTACTAATCACAACATCATCAAAAGACAGCTCATAAAAATTTGAAAATGAATGACTTACCTTGCCAATAGAAATAGTATAAGGACTTAATTTAGATAATTGTTGCCCAATTAAATTCGCACCAAAAGAAGTCTGCATTAAGAAATAAGGTAATAACAACACAAACCAAATAATAGACAAGACAATAATTATAGATAATCTTAATCGTCGCATAACATAAATAGACTAAATGGTTAAATTAAAATATTAATAATTACATTACGATAACCGATTTTAGCCAAAATAGCACCTGATTTCGATATAAATGATTTGTGGTCAGATCGGTTTTACAGTTAATATATAGCGATAGACATTGGTGTCTTTTAAAATAACATATACAACTACAATCACCACCTGCCACGCTTTTGATTAAGCGTTGGGCTTGTTATTTTTTTTATTATCAGTAAAACGGGAGAGCAAAGATGAAACAAATCCCAATGACGGTAAAGGGAGCCGAATTATTACGCGCGGAATTGGAAGAGCTGAAAAATGTTAAACGACCACAAATTACAGCAGCTATAGCCGAAGCAAGAGCGCACGGGGATTTAAAAGAAAACGCCGAATACCATGCAGCCAGAGAACAACAAGGCTTTTGTGAAGGACGTATTCAAGAAATTGAAGGCAAGTTATCACAAGCACAAATTATTGATATTACCAAAGTGAAAAACACCGGACGTATAATTTTTGGTGCCACAGTAACAGTAATCAATGTTGATACCGACGAAGAAACAACTTATCGCATTGTCGGTGATGATGAAGCTGACTATAGGCAAAATCTGATTTCGGTCAACTCACCTATTGCCAGAGGTTTAATTGGAAAAGAAGATGGTGACACAGTCCAAATTAAAACACCGGGCGGTGATGTGGAATTTGATATAGTAAAAGTTGAATATATCTAATATCAAAAAAACATAAAAGTTAACAATAAAAACAGGGCTTACTGCCCTGTTTTTATTTTATTTAGGTAAAGTGATTTTCTTTTCATCACTTGGTCTAAAAATGGTAAAAATAGACCCGACTTGTTGTACAGCTAGTGCTTTGGTTTCACGAATAATTGCATCGCAAATTAATTTTTTACTGTCACGATCTTCAGCTGATACTTTAATCTTAATTAATTCATGAAAATTTAAAGCGCTTTCAATTTCAGCAAGAACACCTTCGGTAAACCCATTAGCACCAATCATCACAACAGGTTTTAAATGATGGGATTCACTTTTTAAGTACTGTTTTTGTTTATTTGATAAATTCATTAATTTTTTATCACATTAAGTTGTAATTTTGCTATTCTACCCTTATATATATGAGTAATCAATTGAAGAAACCTTCTTACACTAAGGATTTATTAGCGGTGAGTAATAAAAAACGCTCGGCAAGTTCGACACGCTGGCTTAATGAACATTTCAAAGATCGCTTTGTACAACAAGCCCAAAAAAAGGGATTACGATCTCGGGCATGGTTCAAATTAGAAGAAATTCAAAAAAGTGACAAACTATTTAAACCCGGGATAACCGTTGTTGATTTAGGTGCAGCACCTGGTGGTTGGTCACAATACGTAGCATCTTTAATTGGTAATAAAGGTCGCATTATTGCATGTGATTTATTACCCATGGATCCGATTGTTGGCGTTGATTTTTTGCAAGGTGATTTTCGTGATGAAGCAGTATTAAAAGCACTGCTTGAACGCGTTGGTGATCAAAAAGTTCAAGTTGTGATGTCAGATATGGCCCCCAATATGAGTGGTCAACCCGCTGTTGATATTCCTAGAGCTATGTATTTAGTTGAACTCGCGCTTGATATGTGTCGAGACGTGCTTGCACCTAATGGTAATTTTATTGTCAAAGTATTCCAAGGTGAAGGTTTTGAAGAGTACCTAAAACAGGTACGCTCAATGTTTAAAACAGTCAAAATCCGTAAACCTGAAGCTTCACGGGCAAGATCCCGAGAAGTTTATATCGTTGCAATGGGTATGAAGTAGCCAGTTGTATAATTTTGTAGTACCATTGCTAAGTTAATTTTAGTCGTAACTGTTAATTTTTATGAGAGGTTTTTCTTTTGAACGACATGGTAAAGAATTTGCTGATCTGGGGAGTCATTGCGGTAGTATTGATTGCTGTATTTAATCAATTCAGCTCAATATCCAATAGTGGTCCTCAAGTCAATTATACCCAATTCAACTCAGACATCACCAGTGGCAAACTTCAAGAGGTGCATATTAACGGGCGTGAAATTGTTGCCACCACTAAAGGTAACGGCAGTTATGTCACCTATATCCCTTATTTTGATGAAAAATTAATGGATGATTTGGTATTAAACAAAGTTGCTGTTTATGGTAGCCCTGATGAAAAACCGAGTTTATTAGTTAATATTTTGATCTCTTGGTTTCCAATTATTCTATTAATTGGCTTCTGGATTTTTATCATGCGCCAAATGCAGGGTGGCGGCAAAGGCGGGCCAATGTCTGTTGGCAAAAGTAAAGCCAAAATGCTCACTCCAGATCAAGTCAAAACTAAGTTTACCGATGTTGCGGGTAGTGAAGAAGCGAAGCAAGAAGTCACCGAAGTCGTGGATTTTTTACGCGATCCTGGCAAATATCAAAAACTAGGTGGACGCATCCCAAAAGGGATTTTGATGGTTGGACCACCAGGTACCGGTAAAACGCTACTTGCCAAAGCTATCGCGGGTGAAGCCAATGTACCTTTCTTTAGTATATCGGGTTCTGACTTTGTCGAAATGTTTGTTGGTGTCGGTGCATCTCGTGTTCGCGATCTATTCGAACAAGCTCGTAAACATTCGCCTTGTATCATTTTTATTGACGAAATTGATGCTGTCGGACGTAAACGTGGCGCAGGGTCAATGGGTGGTCATGACGAACGTGAACAAACCCTTAACCAAATGTTAGTTGAAATGGATGGTTTCGAAGCGAATAGTGGCATCATCATTATTGCGGCAACCAACCGTGTTGATATTTTAGATCCAGCATTACTTCGCCCAGGTCGTTTTGACCGCCAAGTACAAATTGGTTTACCGGACATGAAAGGACGTGAACAAATTTTAGCCGTTCATGTACGTAAAGTTCCACTTGGTTCTGATGTCAATTTATCCGTTCTTGCACGTGGTACACCTGGTTATTCTGGCGCTGAACTAGCAAACCTTGTAAACGAAGCTGCACTATTTGCCGCGCGTCGTAATAAGCGCTTAGTCACCATGGACGAGTTTGAAGAAGCTAAAGATAAAATTAACATGGGTACTGAACGACGTTCATTAACCATGACCAAAGAACAGCTTATTTCTACGGCTTATCACGAAGCTGGTCATGCAATTATTGGTTATTTAATGCCTGATCATGATCCGATTCACAAAGTGACCATTATTCCACGTGGACGCGCATTAGGGGTTACGTTCTTTTTACCTGAAGGTGATCGCGTTAGTGAAAGCCGTGAAAAATTAGAGGGTGACATTGCAACACTTTATGGTGGTCGGCTTGCTGAAGAACTTATTTACGGTGTTGATAAAGTATCAACCGGTGCATCTAATGATATAAAAGTCGCGACGCAATACGCCAGAGCGATGGTTACTCAGTGGGGCTTTTCTGATCGCTTAGGTCCATTATTTTATGAAATGGATGATAACTCATCTTATGGTCGTCCTAAAGATATTTCAGATGAAACAGCACGTATCATTGATGAAGAAGTCAAAAAAATTATCGACCGTAATTTTGAACGGGCACGTAAAATACTGACTGAAAATATGGATGTACTTCACGCCATGAAAGATGCATTAATGAAGTACGAAACTATTGGTGCTAAACAAGTTGCAGATTTAATTGCTCGTCGACCTATCACTGCGCCTGATGATTGGACAGAAAGTGACGAAAAAGCAGCAAATCAAATTCCAAATGAAGGAAGCGATATACCACCTCAATCAGAAAGTTAATTGACTTTAATAAAATATAACGCGCTACGGCGCGTTTTTTATCGATAATATTAAAATAACTCTCTTATAAATAGGGCAACAATAACATCATAATCTGCATAAAATACATGCAACAATTGTGCTCAAGCGTTTTTAATATCGCATAAAAACATTATCAATAAAAATCGAATAAGGCTATAACCATGGAAATACGTTTTCAAAATCAAGTAATGGAGCTCTCTTATCCACAAGTGATGGGTATTGTAAATATGACACCAGATTCGTTTTCTGATGGTGGCAATTACAACAATCTTGATGATGCAATGCGTCGTGTCGATAACATGATCCAAGCCGGTGCCACATTCATTGATATTGGTGGAGAATCAACTCGACCAGGGGCGGCTGAAGTCTCGGTTGAAGAAGAACTCAATAGAGTGATTCCTTTAGTTGAAAAAGTTGCCCGTTATTTTGATGTTTGGATTTCGGTTGATACCTCAAAACCACAAGTCATAACCGAATCGGCAAAAGCAGGTGCACACTTAATCAATGATATCCGTGCACTAACCGAACCTGGCGCAATTGAAGCTGCGTCCCAAACAGGATTACCCGTTTGTATTATGCACATGCAAGGCGATCCAAAAACTATGCAAAATGCACCACATTATGAACAAGATATCTATCAAGTAGTGGATGACTTTTTTGCTCAACATATTGATCGTTGCATACAAGCAGGAATTGATCGACAAAAAATCATTCTCGATCCTGGCTTTGGTTTTGGTAAAACCTTGGCTCATAATTATCGACTCTTAGCAACATTAGAAAAATTCCACCATTTTGACCTCCCTTTATTGGTAGGCATGTCACGGAAATCTATGATTGGACAAGTATTAAATGTACCACCACAACAGCGTATGCTAGGTAGTGTAACTTGTGCTGTCATTGCTGCAATGAAAGGTGCACACATTATTCGTGTCCATGATGTTAAAGAGACATTTGATGCATTACGAATTGTACAAGCGACATTAGCGGAACAAAAATGAAAATGTTTATTTTGTAGTAGATGTAAAATGTAAAATCAAGAGATTTTTGGGGGATGCAAAAACGCATCCATTTCCTTAAAATTTTTAATCACGGTTTAACTTCTTTTAAGAAGTTAAAATTTAAGAAACAAATTTGATTGATAAATAAAAACAATTCCCGACCAGAAGTTTATGGGAATATCCATATTTATGGATAAAAATCAAACAAACCACTCACTGCAAAAAATCCCGAAAAAAACCAACAACCCTACAGAATTATTATTCATAAATGCTTTAAAACAGTTATTGCGTTGGCGTTGCTTGATTAATGTTTGTTGATAAATGAATAACATCGAGGCTAATGCTAACGCGCTATAGTATATAAACGATAAATGATTGATTAACCCAACAATCAATAAACAGATTATGGCGATCATTTGTAACACACCAATCATTAATTTGTCATAACAACCAAATAGAATTGCCGTTGATTTAATACCAATTTTTATATCATCATTTCGATCGACCATAGCATACTCAGTATCATAAGTGACCGTCCAGCTAATATTCGCTAAACAAAGTAACCAGCAAGTTAATGGAAATTGCTCAATGGTTGCCGCGTACACCATTGGAATGCTCCAACTAAATGCTAGCCCCAAAATAACTTGAGGAAGATGAGTATAACGCTTCATGAAAGGGTAAATCATGGCGGTTAATAAAGCAAAACAGGCAATTAACCAAGTCAATTTGTTTAAAGTTAGCAATAAACCAAGTGCTATTGCTAAAAGTAACACTAGTGTCCATAATGCATTTTTAGCAGTTAATGCACCCCGTGCCAATGGGCGATTTTGGGTTCGTTCGACATGTGCATCAAAGTTACGATCGGCATAATCATTTACCACACAGCCAGCCGCACGCATAACAATTACCCCTAAAACAAACACTAATGAGGTATAAGTATAAGGCTGACCAGTCAGCCAAATTGCCCAAAGCGTGGGCCATAGTAATAATAAGGTACCAATTGGTCGGTCTAACCGCATCAGTTGTAAATAAGCTAACATAATTTGGGGTTTATCTGAAAAGTAATAGCAGGATTATACCGTTTCCCTTAAAAGCTGCAAAGTTGCGACAATGTCTATAAAACTTAAGCAAAGTAAAAAGTTAAAAGGAATTCAAAGCCTACTATAACGTCGATAGCATTAACAAATATTGCTGAGCAATGACGGCTAACGATTGATAAAATTGGCTAATGTCATTATTTTTCAAGCATTCTAAATAGTTTGATGACCAGGTCAGTAAATGTTCATTAATTAATTGCTTGGCAATTGATATTTGATTTTTTTCGAGTAATAACGCAAATGCCATTAACATTAATCCAAACTGATCTTCCGGCTCATTCATACCGGTATTAAGAGTTATCCCGTGTTGCTGTAAAAACTGACGATAACGCTCTTGTGATTCGCCCATTAATAACTGTTCTTGATCTAAATAAACGGATCCCCAAGGGGGTACAGGCATATCACCCTGCCCTTCAAATAACAACGAAAATTGATAATCAAGATCTGTATTACTTATCTCTGTCATTAATGTTTGGCATTGCTGACTAATTAATGATGGATTTTGCCAATCAATAAGTTTATCTATATGTAATAAAGGATTAATCAGTGGCTGTACAATCTGGCTATTTGGCGAATAATAAAAAAAAGCACCTAACACTTTTGCCACCGTTGCGCATGCTAACTTATCCAAATTATTCTATCCCTTAATTATCGTTAGACGATTTTTTCATCTTGATGAGTAAAATTGTTTGTTACTTATTATAATGGAATTATCCATAAATTATAAAATACAATGCGCCCACAAATTTCAGCAACAAAAACACAAGTAAAAGCGATAATCGACAAGACAATCGAATAATTTGCTCGCCAAATATTGATAATCACTAACAACAAAGCAACTAAGATTAAAGCACATTCACCAATCATCCAACCACTTTGCTGAGCGGTGAGTTCTGGCGTAATAGTTGCCATTAAATTAGCATAAGGTATTTTCAACAATAGGATTAACAATCCGCCAATAAAAAAAACAACGCTGCCCAACCGTTTTAAACCTAACATAGCGCTTGCAATCCCACCTAAAGCAAACATAGCAGTATACATTTGCAAGGCAGTGTAATACGTATCCCATGTTTTGACTGTTGGTAACATATAGGTTAAAACAATGGTCCAAACAAACACTAAGCTCAATAAAATCAAAACGGCTGATAGTAGACCATTGACATAAGGAATCTTATTTACCTTCCAGCAAATAACTCTAAAGAATCTGAACTTATCATTAGTTGGATAACACGAAAAATAATTTAATACTACTGAAGCAAAGGTGACACCAAATAATACGCCAAAGGTAAAAATTTCGTTACTCATCGGCGAGCGACCAATCCCAAAAATCACATTTAATGCGCGTAAAGGATGCCCTAAATGGAAAGAAGCAATGATCATACCTATCGCCATAAAAATCAGGCTGATAACATTAATTTTTTGAATAATAGATAATTTATCTTTTGTATGATTAACTAGATAATATAAGCTACTTAAAAACACCATGCCAGCGGATAGTTGCCCAAACACCGTAAAAAACACTAGCGGTAATTCATGCATATTACACCTCCTCTGGATTGAGTATTTTACCCAAAGTATCACCCGAAGCTTTAGCTTGGGCATGTGGTTTAATCACGATATTAGGTTTTGTTAACTGAGCATCAGGTAATGGAGCAATATTACGTTCTTCACCATAGCGCTCACGTAATTTATCGATTTGGTCAAAATCTAATGCACGTTGTGGACAAGACTCTACACATACTGGTTTTAGCCCCTCAGCCACGCGCTCATAACAACCATCACATTTTGACATCACCCGTTTTTGGTGATCATACTGAGGCGCCCCATATGGACAGCGCATTTCACAATAGCGGCACCCTATGCACACATCTTGATTAACCACAACTAAACCATCTTCCTTGCGTTTATGCATCGCACCAGTTGGGCAACCTTGCACGCAAGTTGGTTGCTCACAATGATTACATGAAATGGATAAATAATAGGTAAAAGTATCATTTTGCCAAATACCATCAACTTGCTGCCATGAACCACCGCCATATTCATATACGCGCCGATAATGAACACCGAGCGCATTATCTTTTTCATCTTTACAACTTAATTGGCAGGTTTTACAGCCAGTACACTTGGCCGAGTTAATATAAAATCCAAATTGCATTTTGCTCATCCCCCTATTACCTATGATGTCGATGACATCACCGACAATGGTTTAATCTCAACCAAATTGGTGTGCTGTGGATTAGATTTAGCCAGAACTGAAGGCCGCATAGAAGTTAAGCGATTCACACAACCACCAATATCAATGCCGGCTGCATTAGTTTTAGCCCATAATCCTTGCGGAATAGCAATCACGCCAGGTAATATTCTTGGTGTAACTTTAGCGGGAATATAAAGTCGTCCTCGATCATTGAAAACTTCTACAAGTTGACCGTGCTTAATTTGCCGTTGCTCTGCATCTAGTGGATTAATCCATATACTGCTTGCTACAGCTTCGCGTAATTGAGGTAAATTACTATAACTAGAGTGACAATGGCCTTTAATATGAAATCCTATCATTTGTAACGGATATTTTTGCCGCATTGCTATATCTTCACTCCCCTCAATAGCGGGTAGATAAGCTGGAATGGGGTAAAGCATATCCTGCTCATCAAACTCCCATTCACCAGCTATCTTAGCTAATGCTTCGGAATAGATTTCTATTTTACCGGACGGCGTATTTAATGGCTGATTAATCGGATCGTCTCGAAAATCTTTTAACGCGATTTGTGCATCACTATCAGCTAATTTACGGTCAATCACGCCCATCCCATCAGTGTCAGCAAAAGGGGGTAAATCAGGATTTTGCTTGCGCATTCTTTCATAGCTATAAGCTATCCACTCATCTTGAGTTCGCCCTTGCGTAAATTTCTCTTTAACACCCATTTTTTCAGCCAATTCAGTCAAAACCTCATATGCAGGGCGATTTTCCCATAATGGCTTAATAGCCCGCTGCATTCGAATAAAATAGTGATAAGCACCCGTTGCATAAGAATTATTGATAAGATCATTGCTTTCAACCGATGATACATCCGGTAGCAATAAATCAGCATATCGTGCCGATGCAGTCATATGGGTATCCCACACTAGAATAAATTCACATTTTGATTCATCTTGTAAAATTTGATGGGTTTGATTGAGATCAGCATGCTGATTGCCAATTACATTACTGGCATAACTCCATAAGAATTTGATACCTACATCGAGTTTATCTTTACCCAGTATGTAGGCATTTTTAGCTGTCATGCTATCTGGATCTGCAATAGCTTTCGTCCATAAAAAGAAAGGAATACTGGTTTTAATCGGATTTAAAAGGTTTAAACCTGGAACAGGATAAGTCACACTTCCTCCCCATGTTCCAATATTAGTACCACGTTTACCAAATTGACCCGTAATAATTGGTAATAACATAATTGCACGAGCTGTATGCTCGCCATTTTGCCAGCGTTGAGCCCCCCAACCTTGAGAGATCCAAGCTGCTTTAGCATTGATAATATCAAGCGCCAGTTGCCGAATTTTTGCAGCTGGAATACCGGTCTTTTTCGCTGCCCATTCAGGGGTTTTAGCGGTTCTATCATCCCCCAAACCTAAAATATACGATTTATAATCACTAAAAGGCGGTGCAGAATCAGGCAAAGTGTCAGCATTCCAACCCACACAATATCGATTAAGCATTGCCTCATCAATTTTATCTTCCTCTAATAGTGCATAAATAATTGCAGCGACTAACGCGGCATCAGTACCGGGAATAATCGGGATCCACTCCGCATTATAACCAACCACACTTTCACTACGCCTTGGATCGATAATAATTACTCGAGCGTTGCTTTGCGCTAATGCATTAAACAGCTCTGTAACTTGCCCACCGCCCGACATTCGCGTTTCGGCAACATTATGACCAAACATCACAACTACATCAGAATGCTTTATTTGATCCAATAATGAATCTTTAGCATTACCATAAATATAAGGTTGAATGGCGGTTATCTGCCCACTTGAGTAATCACCATGATAATTAAGAAAGCCGCCAATACTGCTTAAAAATCGCTTACAGACATTACGCCCAGAAAGATTGGCGCCCGTCGTGCCTGTGCCATATTGATAATAGATAGCCTCATTACCATATTGGTTGATGGTATATTTAAGCTTATCTGCAAGAAGATTAATGGCTTCGTCCCATGAAATGCGTTTAAATTTACCTTCACCTCGTTTACCAATACGGAGCATGGGATATTTTAAACGCTCAGGATCGTAGGTTCGCCAACGAACAGCCCGACCTCGCAAGCAAGGACGAATTTGATGCAATCCAAAGGCAGGTTCGTCAATACCGTCTTCCGACGAAATTTTAGTAATAATATCATTTTTTACATGGACTTTTAATGGACATCGGCTACCACAATTAACTAAACAAGCACTATAAAAAATCTTCTCATCATTAGTAGGATTTGGTGCTAGACTATTTTGAGTTGTCGGATTAGGTTCGGCATAGGCAAATGGTAATTGAAAACTATTTGCGAGCGCAGTAACGCTCCCGACAGCGAGCGATTTTTGCAAAAAATCACGCCGAGTAATCTTGTTTTCTGACTTGCTCATCTTATTCCCTTAATTTTTTTGTGGGATTTATCTATCATAATACTAAAAGTACAATAAAAAAACTGAGAAATAGAAAAATAACTAATTAACTTCAAATAAATTAATATAATAAGAATTATTATCAAATAACGCAGCTTTAAAAAACCTATTTTCAAGTAAGCATAAATTTAATTTCATACATCTTAATGAAAGATTGGTATAATACTCCCATTTATCCGGATAAATAGAAAAATTATGTCACAATCCACATATAATGCCGTTGATATAGAAGTCCTAAAAGGACTTGATCCTGTCCGTCACCGACCAGGGATGTACACGGATACTACTCGCCCAAACCATTTAGGGCAAGAGGTCATTGATAACAGTGTTGATGAAGCAATAGCGGGGCATGCCAAACAAGTTAAAGTCACACTTTATGAAGATAACTCATTAGAAGTGATTGATGATGGACGAGGAATGCCGGTTGATATTCACCCAGAAGAAGGCGTTCCGGCGATTGAACTATTACTGTGCCGCTTACATGCAGGGGGAAAATTCTCTAATAAAAATTACCAATTTTCTGGTGGTTTACATGGGGTAGGTATCTCGGTAGTTAATGCTTTATCAAAGCGTGTAGAAGTTACCGTTAACCGTGATGGGCAAGTGTATCAAATCGCGTTTGAAAATGGCAATAAAGTTGAAGATTTACATGTTATTGGTACATGTGGTCGTCGTAATACGGGAACCAAAGTTCATTTTTGGCCTGACGAAAAATATTTCGACTCACCAAGATTTTCAGTACCACGTTTAACGCACCTATTGAAGGCCAAAGCTGTACTTTGCCCCGGTCTTGAAATCATTTTTAAAGATAAGATCAACAATACCGAACAACGCTGGTGCTATCAAGACGGTTTAAAAGATTACCTAATGGAATCAGTTAGTGGTTACACGCTTTTACCAGAAGAACCCTTTACTGGTAGCCATAATGGTGAAACCGAAGCAGTTGAATGGGCACTACTTTGGATGCCTGAAGGCGGTGAACTGTTAACAGAAAGTTACGTTAACTTAATTCCAACGGTACAAGGCGGTACCCATGTAAATGGTTTACGCCAAGGTCTGCTCGATGCGATGCGTGAATTTTGTGAATTCCGCAATTTATTACCGCGAGGAATAAAACTCACAGCCGATGATATTTGGGAACGCTGCGCTTATGTACTGTCGGTCAAAATGCAAGAGCCCCAGTTTGCCGGTCAAACCAAAGAGCGGTTGTCATCACGACAAAGTGCGGCGTTTGTTTCAGCGATTGTTAAAGATGCCTTTAGCCTTTGGTTAAATCAGCATGTACAAGTCGCTGAATTACTGGCTGAAATGGTCATTTCAAGTGCGCAAAAACGCCTACGAGCATCAAAAAAAGTTATCCGTAAAAAGCTGACCAGTGGTCCAGCCCTTCCAGGCAAATTAGCGGACTGCTCGTCACAAGACTTAAGCCGAACCGAACTCTTTTTAGTGGAAGGGGATTCTGCGGGCGGTTCAGCAAAACAGGCTCGCGATCGTGAGTATCAAGCGATAATGCCGTTAAAAGGTAAAATATTAAATACTTGGGAAGTCTCATCAGATGAAGTGCTTGGCTCTCAAGAAATCCATGATATCTCGGTCGCTATTGGTATTGATCCTGACAGTGATGATTTAAGTCAATTACGATATGGTAAAATCTGTATTTTAGCTGACGCCGATTCCGATGGATTACATATAGCTACGCTGCTATGTGCGCTTTTTGTTCGCCATTTTAAAGCCATGGTCGAACATGGGCATGTCTTTGTTGCCATGCCGCCACTCTATCGTATCGATCTTGGTAAAGAGGTTCACTATGCCTTGGATGAAGAAGAAAAAGAAGGAATTTTAGATCAGTTAAAACGTAAAAAAGGCAAGCCGAATGTCCAACGTTTTAAAGGTTTAGGTGAAATGAATCCACTGCAACTACGTGAAACAACGATGGATCCCAATACTCGCCGTTTAGTTCAATTATCATTAGATAATTCCGAAGAAACCATGGCATTAATGGATATGCTACTTGCGAAAAAACGCTCAGAAGATCGCCGTGAATGGTTACAAGAAAAAGGTGACCAAGTCCAACTTGATGTCTAACATAAAGAATGATTTAGAGGAACAATAATGAGTGAGATAACTCATGACGGAGTAGAAGTTCAATCGCTACGTACCTTTACTGAAAGCGCTTATTTAAACTACTCGATGTATGTCATTATGGACCGTGCACTGCCGTTTATTGGTGACGGTTTAAAACCAGTGCAACGCCGTATTGTTTATGCCATGTCAGAATTAGGGCTTAATGCTCAAGCTAAATTTAAAAAGTCAGCACGTACCGTTGGTGACGTTTTAGGTAAATATCACCCACATGGTGATAGTGCCTGTTATGAAGCGATGGTATTAATGGCTCAGCCATTTTCCTACCGTTATCCTTTAGTTGACGGACAAGGTAACTGGGGGGCGCCAGATGATCCCAAATCCTTTGCCGCTATGCGTTATACCGAATCACGCTTATCGAAATATGCTGAACTGCTATTAGGCGAGTTAGGACAAGGCACGGTCGATTATACCCCTAACTTCGATGGTACATTACAAGAACCGAAAATGTTACCAGCTAGATTACCCAATATTTTATTAAATGGTACCACCGGTATTGCAGTAGGGATGGCAACTGACATACCACCGCATAATATCCGTGAAGTGGCTAATGCCGCTATTATGTTAGCCGATAATCCTAAAGCAACACTGAGTGAAGTGATGGCTCACATTCAAGGGCCGGATTTTCCAACTGAAGCCGAGATTATTACTTCGCCAGAAGATATTGCAAAGATTTATCAAACTGGACGCGGATCAATTCGCATGCGTGCCGTTTGGAAAAAAGAGGACGGTGATATTGTTATTACTGATCTACCACACCAAGTTTCAGGTGCAAAAATATTAGAACAAATCGCCGCACAAATGCGAGCAAAAAAACTGCCGTTAATTGAAGATTTACGTGATGAGTCAGATCATGAAAATCCAACGCGTCTAGTGATTGTACCGCGCTCCAATCGCGTTGATTTAGAACAAGTGATGAATCATCTATTTGCGACAACCGATCTGGAAAAAAGTTATCGTGTTAATATGAACATGATTGGGCTTGATAACCGCCCAGCAGTGAAAGGCTTAGTTGAAATTCTTACTGAATGGCTAGAGTATCGCCGTAATACCGTAACCAGACGTTTAAACTATCGTTTAGACAAGGTTTTAAAACGCCTTCATATCTTAGATGGTTTATTAATAGCTTTTTTAAATATTGATGAAGTTATTGAAATTATTCGACATGAAGACGATCCAAAAGAAGAATTGATTAAACGATTTGCCTTAAGTGAAACACAAGCAGAAGCGATTTTAGAGTTAAAACTGCGTCATTTAGCAAAATTAGAAGAGATGCGCATTAAAGGCGAACAAGCTGATCTAGCTAAAGAACGCGATCAACTACAAGCTCTACTTGACTCACCAAGAAAACTCAGTAATTTAATCAAAAAAGAGTTACAGCAAGATGCTGAAAAGTATGGCGACGATCGCCGTTCGCCAATTGTTGAACGTAGCGAAGCGAAAGCGATTACCGAACAAGAATTAACACCGTCCGAACCCGTTACTATTGTGCTGTCCGAAATGGGCTGGGTAAGAGCGGCAAAAGGTCATGATATCGATCCCGTTGGGCTAAGTTATAAAGCGGGAGACAGCTTCAAAGCGGCAGCCAAAGGTAAAAGTAATCAACCGGTTGTCTTTATTGATTCTACTGGTCGCAGCTACGCCATTGAACCCAATACATTACCATCTGCTCGAGGTCAAGGCGAACCGCTTACCGGAAAATTGGCTCTCCCTGCTGGGGCAATAGTTGAACATGTCCTTATGTCAGCTAATGAAAATCAAAAATTATTACTAGCATCAAGTGCAGGTTATGGTTTTATTTGTCAATTTAGTGATTTAGTTGCGCGCAATCGTAATGGTAAAGCTATCATTAATTTATCTAATCAGGCTCAGGTATTACCACCTATTGAAATTACTGATGAAGCAAGCTTACTGTTATCTATCACTAAAGCTGGGCGTATGTTAATTTTCCCGGTAAAAGATTTACCCGAATTAGCCAAAGGCAAAGGTAATAAAATTATTTCACTTGCCGGTAGTGATGATAGTTTAGCGTATATGATGTTAATCACACCAACTACATCAATAACCTTACATGTTGGTAAACGCAAACTAACGCTTTATCCTGCTGATTTACAAAAATTTACCGCAGAACGCGCGCGTAAAGGTAGTGCTTTACCTCGCGGGCTACAAAAAATAGATCGAATTGAGGTGAACGAATAATATGTCTTTTATTTGGGCGATTATTACAGGCTTTGTGTTAAGCATTGTCTTAAAAACAAGTTGGGGGTTTATACTGGGTCTTTTTATTGGTCCTATGCTTTATCAAGCATTTTGCAATAAATTAACCAATCAACGAACCCAAGCAAATCCAACGCTCTATTTAACCGTTGTTTTTGAAGTATTGGGACATTTAAGTAAAGCTAAAGGTGTGGTGACCCAAGATGATATCAATCTAGCTCGCCAATTTATGGATAGATTACAACTTGATAATAACAGCCGCCAGTTAGCTCAAGAGTCATTCAATCGCGGTAAAGCTAGTGATTACCCACTACGTTCACGTTTGGCTGAACTCTATGCACAATATCGTTACCGACGTAATGTGTTAAATATTTTTTGTGAACAACTCATTCAAGCCGCGCTGGTTGACGGTCAATTGGATGATAAAGAGTTAGACATTCTTTTTATTGTAGCAGATGAATTCAATATACCTCGTCAGCAAATGGCAGCGTATATCAAAATGATGATGGCGAGCTATCATTTTGGTCAAAATAGTTATAGTTATTCTCAAAATCAGTACAACCAACATAGTCAATATAATCAGAACAATAATTATGGTGGTTACCAAGGTCGCTCGACTCAATCAGATTTGCAAAATGCTTACAAAATTTTGGGCGTTGAGCCAACAGCTGAAATCTCAGAAATTAAACGCGCTTATCGTAAATTAATGAATGAGCATCATCCAGATAAACTAGTATCAAAAGGTTTACCGAAAGAGATGTTAGAAGCGGCTAAAAAACGTGCGCAAGAAATTCAAGCCGCTTATGATCTTATTAAAGCATCCCGAGGATTTAAGTAGAGACTATCATTATGATGCATTGGCGTTCAATTATCAGAATCGTTGGATTGTTAATAGCCTTATTATCGATATTTATGCTTTTACCAGCATTAGTCGCGTTGATTTATCGTGATGGTGCGGGAGCGATTTTTGTCCGTTCATTTTTCGCATCATTAGTTTTAGGTTGTGTTTTATGGCTTCCTAATCGAAATCATCGCCATGAACTTACTACGCGTGAAGGTTTTTTTATTGTTGTACTATTTTGGTTAGTATTAGGGACTATCGGCGCTTTTCCCTTTATTTTTGACAACCATATCAACCTTAACTTAACCACAGCTTTTTTTGAATCGTTTTCTAGCTTGACCACAACGGGTGCAACCACTATTGTGCATCTTGACCATCTACCTAAAGCACTACTTTTTTACCGTCAGTTGCTACAATGGCTTGGCGGGATGGGTATCATCGTATTAGCCGTAGCCATTTTACCATTATTAGGGGTTGGGGGCATGCAGCTTTATCGGGCCGAAATTCCTGGCCCACAAAAAGATAGTAAAATGCGACCACGTATTGCCGAAACAGCAAAAACACTGTGGTCAATTTACATTTTGCTCACCACCTTATGTGCTGTTTGCTTATGGCTTGCTGGCATGAATGTATTTGATGCCATTTCACACAGTTTCTCGACGATTTCGATGGGCGGATTTTCAACTCATGATAATAATCTAGCTTATTTTAATAGCCCGGCCATTAATTATATTGTGACCATTTTTCTAATTTTATCGGGTTGTAATTTTGCACTACATTTTGCGGCACTAAATGGGTTTTCTATCAGTGTTTATTGGCGAGATCAAGAGTTTAGAACCTTCCTTTTTATTCTTATAATTTTAATTATTATCTGTGCTTTTGTTATTTATGTCTATCAACCACAACGCCATCTAAGTATTGATAAAATTATATTACAAGTAGTCTCAATAGCCGCAACCGTTGGCTTTACGGTTGATGATATTAATACTTGGCCGTCTTCATTACCTATTTTCTTACTCTCTGCATCATTTATCGGTGGCTGCGCTGGTTCTACCGGTGGTGGATTAAAGGTAGTGCGTGTATTGTTACTTTTTATGCAAGGATCGCGTGAATTAAAGCGTTTAATTCACCCTAACGCAATTTATACCTTAAAACTCAATAACCGCGTCGTACCCGAACGTATCATCGAAGCGGTTTGGGGATTCTTTTCTGCCTATGCATTAGTCTTTTTAATCAGTCTATTTATAATTATGGGCACAGGCGTTGATGCAACTGATTCTTTTTACATTGTCTCCTCATCCCTAAATAACTTAGGTGTTGGGTTAGGTAGTGTTAGCGATAACTTTGCAACTGTTAGTGATTTAGTTAAATGGGTAATGGTTGTCGATATGTTATTTGGCCGATTAGAAATCTTCACCTTGTTAGTATTATTTACGCCAACGTTCTGGCGCAGCTAAGGATTGGTGATTTTTGTCAGGAATCATTTCTACTTATCCATCAAATTTGTTTTTTAAATTTCTTAATTTCTTAAAAGAGATTTTTTTGTTTGGTTTGGGTTTCGGACATTAGCCGTTTTGCTGATTTTTCTTTTTTAGTGAACACGTCCAAGTTAGGGGATTTTTTGCAAAATCCCCTAACACCTCCTCTTTACTCGGACCCCATTATCGTTATAAAAAAATCACTGAACCAAAAACCTCACCCTACCCCAAAATCACCCAATCTCGTTCAAAACTTCAAAGAAACACCTACATTAAAGTAAAAAACCGCCCCACTCTTAATCACAAAACTACTAAATTTTGACAAAAATTATAAATATTTTATTGATTATTTAGTCAATTACAGACAGAATTACTAGGCAGCATGTGCTGTATTTATTAGAGGTAATCACCTGACATATGGAATGGATCATGGATCCTACAATCTGGATTGGTTTATCTACTCTGGTTGTACTTGAAATCGTCCTTGGTATTGATAACATTGTTTTCATTGCCATTCTTGCCGAGAAACTTCCTCCCCAACAACGAGATAAAGCACGCGTCACGGGACTTGCTTTTGCATTAATTACACGCATTATTTTACTAATGTTTGCCGGCTGGTTAGTCACCCTTACAACGCCATTATTTTCAATCTCAGGAATAAGTTTTAATGCACGCCAATTAATTATGTTAATTGGAGGGATATTTTTACTATTTAAAGCCACCATGGAGCTCAATGAACGACTTGAAGGTGCTTCACAGGAAGATGGCAAACCGAAAAAAACATCTCATTTTTGGACCGTTGTTGCACAAATTGTCGTACTTGATGCGGTATTTTCGCTCGATTCGGTGATTACTGCTGTTGGGATGGTAGAACATATTCCAGTCATGATAATTGCAGTATGTATAGCAATTGGAATCATGATGGTCGCCAGTAAACCGCTTGCCAATTTTGTTAATTCACATCCAACAATCGTTATCCTCTGTTTAAGTTTTCTATTGATGATTGGGTTTAGTTTAGTTGCTGAAGGGTTTGGTTTTGCAATACCTAAAGGTTACTTATACGCCGCAATTGGCTTCTCGATTATGATTGAATTTTTCAATCAATTAGCGATCTTTAATCGCCGTAAAGCGTTAAACAAAAAACCATTACGTGAACGCACTGCCGAAGCCATATTACATTTACTTAAAGGCGATGCCGAAGAAGATCCAGACACGCATACCGTTGATGTTGTATCTGATGCCAATAAAAAAGTATCAGTATTTAATCATCAAGAACTGAGTATGGTTGAACGAGTACTCGGACTTGCACAGCGTTCGGTAAGCAGTATTATGACCTCGAGATTAAATGTTGATATGATCAACATTAATGAAAATCGTGAAGTTATTTTAAAAGAAATTTTCGATAATCCACATTCTCGATTAGTGGTGACTGATACAGCTTCAATTGATGAACCATTAGGTATTATTCAGGTTAATGATCTTTTAAAAGATGTGCTACAAAACAAAGAGCCGATTGATATTAATGCACTAATAAAACAACCGCTGATTTTTCCAGAAACAGTCTCGTTATTAGTTGCGTTAGAGCAATTTAAAAAAGCTAAAACCCATTTTGCCTTTGTAGTTGATGAATTTGGTTCAATGCAAGGTGTTGTGACTGTCACAGATATTATTGAAACCATCGCGGGGGACTTTCCAACCGAAGAAGAGGAAATCGACGCCAAACATGATATTCAATGCTTAGAGGATAATAGTTGGATAGCCAATGGTTATATTCCTGTTGAAGAATTGATACGATTTGTCCCAATCCCTATTGATGATAAAAGAGAATATCATACATTAGCGGGACTTTTGATGGAAAAAGCGCAGCATTTGCTTAATGTTGGCGATACCATCCAAATTGGCGATTATCAATTTGAAATTGCCGAGGTAGAAAGTCACCGTATTCTTAAAGTCAAAATTACACTGAACAAACCGGCATAACACAATTAGCATAAAATGAGTTAGCCCACCTAAGTGGGCTAAAACTAAGTTAACTCCTCATGAAAGTGCACTTGTTACCTA
>NZ_JAFNON010000017.1:0-15326 GCF_026536245.1 Gilliamella sp. B2824 | reverse complement strand
ACACTGAACAAACCGACATAACACAATTAGCATAAAATGAGTTAGCCCACCTAAGTGGGCTAAAACTAAGTTAACTCCTCATGAAAGTGCACTTGTTACCTATCGAACCAATCACAAATGGTTTGGTCCCCTACCAAAGCAAGACTCAATCCCCCTTTTTTAAAGCGATTGAAACGACCAAAGTAGACAGTCACCGTATTCTTAAGGTTAAAATGACACTGAACAAACCGGCATAACACAGTTAGCATAAAATGCATTAGCCCACCTAAGTGGGCTAAAACTAAGTTAACTCTTGATTAAAAAGCGCCGTTTGTTTATCCAATCAAAGCTACATTGTTTAACTGTCCGACTTAAAGCATAAAATAGTTAAATTGCCGATTTTATTTGAGAGCAAGTATTCCTATCAAAGAACAGTAAATAAAGCTTAAACCAAACTATTTACCTGTTACAGTGATTGGTGAATAACTGTATCTATTAATTCAAAAAATCATCATGTTATGTTAACATTAACACACTCCATACTTTCAAACTCACCCTTTACAAAGCTAGGAGGTATACATGCATGACACCGGGCCTTTACTCATTGCCATCATCGGCGGCATTGTACTTGCCACCCTACTTGGATTACTCGCTAATCGTTTACGTATTTCCCCGCTAGTCGGTTATCTTATTGCCGGTATTATTGTTGGCCCCACAACACCTGGATTTGTTGCAGATACATCAATTGTGCAAGAACTAGCAGAAATTGGCATTATTTTATTAATGTTTGGTGTAGGGTTACACTTTTCATTAAAAGATCTTATGCAAGTAAAAAACATTGCTATTCCCGGTGCAATTGTTCAAATTACCGTTGCCACATTACTTGGAATGGGTATGTCTAGCTTGATTGGATGGCCGATTTTAACGGGATTAGTGTTTGGGCTGTGCTTATCTACTGCAAGTACAGTTGTATTACTCAGAGCCCTAGAAGATCGAAATCTGATAGAGAGTCGTCGCGGTAAAATTGCAGTGGGATGGCTAATTGTGGAAGATTTGGTCATGGTGTTAACGTTAGTATTGCTACCGGCGATTGCTACCATGTTTAGTGATAGCGATAACTATAATACAATCGATATTGTCAAAGAAGTCGCCAAAACTATAGGTCTTGTAATTCTTTTTATCGCTATCATGATTGTAATTGGTCGACGAACAATTCCTTGGCTATTAGCCAAAAGTGCCGCAACAGGTTCTGAAGAGCTGTTCACACTAACCGTACTTGCTATTGCTTTAGGTATTGCTTTAGCAGCAGTACAACTGTTTGGCGCTTCATTTGCATTGGGCGCTTTTTTTGCCGGAATGGTATTAACTGAATCAGATCTCAGCCATCGGGCCGCTAAAAATATCTTGCCATTAAAAGATGCCTTTGCCGTACTATTTTTTGTTTCAGTTGGAATGTTATTCAAACCCCAAATATTACTGATTCATCCTATTGCCGTATTGTCGGTTATTGTAATAATCATTTTAGGCAAATCACTTGCTGCATATTTGATAGTCAGATTATTTGGTTATTCTAAACGCACCGCTTTAACTATTTCAGCAAGTCTGGCGCAAATTGGTGAGTTTGCTTATATTCTTGCGGCATTAGGTATCACTTTACAGATCTTTCCTGATGAAGCGCATAGCCTAATTTTAGCTGGTTCTATCATATCTATTGTGCTAAATCCCTTCATATTTAATTTGCTCGAATACTACTTATCACGCACTGAAAACATTGTTGATAGAATGATTGATCCCATTATTGAAATTAACCAACAAATACCCGAGGTTAAAAACCATGCTATTTTAATTGGCTATGATAGATTAGGTAGTATGATTGCCGAAAAATTAATTGCCCATCACGTGCCGTTTATTGTGATCGAGCCGTCACTAACTTTAGTTGAAAAAATTCGCCATGATGGATTAATTGCGGTATTTGGTAATGCAATAAAGCCGGGGATCCTCAATTTTGCTCATATCAAATCAGCCAAATGGTTAATTATTACCTCGCCAAATGGCTATAAATCAGCAGAAATATCACAACAGGCAAAAACGGTGAATCCTGATTTAGAAATTTATGTACGAGCATTTTACGAAGATGAAATCGAATATATTGAAGAACATGGTGCAACCAAAGTTGTTACCGGTGAAGAAGAGATTGCAAATCACCTTTTACAGTTTCTTAATATTGATAAAGAACATGAAACAAATAATCAATATCAAGTTAGTCAAACCATGTCGATTGATATGGAAACTTCAAATACTAACAATAATTTAAAAGTTAAAATAGATATTCCGGTAAATGCTAATCTTGCCGCAGGAAATGGTAGTCCGATAGAATAACACTTGACCTAAATAAATAACTGGCAATAATAACGCAGTAAAAACTCTGTTTATTGTAAGATGTGGAGCGAATACTTCGCATCTTTTCTATTTTTGGCTTACAAAAATTTTAGATAAACACAGCAAAGACACACTAAATGCACATTGACTATTATCAATCAAAATTAGGCCTTAACTTATGAATTCAATATTCGAAAAAGTATTTCAATTGAAAGAGAAAAAAACCACCATTGGCACCGAAATCATTGCTGGTTGTACCACCTTTCTTACTATGGTTTATATCATCTTTGTTAACCCGTCTATCTTATCTGCAACCGGCATGGATACTTCTGCGGTATTTGTTCTCACCTGTGTGGTGACAGCTGTTGCCACTATTTTAATGGGTTTATTTGCCAATTTACCAATCGCATTAGCCCCCGCGATGGGACTTAACGTTTTTTTTGCTTATGGGATTTGCGGCGCAATGGGCTATTCCTGGCAAATTGGCATGGGCGCGATATTTTGGGGTTCTTTAGTCTTTTTTGCTTTATCACTGTTTAAAGTACGTCATTGGTTAATTGAGCATATTCCACAATGTTTACGAGTAGGAATTAGCGCAGGTATTGGACTATTTATTGCCTTTATGGGCTTCCAAAATATGGGCATAGTCGTGAGTTCACCGGCAACACTCTTAACCATGGGCAATATCTTATCACTCAAAGTCTTATTAGGCTCTCTTGGTTTTTTTATTATTATTATTTTAGCAGCGCGCAATTTTCATGCAGCGGTTTTAATTTCAATATTTGTAGTCACCCTACTGGCGTTATGGCTTGATCCTAATATTACGTATCAAGGTGTAGCGGCAGTGCCACCGAGTGTCGCACCAGTTGTTGGTCATGTCGATCTTGCTGGCTCATTCAACATTGGTATTATGGGTGTGATTTTTTCAGTGATGATTGTTAGCTTATTTGATTCATCAGGCACAATTTTAGCCTTAACCGACAAAGCAGGCATTTCGGACGAAAAAGGACGCTTTCCTAAAATGCGTCAAGCACTATTAATCGATAGCTTTAGCTCATCTCTAGGTGGATTATTTGGTACATCTTCAGTATTAACTTATATTGAAAGTTCTGCGGGTATTTCGGTTGGTGGACGGACTGGCTTAACAGCTGTTGTGGTTGGAATCTTATTCTTACTGATGACATTTTTATCACCGCTTGCACATTTAGTACCAAGTTATGCCACATCTGGCGCACTCATATTTGTCGGTATTTTAATGGTTTCAAGTTTAGTCAAAGTTAACTGGTCTGATTTAACCGATGCAACGCCTGCATTTATTACCGCTTTGATGATGCCTTTTGCCTTTGCAATTACTGAAGGTGTTGCGCTTGGTTTTATCTCCTATGTGGTATTAAAAACCTGTACAGGTAAATTTAAAGAACTCAATCTTTGTGTAATTATTTTTGCATTATTGTTCGCATTAAAATTTATCTTTATTGATCATCACTAATTTAAACAGCTATTGCTACGATTAACACCGTAGTAATAGCTTAGTTATTTACCGACTAATCTTCAAAAATCCGCATTATTCAGTCAAAAAAATCATTCATTACCAAACACGTCACTAGAGTGCTTATAGAGTTTGATCTGCATCACAAAAATAAAAAAACATAAAATAATTACAAAATTTAATAATTGTCGTTAGTTTCAAATTTAATGCATATTGATTACAACGTATTAACACAACTGTGCTTAACACTAAATTAAAACAAGCAAAGATAACTCTCTCATTAACTTATTAGGCATCATTTAGAGGAATATTATGAATCAATATTACGACAAAATAGATAGAATCAACTATGAAGGAACACAATCAGATAATCCTTTTGCATTTCGACATTATGATCCAAACCAGATAATTTTAGGTAAAACAATGGCTGAACATTTACGTTTTTCAATCTGCTATTGGCATACATTTTGTTGGGCAGGTACCGATATGTTTGGTTCTGGTTCGTTTGATTATCCTTGGCAAAAAAGTAGTGATCCTTTAATCAATGCTAAAGCAAAAGCCGAGATTGCTTTTGAGTTTTTCTACAAAATGAATGTTCCTTTTTATGCTTTTCATGACGTGGATGTTTCACCTGAGGGGAGTTCAATTCAAGAATACATCAATAATTTATCCACGATGACTGACATTTTGCTAGAAAAACAACAACAAACGGGCATTAACCTACTTTGGGGTACAGCAAATTGTTTCACTAATCCGAAATATGCAGCGGGTGCAGCAACTAATCCTGATCCAGAAGTTTTTGCTTGTGCTGCAACACAAGTTGTCTATGCGATGAATGCCACACATAAACTTGGTGGACAAAATTATGTGCTATGGGGAGGTCGTGAAGGCTATGAAACACTTTTAAATACCGATCTGCGTAAAGAAAGACAACAACTGGGTAAATTTATGCAATTGGTTGTTGAAAACAAACATAAAATTGGTTTTAAAGGTGCGTTACTAATCGAACCTAAACCTCAAGAACCCACCAAACATCAGTATGATTATGATGTTGCCACTATTTATGGCTTCTTAAAACAATTTGGACTAGAAAACGAGATAAAAGTTAACATCGAAGCTAATCATGCCACTCTTGCTGGTCACTCTTTTCAACATGAAGTTGCCTCAGCTATCTCTCTTGATATTTTTGGTTCGCTTGATGCCAATCGAGGCGATCCACAATTAGGTTGGGATACCGATCAGTTTCCAAATAGTGTCGAAGAAAATACTCTTGTCATGTATGAAATCCTAAAAAGTGGTGGTTTTAAAACAGGCGGTCTAAATTTTGATGCCAAAATTCGCCGTCAAAGCGTTGATAAATACGATGTCTTTTATGGTCATATTGGCGCCATTGATACTATGGCGTTATCATTAAAAAATGCGGCAAAAATGCTCGAAAGCCAAACATTAAGCAAATGTGTTACCAATCGTTATGCTGGTTGGGATAAACAACTGGGTAACGATATATTACAGGGAAAAATGTCATTACAACAAATTGCAGAGTATAGTCTAAAACATAAATTACAACCAAAAACACGTAGTGGAGAGCAAGAAAAACTTGAAAACTTAGTCAATAAGTTCATTTTTGGCTAATTGTTAGGCAACATAAGTTTATTAGGGCTACAAACCCGTAGCCTTAATAAACATTGTAGTGGAGAAATATATGTATATTGGTATTGATTTAGGCACTTCTGGTATAAAAGTCATTCTCATGGATGAACAGCAAAACATTATCGCATCGACAACACAACCTCTTAGCGTGTCTCGCCCTTTTCCGCTTTGGTCAGAACAAGATCCAAATCAATGGTGGCAAGCGACCAATATAGCGATGCGTGAACTTCGTTCACTGCATGATTTACAACACGTTAAAGCGATTGGTTTAAGTGGGCAAATGCATGGCGCAGTATTATTAGATAAACAATTGCAAATTTTAAGACCAGCCATCTTATGGAATGATGGCCGCTGCGATGCCGAGTGTCATCAATTAGAACAGCAAGTCCCGAATTCAAGAAAAATTACCGGTAATTTAATGATGGCTGGCTTTACTGCGCCTAAAATCAAATGGGTTAAAAATCATGAGCCAGACATTTTTGCCAAAATCGATAAAGTACTCCTGCCTAAAGATTATTTACGTCTTAACATTACCGGACAATTGGCATCAGACATGTCAGATTCAGCCGGTACCATGTGGTTAGATGTTGAAAAACGTGATTGGAATGATGATCTATTAGCCGCTTGCGGACTAAGCAGGCATCATATGCCGACGCTATTTGAAGGTAATCAAATCACCGGTTATGTCAACGATAAAGTTGCAAAAAGCTGGGGAATAAATACCATTCCGGTGGTTGCTGGTGGCGGTGATAATGCAGCTGGCGCAATTGGTGTTGGGCTCTATCAATCAGGGCAAGCGATGTTATCACTTGGCACCTCGGGCGTCTACTTTGCTGTCACAGATCATTTTGTTAGTCAACCAGAACAGGCCATTCACAGTTTTTGTCATGCATTACCAGATCGTTGGCATCTTATGTCCGTAATGTTAAGCTGCGCATCTTGTCTTGATTGGGGCTGCCAATTATTATCAATCAAAGATGTACCTACGCTAATTTCATTAATTCAAACCGATCAAACTGATGCTAAACCTCCCGTCCAATTTTTACCTTATTTATCTGGCGAAAGAACGCCACATAATAATCCTGAAGCGAAAGGCGTATTTTTTGGCTTAACTAATCAGCACAACAAAGTAGACTTAGCTAAAGCCATATTGTTAGGTGTCAGTTACGCACTGGCTGACGGTATCGATGTCGTTGCGAAAACCGGTATTTCGCCCGATAAAATAATGGTAATTGGTGGTGGGGCAAAAAGTGCCTACTGGCGACAATTAATCTGTGATATTTCTGGTTATCCTATTGAATATTGTGAAGGCGGTGAAGTCGGCCCGGCATTAGGAGCAGCTAAACTAGCCCAAATTGCTTGCCATCCAGATACCCCTATAAACGAATTATTACCTTCACCTAAAGTAATTCAACTGCATCAACCGAATCGTGACAATTATCAGTTATATCAACAACAACGCGCTGTTTTTAGACAGATTTATCAGCAACTAAAACCACTCATGTGTTAATGATTCATCAAAGGGGAAAGAATCACGTTATCTTCCCCTTTATTTCCACTATCGAAAACCAATCATATCAATACTTAAGTAAATCGCTCTTCCCAATAAAAAGGCGTTAACATAACATTATTGTGTCAATAAACTACCGCTAGCTTGATTGGCGATTGTTACACACCACCTATGCTAAGCAGATCTTTTTTAGAATTAAAAATCTTAATTTACCTGCCAATTTTTTTATATTTTTCAGATTGTGACAAATATCTCATAAACCAAATTTCATAAATTTAAAACCAAATTTGATAATAACAAAATAAACAGAGATAAATTATATTGAAAAGCACGTTTTAATTTATCTGTTATGCAACTTATATTTTTCATTTAGTATCAATAATTTAACGATAAGAGAAAAATAACATGCTAAAAATAAATAATCCCGTTATCCCCGGTATGTCACCCGACCCATCGATTATTCGTGTCGATGATATTTATTACCTTGTAACCTCAACTTTTCATTGGCTACCAGCGATACAAATTTTTAAATCAACTGATTTAGCCAATTGGCAACTTATTGACTATGTGTTTAAACAAGGAGAAATTAATTTATCAGGAACACATACACCAGCAGGAATATGGGCCCCACATTTATCGTACGATGGCATCACCAAAAAATATTGGCTTATTTACTCTCACATGATCAATATGGCCGGACGAGAATTTAATGCCGATACCTATGTAACGTGTGCCAATAATATTCAGGGTCCTTGGTCTGCACCTATCTACATCACCTCAATAGGTTTTGATCCTGCACTGTTTCATGATGAGGATGGTAAACATTATTTAACCATTTTAGAATGGGAAACACGTCAAGGTTATCAAGCACCGGGTCATATCGTAATAGCCGAAATCGATTTAGACCATAAAAAATTAGTAAGCCCTTGGGTTCGCCTTACACAAGGTTTCACCACACGAGGCTGCGCCGAAGCACCACAACTTTATAAAAAACAGGATTATTATTATCTGTTAATCGCAGCTGGAGGGACCGGTTATGCACATGGCATTGAAATTGGGCGTAGTAAAACTATTTTTGGCCCTTACCAACCTCATCCATCATTAGAACCCATTGTGACATCTTCGCCTAATCATCTATTTTCATTGGGCGATCCTGATGCGGGTCATTTTGAAATGTATAATCCTAACTCAATCATGCAAAAAGCTGGACATGGTTCACTAGTTGAGACACAAAATGGCGATTGGTACATTGCTCATCTGATGTCCAGACCGATAAAAAACACATTACTAAATCCACTTGGACGCGAAACTTCAATCCAAAAGATGCAGTGGACTGACGACGGTTGGTTAGTCATGGCTGATGGTTCTAATTTAGCTAAAATGGATTTCGACTCTGAACTACCACTTGGTAAGCCACTCAATCACGATGTGATTGATGAGTTTGATGGATCATATTCATTACGTTTTATGACACCTTATAGAAATCAAACCACTAATTGGGTCAATAGCTATGAACGCACAAGTCATCTCAGAATATATGGGCAAAATTCGCTATTTTCTCAAGTTAATCCGGCTATCATGGCAACAAGGACCACATCGTTTAATTATCATGTTCAAACCAAAGTCGAATTCCAGCCCGAGCATTATTCACAAACGGCAGGCGTTGGGCTTTACTATGATGCCAATAATTGGATTTACTTTCACTTAACCTATAGCGAACAACTAAAAACTACCGTTCTTAGCCTTCTACAAGCAAAGTTAGGCGTTCGAATCGAGTTCACCAATCACCGTGTTGCTATACCTCATGGTGTTGTTGAACTCAAAATAGTCTATCAACAAGGTATTATTGAACTATTTTACAAACGCGATAACGCTTGGCTATCTTTCATGAGTAATTTGGATGTCCTTTACTTATCTGATGAAGGCGTTAATGGCGAGCCGGGTGAAATAGGTGGATTTACTGGCTTATTTAATTTTATTGCCTCTGTCGATAGCTATCAGCATCAATCTTATGCTGACTTTGACTATTACTATGTAATAAATAATGATTGAGATTTAAGGCGATATATTATGAAAATAACGATTCCATTAACTCGACTTATCCCTGGGCTAATCATTGGTCCTGCATCGTGGTTAGGTCCATATATTGCTGCATCAAGTCTCTTTTTACCGGCATTAATTCAACAAATTGATGAAGCCAACAAGATCCATCTATTAGCCCTATTTTCTGCCTGCGGTATGGTGATTGCGGCAATATCCAATATGCTTGCAGGCTATTTATCAGATCGAACACGCTCAAAATTTGGTAATCGCTCACCTTGGATAATTTGTGGTGGCATCGCTTTCATGCTTGCTATGATATTAGCGTCAACGGCTGATAGCATACCTTTTTTACTGGGCTGTTGGTTATTTGGTCAAATCGCATTGAATTTTATTGTTGCGCCCATGGTGGCTTGGATAGATTTTGCCGCTGACGATAGAAAAGGCACCGCATCGAGTGCCTATGGTGGGCTGGGAATGGCACTTGGTAATAATGGCTTTACCATTATTGCTGCAATGTTTTTAGGTAATTTCCGGTTTGGCTTTGTTATCTTTGGTGTGCTGGCATTTATTGGTATATTAATTGCTGTCATCATAGTGCGAGAGCCAGCTAATCTAAATCAAGCAACCACCCATCGTGCAATCAGAAAGCAAAATAGTTTTAGTGGTGCGTTAACAATTTTCCCTAAGTGGTCAATTGGACGAGACTACTACTTAGCGCTAATTGGTAAACTCTTTCAAGGTGTCAGTAATTTTACTATTGCAGGTTACTTATTATATATCATGACCGATTTTATCCACCATGATGCGCAAGCAACCCAAAATTCAATTCAGCTAATTAATTTGATTATGCTTATATTAGGCATTTTAATGGGGTTCATTGCAGGACCAATCTCCGATAAATTAAAAATTCTAAAACTACCTGTTGGACTATCCACCATCTTTTTAGGTATTGGTGCAATAAGCTTATTTATTTATCCAAACCTAAATGGTGTCCTTATTTATGCCTTCACTGCTGGTATTGGTATGGGGATCTGGAATTCACTCGACAATTTATTAAATTTAAAAGTGATTCCCGATAAAAATCGCATAGCATTCTTTTTAGGTATTTACAATCTAGGCAATACTATTACCCAAGCACTAGCGCCAATTATTGCTGCTTTTGTTATTTCAGTATTTGGCTTTTCTGCAATTTTTATCGTTTCATTGATATTTGCAACAATGGGGGGTATAGCTATATTATCGATCGGTTCAGTTAAAAAATAGTCTATTCACACCAGAAAAATTTTGTCAGTAACAAGCAATTTTTTTCTGGTGATAAAGTGATACAACCTAATTTTTATTAACGCGATATCATGATGAAGTTTTATTGACAGCATACTTATTTCTATAATCTTTAGGTGTCATTCCATAAAGCTTTTTGAATAAAAAATAAAAGTATTGTACAGAGGGGTAACCACACTGCTCAGAAATCATTTGAATCGACAGTGAAGATTCAATTAATAGGTATTTGGCTCGATTAAACTTTTCTTCATGAATGACACAATGAATTGTTTTACCTAATGACGCTTTAAAACGAAGTTCTAAGTTTGATCGAGATATTTGCATTTCAGAAATAACTTGCTCAACTTTAATTCCTTTACAAGCATAATCGCGGATATAGTGCATAGCTTGAATTACATATGGATCTTGTATTGATCGGTAATCAGTTGAGCGCCGAGCAATAATTTTTTTAGGTGCTATAAGGAGTGGTTCTGTTGAAATTTTGCCTTTTGCGAACTGTTTATTTAATAAACTTGCCGCATTAAATCCCATCTCTTCAGTCCCTTGCTTGACAGTCGATAACGACACCATCGACAAATTATTGATCACTTCTTCATTATCAATCCCAATCAAACATAACTGTTCAGGTATTTTTATTCCCACCCTATCACAAGCTTGCAAAATATGATGCGCCCTGGCGTCATTGACTGCAATAATGCCTGTATTAATCGGTAAAGTGAGTAACCATTTAGACAGTTTATCTAGGCTTTCTTGCCAATTATCCAGCGAGGTGGTCATACCTTGATATATAACCCCTTGGTAGCCTTTTTGCGCTAAGATCTGCTCAAATATTTTTTCTCTTACTGCTGCCCAGCGGCAATATCGCGTTGTTGGTATACTATAAAAAGCAAATTGATGGATGCCTTTTTCGCATAGATGATTAAACGCACTTTCGATAATGGCATAATTATCAGCTGCCACATAAGGTACGTTTGGATAGCTTACGTGATCATGGTAAGAGCTGCCAACACCAATAATAGGAATGGTTTCTTTAGCCAGCAAATCTTCAATATCCGGATCATCAAAATTGGCAATAATCCCATCACAATCAAAATGAAAAGCGGCTTTTGCATCATAACGCAGGGTTTCTGAAATATAAATATTCCAATGAATATTATGCAATTTCAAATAATCGCCTATGCCCTTTAATATTTGGCGGTCATAAATATTGTTTGCATTAAAGAGTAAAACAACTTTGTAAGATTCGCTTTTCATCGATGTTATTTGATACAGGGTAAATTCAAGATCCAGTATAATATTACCATTTTTTAATGCAAAAATTTGATTAATATAATTTTAATCTTTATCGATAAAACTATGTTAATAATTACACATAAAATACAAGTGTACCTAAACTCAAACTATCAATTACAACTAACTGTATAATAGAGACTATTTTAGTAGCTAAAAATCTTACTAAGATAAAAATAATCCGCCTACCGATGATACTCAACTATACCTAGCTAATATTGATATTAAATATGTGTTAAACCCGACAAACAACTTGTGGTAATACTTGACATTATGCCTGTTGGGGTCTAGAATCTTGCGACCCAAAACTTATATACATAGGTTTTGGTCTACAGTTATTAATTACGTATCTAAAATGCAATTTTAAATTTATTTTAATTAATCAGGAGCTTATTAATGGCAACAATTAATCAGCTGGTACGCAAACCAAGAGCCCTAAAGGAAGCGAAAAGTAACGTTCCTGCCCTTGAAGCATGCCCGCAAAAACGCGGTGTTTGTACACGTGTTTACACAACTACACCGAAAAAACCTAACTCAGCATTACGTAAAGTATGCCGTGTACGTTTAACCAACGGTTTTGAAGTGACTTCTTATATCGGTGGTGAAGGTCATAACTTACAAGAACATAGCGTGATTTTAATCCGCGGTGGTCGTGTTAAAGATTTACCTGGTGTTCGTTATCATACTGTTCGTGGTGCATTAGACTGCGCAGGTGTTAAAGATCGCAAACAAAGCCGTTCTAAATACGGTGTAAAACGACCTAAAGCTTAATGGTACTCCGTTAAGTAAGGCCAAACTATAAAATTCCATTTAACTCATTTGAGTTTTGGGTAAACCTGAAAATTTATAACATATAAACGGAGTATTCCAATGCCACGTCGTCATGTTGTCGGTCAAAGAAAAATTTTACCTGATCCGAAATTCGGTTCAGATTTACTGGCAAAATTTGTCAATATTTTAATGGTAGATGGTAAAAAATCTATCGCAGAATCAATCGTATATTCAGCTCTTGATAAATTAGCTGAGCGTAGTGGAAAAGACCACTTAGCAGCTTTCGAAGTTGCACTAGATAACGTAAGACCAACTGTAGAAGTTAAGTCTCGTCGCGTTGGTGGTTCTACATACCAAGTTCCTGTTGAAGTGCGTCCTGTTCGTCGAAATGCACTTGCAATGCGTTGGATTGTAGATGCTGCACGTAAACGTGGCGATAAATCAATGGCTTTACGCCTAGCGAATGAACTTATGGATGCTTTTGAAAACAAAGGTACCGCTGTGAAAAAACGTGAAGATGTTCATCGTATGGCTGAGGCTAATAGAGCGTTTGCACACTATCGTTGGTAATCAACCACTTATATTAAGTGGCTTGAAAATAGACTGACAGCACATATCTACTGTCAGTCCACCTAAATGATATTTTATTAAGCAAACGATTCTAAATAGAGGATTAATATGGCTCGTACAACCCCTATAGCACGCTACCGCAATATCGGTATCAGTGCACACATTGACGCAGGTAAAACGACAACAACTGAACGTATTTTGTTTTACACTGGTGTAAGTCATAAAATTGGTGAAGTTCATGATGGCGCAGCTACCATGGACTGGATGGAACAAGAACAAGAACGTGGTATTACTATCACGTCAGCGGCGACCACTGCATTCTGGTCTGGTATGGGACAACAATTTGAACCACACCGTATCAATATCATCGACACCCCGGGACACGTTGACTTCACAATCGAAGTTGAACGTTCTATGCGTGTACTTGATGGTGCAGTTATGGTTTACTGTGCGGTTGGTGGTGTTCAACCTCAATCAGAAACAGTATGGCGCCAAGCAAACAAATATAAAGTTCCACGTATCGCATTTGTAAACAAAATGGACCGTATGGGTGCTAACTTCTTACGTGTTGTAGAACAAATCAAAACACGTTTAGCAGCAGTACCTGTTCCATTAGTATTACCAATCGGTGCTGAAGAAGGATTTACTGGTGTAGTTGATTTACTTAAACGTAAAGCAATTAACTGGAACGATGCTGATCAAGGCGTAACATTTACTTATGAAGATGTGCCTGCTGACATGGTTGAGCAAGTCGAAGAATGGCGTGCTAACTTAATGGAAGCTGCAGCTGAAGCAAACGAAGAGTTAATGGAAAAATACCTTGGTGGTGAAGAGTTAACTGAAGAAGAAGTGAAAAAAGCATTACGTGAACGCGTACTTGCTAATGAAATCATCTTAGTAACTTGTGGTAGTGCCTTTAAAAATAAAGGTGTTCAATTCATGCTTGATGCAGTTGTTGAATATTTACCAGCACCGACTGATGTTCCAGCGATTAAAGGTGAATTACCAGATGGTGAACCAGCAGAACGTCATTCAAGTGATGATGAACCATTCTCATCATTAGCATTTAAAATTGCAACTGACCCATTTGTTGGTAACTTAACATTCTTCCGTGTTTACTCTGGTGTGGTTAACTCTGGTGATACTGTTCTTAACTCTGTTAAAGATAAAAAAGAACGCTTTGGTCGTATCGTTCAGATGCACGCTAACAAACGTGAAGAAATCAAAGAAGTTCGCGCTGGTGACATCGCTGCGGCAATCGGTCTTAAAGATGTAACAACAGGTGATACACTATGTGCTGAAAGCGCACCTATCATTCTTGAAAGAATGGAGTTCCCTGAACCCGTTATTTCTGTTGCAGTAGAACCAAAAACTAAAGCTGACCAAGAAAAAATGGGTCTTGCTTTAGGTCGACTAGCACAAGAAGATCCTTCATTCCGTGTACACACTGATGAAGAATCAGGTCAAACCATTATTTCTGGTATGGGTGAACTACACTTAGAAATCATCGTTGACCGTATGAAACGTGAATTTAAAGTGGAAGCAAATGTTGGTAAACCACAAGTTGCTTACCGTGAAACAATTCGCAATGAAGTTGAACAAGAAGGTAAATTTGTTCGTCAGTCTGGTGGTCGTGGTCAATATGGTCATGTATGGTTAAAAATCAAACCATTGGAAGCGGGTGGCGAAGGCTACAAATTCAACAACGAAATTGTTGGTGGTGTGGTTCCTAAAGAATACATCCCAGCAGTTGATAAAGGCTGTCAAGAACAAATGAAAAACGGTGTTCTTGCTGGTTACCCAATTGTTGATGTTGAAGTCACTATCTTTGATGGTTCTTACCATGATGTCGACTCATCAGAAATGGCATTTAAAATTGCCGGTTCAATGGCATTTAAAGAAGGCTTCATGAAAGCTAAACCTGTGCTTTTAGAACCGATTATGAAAGTAGAAGTTGAAACCCCTGAAGATTATATGGGTGACGTTATCGGTGACTTAAACCGTCGTCGTGGTATGATCGAAGGTATGGAAGATACTGCAACTGGTAAAACAGTTAAAGCACAAGTTCCACTTTCAGAAATGTTTGGTTATGCAACAGACCTTCGTTCACAAACACAAGGTCGTGCTTCTTACTCAATGGAGTTCTTGAAGTACAATGAAGCACCAACAAATATTGCAACCGCAATTATTGAAGCTCGTAAAGCGAAATAATTATTTATATAAATAAAGTAACACTTCCCTATTGAATTAGGGAAGTGGTTAAATAAAGGAACATTAAGATGTCTAAAGAAAAATTTGAACGTACAAAACCCCACGTTAACGTTGGTACAATCGGCCACGTTGACCATGGTAAAACAACTTTAA